>JBICIE010000259.1:0-3668 GCA_043101635.1 Phycisphaerales bacterium JB039 | reverse complement strand
CGGGGATCGTCCGTCCATCGGCGGCCACCTGGGGCTCGTCGTGGCAGGAGAGGCAGACCTGCGCCTGATCGCTGCGCAGCATGGTGGACCGCTCGGACGCGTGCGGCTCGTGGCAGGAGGCGCACTGATCGCCCCCCAGCACGGGATCGTGGGAGATGGTAGCGGTCGCGATGGTGGCGCCGACGTCGGCGTGGCATGTGATGCAGAGCTGGCGGGGCTCGGCGACCAGAAGCCCCTTGCGATCGGTCGCGTGGGCGCCATGGCAGGCGCGGCAGGAGCCCTCGACATCTCTGTGGGAGTAGGGCAGGGCCTCGATGGCGTGCACGGTCGGGGCGTGGCACAGGCGGCAGTGATCTGCGCCTTCGCCGATGACCAGCAGAGCGCGGTTGTCGGCGCCGTGCGGCTCGTGGCACAGGATGCAGGCCCCATCCTGGTAGGGCTCGTGGACGGCACTGCCCCGGGTCTGTGGGTGGCACTGGGCGCAGGTGGCCTGCGTGGAGCCGGCCAGGAGCAACGCGGGGGCCCCGGAGGCGTGCGGGTCATGGCAGGCCAGGCAGCCGTCGCCGGTCATGGCGCCGTGCTGGAAGCGATGCCACTGGCCGGTGTCGTGGCAGGCGGCGCACAGCGCCCCGGCGCTGCTCAGCAGCGGATAGGTGTGATTGCCGGCTTCCGGTCCGTGGCAGGCGTCGCAGTCGCCGCGGTCGGCCGGTTCGTGAATGCTGGCTTGCCCCGTCAAGTTCGCATGGCACTCGGGGGTGAGGCAGCCGTCGGTGAAGGCGACGGGCTGCGTGGGTCGCGGGGCGGGAGCGACGGGCTCCTGGATCGCCGGCTCAGGCGGCTGGGCGACCGCTTCGGGCGGTGGCGGCGGGGGCGCCGGCGCCAGGATGACGACCGCGGCGGCGCCGGCGCCGAGAGCCAGCGTCCCGGCGGCGAGCAGCCCGGCGATGACCAGCGGCGGACGGCTGCGCCACGGGCGGCGTCTCCAGGATGGCCGGCGGAGCGTCATGGTCCGGATCCGTTGCGAAGCAGATCGAGGCCGCCGAGGATGATGAGCGTCACGAGCGTGACACCGATGGAGACCAGCACGATGGCGATGAGCACGTGGAGCGGTCGGCGCGCCGCCGGCGGGGCGGGGACACGGAGCTGCTCGAGCTGGCCGGTGGCGAGGAGGCGTTTGTACTCCTCGGGCCGGTGATGCTTGAGTTCCTCCTCGGGCATGCTGCCGGTGAAGATGACCTCGTCGACGGGGAAGACGCCGGGGCGGACATGGGCGTTGAAGAAGTGGATGGTGAAGATGAAGCTGATGGCGAGCAGGGCCTCGTAGCCATGGATGATCATGGCGATGTTGAAGCTCCATCCGGGGATGATGCGCGAGGCGATCTGCGGGAACCAGAGCAGCAGGCCGGTGCCGCCGATGATGATGGAGCCGAAGACCTCGGCCCAGTAATCGAACTTCTCCCAGTATGTCCAGCGATCGAAGGAGGGCTTGCGGCGCAGGCCGAAGAACCAGCCGAACATGTTGAGGCAGTCGGTGACGTCCTTCCAGCGCGGGGTGAGCGCGTTGGGGCCGAAGACCCACTGGCGCCAGGAGCACGTGCGCCGGAGGAAGGCCCGCGCGAGGCCGTAGAAGTGCAGCGCGAAGTTGGTCATGAGCATGATGGCGAAGGCGCGATGCCACAGGCCGGCGGCCTCGACGCCGCCGAACAAGCCGGCGAGGTTGGCGGCCCAGGGCTGGTGCGAGAACACCAGGGGGATGCCGGTGGCGGTGAGGCCGAAGAAGGTGATGACGACGAGGGCGTGGTTGACGCGGTTGAGGCCTGTGAAGCGGCGGATGGCGGTCCTGGCGTGGCTGTGCCTGGGCGTCGGGCCGTTGCGGATGCGGTCGATGATGGAGCGGCCGAACCAGAAGATGGTGTGCAGCCCGAAGAAGGTGAAGACGCTGCTCATCACGATGATGAAGTACCACCAGACACCGTAGAGGATGGGGTAGTTCTCGGCGTCGCGGTAGTTGGCGTGCGGGTCGAACTGGACGAAGTTGGCGTTGGCGCCGGGGTGGCATCCTTCCTGGCCGCAGGTGTCGATCAGGTTGCCGTCGGCGACGCGGGAGTCTGGGTGGTCCAGGGGGAGGATGTCGTGGGCGCCGTGGCAGTCGCTGCAGCGGGCGGCCCGGGTGGAGCCGAGCCTGGTGACCTGGCCGTGGTAGCTCTTGGCGTAGGTCTCGTAGTACGTGCCGACGCGCCCGTCGTCACGATCCTGTGAGTCGTGGCATTCGCCGCACTCGTTGATGACGTCCAGCACGAAGTCGGGGGAGTCGGCGCGGGTGATGCTGTGTGCGGTGTGGCAGTCGGTGCAGACGGGGCCGCGCTCGTCTCCCCCGCTGAGCAGTTGACCGTGCACGCTGGTCAGGTAGATCTCCTGGACGCCCTCGTGGCATTCGCCGCAGGTGTCGGGCACGTTGGCGCGATGCACCGGGGAACGCGGGTCCTCGGAGGGGTGCACCGCGTGGGCGCCGTGACAGTCCGAGCAGGTCGCCGCCCAGCGGAGCCCGGCCTGGGTCAGGGCCCGGGCGTGGGCGGAATCGAGATAACTGAAGATGCGCTTTGCGGCGCTCTGGCCGGTCTCGTCGGGCCCATGGGTCGCGTGGCACTCGCCGCAGAGGTAGAGACTGTTGAGGCGGTGCTGTGGGGCGTCACGGTCGTCGACACGGAGGATGTCGTGGCCGCCGTGGCACGAGGCGCAGGTCGGGGCTTTCGGGTCGTTGTGCTCAACTGCGTCCTTGTGCGACCCGTTGACGTACTCATCCCACTCCGGGGTGTGACAGGATGCGGCGCAGGTTCCGGTCTCGAGCTTCAGCGGGTGGGGGAGCTGCGCGGCGTCCTCATGGCAATCGATGCAGTGGTTGTCCGCGTGGGGGCTGTCGGCGAGATCCTCGTGGCGCACGTAGAGGCCGGGGCGGACGGGCGGCTCCTCGCCGGTGAGCGGTTCGAATTCGCGCGGCTCCGGGGGCGGGCCATCGACATCGAGCCAGGAACCGACCATGGAGCGGCGCTCGGCCGGGCTGAGTTCGGCGATGTGCGGCTGGCCGTGGCACTGGTAGCAGCGGAAGTCGGGGTTATCGCGGGAGGGGGGGCTCTGGGCGACCGCCGGGATGGCAAGCAGCGCCAACGCGATGATCGACGCGGGCGCGGCGGGCGCCGTTGTTCGCGGCCGGGGCCGGGCCTGGTCAGGATCCTGGTTCATGGGAGACCGCCTGTCTGGGTGCGGCGCGTGCGAGGTCGTTCGGGTCACGATGCTGAAGCTGCCTGACGGTGTGCCGTGTCATCGCGGATCCTCCTAGTGGCCGCCCTCGATCAGACGCGAGCCCATGGCGTAGACGATCAGGGCGAGGAGCACGAGCCCGAGGCCGAACGCGAAGAACCCGAGCGGATGCATGACGCGGCGCCACTGGGACCATTCATCGCGGATGCGTATGGAGTCGAGCCTGCCGGCCGCCACCAGGCGGTCGTACCAGCGCCTGCGCTCGTGCAGCATCTCGGTCTTCGAGATGCGCCCGGAGAAGATGACCGAGTCGATGGGGAACTTCTCGAGCCGGAAGTGCACGTTGAAGAAGTGGAAGGTGAAGATGAAGCCGGCGGCCAGCAGGGCCTCGTCGCTGTGCACGATGAGGG
>JBICIE010000258.1:0-4608 GCA_043101635.1 Phycisphaerales bacterium JB039 | reverse complement strand
CTGCATGAGGGTGTGGTCGGTGTTGGAAACTTCGTACTTCCACATGCCGAAGCGGCCGCGGCTGTAGATGCCCCGCTCCTCGAGCCAGCCGATGACCTCGGCGAGGATGTCATCGCGCTCGACGGTGGGGACGGGGTAGCTGTAGTCGGCGTGGTAGTGCCATGTGCTGACGATGTCGTCCCGCTCGCCGGGGGCGAGCAGGCCGGCGGCCTCCAGGCCGGCGATGGTGTCCTCGATGATGGTCGCCGGGTCGACCGGCTTGTCGGGGCTGGCGCTGGTCTCGCAGAGCAGGGAGTAGAAACGGTCCTTATCCGGCGTCATGTGGGGGGAGTAGTTGCTGAGGTAGGTGACGCGGTAGAAGGGGCAGTTGGCCTCGGGGAAGTACATCCAGCTCTTGGTGCTGGGGCAGGGGCGGCGGATGCCGACGCCGACCATGTGCCCCTCGCTGTGGACGAGCTGCGCAGCGCGGTCGCGGATGCGCTGGGGGACGCCGGCGAGGACCTCGCGGCAGAGGACATCCAGCGGCATGGCGGTGAGCAGGGCGTCGTAGGGCTCGCGGGCGCCGTCGGCGAAGGTGACGATGCGCTGGTCGACATCGATGCGCACGGCCTGCTTCTCGAGCGTGATGTGGTCGGCAAGCGACTCGCCCATGCGCCGGTAGAACTCGCCGGTGCCGCCCTTGAGCGGGAACTTGAACTGGTTGTTGGGGCCCCAGCCGTAGTCATCCAGTTCGAGGACGACGTTGCGCAGGGCCCGTTCGATGTCGAGCACGGCGACGCGCTCGCCGATCCAAGTCTTGTTCATGCGCTCCAGGGGCGTGGCCCAGACCTTGAAGTTGTACGGGCGCATGAAGTACCTGGCGATGCCCTCGCCGAAGACGGCGTCGATGAACTCGCTGAAGTTGCGGGCGTCGGCGGGCGAGGCGACCTTGCCGCGGCCGGTCTGGGCGGCGATCAGTCCGCTGAGGCACTCGAAGGCGGCCTCTTTGGGCAGGTAGCGGATGTTGTTCTGGAACGGGTACGGAACCCACGTGTCCATCATGCGGACCCAGCTCTCGCGGTCGTTGAGCGTGTAGTCGTCGCCCATGACGGCGTCGAAGACCTCGTCGTAGTAGCTGTAGTGGCTGAACA
Source organism: Phycisphaerales bacterium JB039 (assembly GCA_043101635.1). GTDB lineage: Bacteria > Planctomycetota > Phycisphaerae > Phycisphaerales > UBA1924 > CAYMJK01. The sequence continues at coordinate 3,478 of JBICIE010000258.1, read as the reverse complement.
TGACGTGGCCGCCGATGTCCCAGGTGAAGCCGGCGTCATCGGTGAAGGAGTGGGCGAGGCCGCCGACGTAGGGATGGCGCTCGAAGATGTGGAAGTCGGCGTAGCCAAGCTCGCGCAGGCGCCAGGCGGCGCCGAGGCCGGTGGGCCCGGCGCCGAGGATCACGATGCGCCCGGGCGAAGCGGCATCCGCACCGCCACGCGCCGGCGTCCGAGCGCCGTTTGTCCGGATTCCGTCAGGCAAATCACGCTCCCGAGGGGGCAATGTGGACAGTAACGATAGGGCCGCCGCGGCTCAGCGCCTGCGCCGGCGTGGTCTGTGAAGGCCACAAGGGCTAAGTTCGACCTGCTCCACCCCAAGGCTCTTCGCTCTTCGCTGTGTGCTTTGTGCTTTGTGCTGTGTGCTGTGTGCTTTGTGCTTTTCTACGGGCAGCCGGCGCTGAACTGGTTCTGGAAGCAGAGGAAGTCGAAGAACGTCAGCGATCCGTCGCCGTCGCAGTCGGCCCGCATGTCGCCGAAGGCGAACTGGTTCTGGAAGCAGAGGAAGTCGAAGAAGGTGAGTTCGGTGTCGCCGTCGCAGTCGGCCGCGCACGGCCGCGGCCCGAGCGGGCAGCCCCAGCGGGCGATGTGCTTGCTGAGCACGCCGCCGGCGTATCCGAAGAGGCCGCCGACGTACAGGCCACCGGGGTTGGGGCCGGGGCCATCCTCGTCGAAGGGCGCGATGGCGTGGACGCTCGTGCCCGTGCCATAGCCCGTCAGGCCGGCGCCGAGGGCGTGCCACTGCTGGCCATCCCAGCGCGCGATCTTGCTGGCCACCTCGCCGCCGGGCAGCGTCTCGGTGAACAGCCCGCCCATGTACAGGCTCTCTTTGGCGGGTCCGGCTCCATCAGGGTCCCAGACGGCCAGGGCCTTGGTCGAGCCGGAGGTGTACCAGCCGCCGACGGCGGTCCACTCGGCGCCATCCCACCGGCCGATGCGCGTGAGCGTGTAGCGCTCGCCGCCTCGCACCCGGTTGAACTCTCCACCCGCGAAGAGCGCGGGCCGCCCGGGCCCGGCGCCGTCCTCGTCGTAGATGCAGAGCGTGAAGACGGCGCTGTTGATGCCGGGGCCGACGGGCTCCCACTCGGCGCCATCCCAGCGAGCGATGTTCCAGCACTCCTTGCCGCCGGCGATCTCGAAGCTGCCGGCGACGTACAGGGCCGGCCCGCGTCCATCGTCGTAGATAGCCATTGCTTTGACCTTGGGGTCTGTGCCGGCGACGAGCGTGCCCAGGCCACCGCCGACAGCGCTCCAGCGCTCGCCGTCCCAGCGCGCAAGTCCCGGGGCGGGGGTTCCACCGGCATCGTCGAACTGCCCGCCGACGTAGAGTTCCCCGTCGAAGGCGGCGATGGCGAAGACGAAGCTGTAGAGCCGGCCGGGGCGCGTGACGCCGCCGCCGACATCGTGCCATGCAAAGGAGAATCGCCTCGCGATGTTGTTGGCCGGCGTCTCTCCGGCCTGTTCGAAGTCTCCGCCCACATACAGGCCCGCAGGCACGTTGCCCTCCGGCGCCGGCAGGGCCAGGGCGCTGTTGGCGCCGCCACTGCCGTAAACGCTGCTCGTGAGGCCGGCGACGCCGGAGACAGCCCAGCCGTCCCAGCGCGCGATGCTCGGCGAGAGCAGCCCCGCCATCGTTGAGAAGCCGCCGGCGGCGTACAGACCCGGCGGGGTGGGCCCTGCGCCGTCTTCGTCGAAGACCGCCAGCGCGCGGACCTGCCAGTCGGCGCCGCCGTCGACGCCGGACCAGACCGGCTGGCACGGTTGGCCCACCACCGACCCGGCGCCGAGCAGCGCTGCAAGGGGCGCAAGCACGATCCGCAAGTGACGGCTCATCGGCGCATCTCCTGTTCCAAGTACGGCGCCTGGTTCGGAACGTCAAAGGCGTCGGCGGCGACAGCGGCCGCGCGATCGTCGCCATCCGCGGCGTCGTTGTTGTACCGGCGGACCCCGTCGCCCCAGCCGACATCCGGCCAGGAGTCCTCATCGAATTCGCCGGTGTCCGGATTGAGCGCGATCGTGGCGATGTCGAGGCCGGTTCCGTCGCCGGGGGACGTGCCGGTGACCACGACGAAGAGGACATCGCTATCGATGGCCAGCGCGATGTCCGCCGCGGCGTCGTTCCCGCTCACCGGGCCGTTGTAGTACTGGGCCCACTTTTCGTTGAGGCCCTTGTCGTACTTGATGACGAGGTAGTCAAGGTCCGAGCCGCTCGGGCGCGGCGCGACGCCGGCGACGTAGATGTCACCCGACGCCGGGTCCAGGGCCATCGCGCGGGCCTGATAGAAGCTGCCCTCGGAGAGCGGTGTCCCGAGTTCCGGGAAGTAGGCCTCGTCGGTCGGGTCCGGCGGATCGCCGCCCTCGGAATCCCAGAACGTCGCATCGTACTTGAAGGTGGCGACGCGCGTGCCGAGCACGGTGTCATCATCCATCTCCGTGACGTAGCCGGTGACGAACACCCAGTGCTCGTCCTGGCCCGAATCGTACCAATACTCGATGGCCACCCCTTGGTCATGCGCGAGGGGGTGCGCCTGGAGCGACTCCTGCGCTGCCCACAGCAGGGGCGGGTAGGGCGCGAAGTCCTGTCCCCGGGCGAGCCCGGCAGCGCCGGTGGCGCACGCCAAGGCGAGCAGCGTGCGAACGAAGTGCGAACGGGTTGCCGCGGACGAGTGCAAACTGCGACTGGCCATCTTCTTCCGCCTCCTGCCGGGCCTCGGGCCCGCCGGGCGTCGCCAGACGTCACTCAGGCATATACCGCCGGGACGGGGGACCGGCTGCAAGGGAACTTCGCCTGCTTCGCCCCGGCGGGACGGGGGGCGTCGCCGGGGTCGGCGATAACTTGATTATAGGATCTGTTTTTCGACATACCAGCATGCCCTGGGTGGCGGAAGCGCGCAGGGACAACGGCGCCGGGGTGGCGGCGGGGGGCGGGGTTGTGATGTCGGGAGTGGGACGGGTGGTCGCGCGGCGGGGGAGCGCGGGGGCGAGGGCGCCCTGGTGGCAGGCTACGGCGCGCAGCGGGGGCTGGGCGCGATTCGCTGGGGCGTGTTGATGTGGGGACGCCTGCTTCCACGAGCTGCGCCCGCGCTGCGGGCTGGCGCGTGGCTCCTTGCGCCTGGCCCTTGGGGCCGGTCGAGGCGCGCGGCGGGTCGATGAAGATCGGGGCTGGCGCATTGGTTTGCGGCCCGGCGGGGCGCGGGGGCGCCGGGGTCCGTCAGGACGAGCGCACCCCGCGGAAGGGGTCGCGTTCACTTGGTCGGCGCGGACGGGCGCGTGTGAAGCAGGGGCGCCGACCACGCAGAGTCGTGGTCGGGTTGATGGGAAGCCTCTCACCGACCTCGCTGCGCGAGGCCACCTCACCCCGCTGCGCGGGGCGCGGGGGGGAGGGGGCGGCGCCCGCGCTGGACCTCGGGTGCGCGCTGTGCAACGAGGCGTGGAGAGGAGG
>JBICIE010000257.1:0-26928 GCA_043101635.1 Phycisphaerales bacterium JB039 | reverse complement strand
GGCCAACGCCGCACAAACCGGCCACGCCGCACGCCGCCGCGCCCCCTCTCCAATCGATCTCGCGCGATTCCGGCCCGAATACACCGGCAAATCCAGCGCCCGCGGTCAATGATCAGGGCATTCTATTCTCTGCTCTCTGTTCTCTGCTCTCTGTTCTCCGCTCTCCGCCATGCACAACAAAGACGCCCAGGGCAACGACCACTTCCTCTGCGACTTCTGCCATTCGCCGTGGTCGGAAGACCGGCCCATGGTCGAGGGCCACCGCGGCAGCCTCATCTGCGCGCGGTGCCTCACCCTCGCCTTTCGCGCGATAGTGCATGAGCCGGTTGCCGCCGACTGCGAACAGGGCGAGTGCGCCCTGTGCCTGCAGTACCGCGAGGAGCCGACGTGGCCGAGCCCGCTGGATGAGACCATCCGCGCCTGCTACCGGTGCGTGACGCAGTCGGCCCGGGTACTGGAGAAGGATCCGGACTTCGCGTGGCAGGCGCCGGAGCGGTAGGGATCAGGGATCAGCCGATCAGCCGATCGGGGATCGGGGGGAAGCGGCCACAGGTCCGGGAAGATCGACATCTGCGGCCTCTGCGCGCGGCGTACGGGTTATCGCTGCCGCGCGCAGGGAACAAAACCGCGCGCGCAGAGAGCAAAACCGCGCTTCCCGACGACAAAACCGCGCGCGCACAGAGCAAAACCGCGCCTCCCGGGAGCAAAACCGCGCCTCCCGAAGCCAGCGCGGCGCATCCCGGCGCCCTGGATGCGCGGCCTTCTCGGCCTCCGCCGCCGAGCCGCCCGCGCGCATCGGAGCGCAATTCCCGCGCTTCGCCCGGATCGCGCAGCGGGGGCTTCGCTCCAAGACCATCGCCCGGGCCGGCGGCGCACCGGCCCGGCCCCGGCCGCCGGCCGGCCTCATACGCTCCGGCGTGCAGTCGCTCTCCGAGATCCGCGCGACGCTCGAGGCCCGCGGGCTGGCGCCGCGGCACGCCCTGGGCCAGAACTTCCTGGTCGATCACAACCTGCTGCGCAAGCTCGTGGCGACCTCCGGCGTCGCCGCCGGCGATCTCGTGCTGGAGGTCGGCCCGGGCACGGGCACGCTCACCATCGCGCTGCTGGAAGCGGGCACGCGCGTGATCGCCTGTGAACTCGACCGCGGGCTGTGCGCGCTGCTGCGCGACACCATCGAACCGCGCTGGCCCGGCGCGTTCACACTCATCGAGGGCGACTGTCTCGCGGGCAAACGGGCCCTCAGCCCGCAGATCATCGCAGCGCTCGGCCCGGGCCCGTTCCGGCTCGTCAGCAACCTGCCGTACGGGGCCGCGACGCCGCTGCTGCTGACGCTGCTGATCGACCATCCCGCGTGCGCCTCGATGACGATCACCATCCAGAAGGAGGTGGCCGAGCGCATCACCGCGCAGCCCGGCACGCGCGACTACGGCGCGCTGAGCGTCATCGCTCAGCGGCTGTGCGCCATCGAGCGGATCGCGACCCTGCCGCCGGCGTGCTTCTGGCCGCGCCCGAAGGTCGACAGCGCCATGCTGCATCTGGCCCGGCGCCGCCCGCCCCCGCCGGAGCCGCCCCGCGCCCTGGCCGACGCCTGCGCCCGGCTGTTCGCCAACCGGCGCAAGCAGATCCGCGCGGCGGCCGGCGACCTGCTGGGGCGGCCGGAGCTGGCCGACATCGACCCCTCCGCCCGCGCCGAGGCCCTCAGCCCCGCCCAGATTGCCCGGATCGCCATCGCCCTGAATTCCGCGTGACGCGCACGCCGGAATCTGCTAGGCTGGAGTCGGGAGGCAACGAGTAGCGCATGGCTGCGCCCGTGACGACCGAGGAGAAGCTACCCACCGAGGACACCCTCGCCCTGGGCGCAAGCCTGGGGCCCTCCATCCGTGACGCCTGCGGCGGACGCCTCAGCGACATCGAGTGGTTCCGTTCGACCTGGCAGCGCGGCGGCGCCGCCACCGGCAACGCCACCTGGACCACCCCCGCCGGGCGCGCGATCCCGGTGATGATCAAGGCCCCGGTCGGCCCCGTGGAGTTCGCCTGGACCAGCCGGCTGGGGCGGGTCGATCCGGACAACGGCGCCTGGGAGGCGCCTGCCGATCAGACGCCGCCAACGCCGCGCGTGCTGGCCGGGGCCGAGTCGCTCGGTCCGTACGATCTCGGCTGGCTGGTGGTGGAGCGTCTGCCCGGGCGCCCGCTGGCGGCAGCGGCGGATCGTCCGGCGCTGGAGGCGCTGCTGCGGGCCGCGGTGCGGTTTCAGGCCCTCGCCGCGGATGCGGCGCCGTTGACGCGGCCTCCCGACGGGCCCGACTGGCACAGCGCCATCGACCTGTCCCGGCGCGTCGCCGCAGCCGGTGACATCCCGGACGCCCAGCGCTGGAACAACGTGCTGCGCCGCATGCAGAAGTGCCTGCCGCGCCTGCTGGAAATGTGGGCCGCCCGCCCCGTGAACGCCTGGTGCCATGGCGATCTGCACGCCGGAAATGCGATGTGGCGGACCGGCGGCGATGGGGCCCGCTCGGTCGCCCTGATCGATCTGGCCCTGATTCACAGCGGGCATTGGTCCGAGGACGCGATCTACCTGCAGCGGCAGTACTGGGGCCGCGAGGAGCTGCTGGCGGGTCTCAAGCCGGTCGGGTTTGTCTCTAAGTACCGAAGGGAAATGGGTTTAGAGGTCGAGTCCGGGTACGGGCCGCTGGTCCGGATCCGGCGGGCCCTGGCCGCGGCCACCGCCCCGGCCCAGCTTGAGGTGGACAGCTCGACCGTCTACGTCGCTGCTGCCCTGGCTACGCTGGAGGAGCTCCTGCCGGCCCTGGCGGCCCTCTGATCGCGTTGGCGAGGACCCCGGGCACTTGCCAAGCGTCTCCGCTTTGGGAAGATACCGGCCGTGGGGGTTGGGTGTCCGGCCCCGGGATCGTGGACCTTCGCGCCCCTTCAAGGGCGCCCAGCCGAGGTGAAAGCCATGGAGTCCTACCAGAAGCTGCGCCAGCTCGTCGATTCGGCGGCGGAGGACATCGAGAAGGCCGAGGGCGGCAACAAGGCCGCCGGCACCCGCGCCCGGCAGACGATGCAGGAGATCAAGAATCTCGCCCAGGACATCCGCAAGGAGATCCTGTCTCTGCGCGAGAACTGATCTCGTCGGCGAAAGGAGCAGTGACTGACGTGCCAGAGGCGCCCGCCAAGACGCCCTTCCTCTTCGATATCAGCGATATCGATCTGTCGGCCTGCGTGGCTGATCGCGATGGCATTGCCAGGTTCAACCCGCATCGCGGGATCATGGCCCTGCTGGACTCTGTCATCTGGCAGAACGAGGACATCAGCCGCGCCGTCGCCCTGAAGCGCATCGGCGCCGATGAGTTCTGGGTCGAAGGGCACTTCCCGGGCAAGCCCATGTTCCCCGGCGTGCTCATGGTGGAGGCGGGGGCGCAGCTTGCCTGCTTCATGCACATGCAGCGGATGGAGCCTCCCAAGATCGCCGCGTTTCTCCGTATCGAGGGCGCCAGCTTTCGCTCCATGGTCCAGCCCGGTGACGATCTGCTCATCCTCGGCCAGGCTGTCAAGTTCGGGCGGCGCCAGTTCTCGGCCGATGTTCAGGGTGTGGTCGGCGATCGGATCGCCTTTGACGCCCGCGTGAGCGGCATGGCGATGGATCCGCCCGCCGGCGCCCTCTGACGTTGGCGAACCCGTGACTGGCCCGCATCCCCTTCGTTTCGAGCCGATCCTGCTGGAGAAGGTCTGGGGCGGGCGGCGCCTGGAGCGCTGGGGCAAGATCCTGCCGCCGCATGTCCTCGTCGGCGAGAGCTGGGAGATTGCCGACCTCGCGTCCACCGACGCCTCCGGCGCCGGCGGCGGCGAACGCCGCTCGGTGGTGGCCGCCGGCCCGCTGACCGGACGGACGCTCGGCGAGGTCGTGGGCCTCTGGGGGCCTGTTCTGCTCGGCCGGGATCGAGCTCGGGCCGGGGCCTTCCCGCTGCTGGTCAAGCTCCTCGACGCTCGTGAGCACTTGAGCGTGCAGGTGCATCCCAGCCCCGAATACGCCGCGGCGAATCCCGGAGCACACCTGAAGACCGAAGCCTGGTACGTGCTGGAGGCCGAGCCCGGCGCGGTCATTTACAAGGGTCTGCGCGAGGGTGTCACGCCCGATGAGCTGCGCCGGCGCATCGAGGCCGGCACGCTCGTCGACGCTCTGGTCGCCGTCGACGCCATCCCCGGCGAACTGCACAACCTGCCCTCGGGCACGCTTCACGCCCTCGGCGCCGGGGTGCTGGTCGCCGAGGTCCAGACCCCGAGCGATACGACTTTCAGGTTGTACGACTGGAGCGCCGAGTACGGACGGACCGGGCGCAGCTTGCACCTGGAGCAGGCCCTCGCCTGCATCGACTTCGGCCCGGCGCCCGGCGCGGTGCGGCTTGCCGAGGGTGAGCAGACCGGGCGACTGCTGGCCACCGAGTACTTCACCATCGACGAGGCCCGCCTGCCGCCGGGCGAGGAACTGATCGTCGGGGAGGATGATCGTCCGTCGATACTCATCTGCATCGCCGGCGCCGGAGTGGTCGCTTCGGCGCTGCTGGCCTTCGAGGACGTGTCGATCCGTCGCGGCGAGACGCTGCTGCTGCCCGCTGCGCTCGGCGCCGATGTCGTCGCTCGCGCCGGCGCCGGGGGCCTGTCGCTCCTGCGAGCCGGCCTGCCCTGAGGCGCCGCGCGGCGGTGGGGCGGCGCCGGCGCATAGCATCGGGCCGGAGGATGAAGGCATGTCGTCGGCCCGCGCTGCTGTGCTCGCCAGCGCCATTGACACGAGCGTTCCGCTGCTGACCCGCTTTCTCGATGGCTTCGACGAGTCCAACCGGACGCGACAGGCGCCGGGGCTGCCCAACCACGCGTGCTGGAGCCTCGGCCACTGCGCCCTGACCATGCTGCGCGTGCGCGAGAAGCTGAGCGGTCAGGGCCTGCCCGAGAGCGACTTCGTGGCCGGCCCGCGCGGTGACGGCTCGTGTTTCGGCACGGAGAGCGTCGCGTTCGGCTCGCGCCCGGCTGACGACCCGGCGGCCTACCCCTCACTGGCGCGCAGTCGCGCGATCTTCGAGCAGGCCGCCTCTGCGCTGGCAGCCGCGATTCGCAGCGCGACCGATGAGCAGCTCGACCGGCCCATCCCCTGGGGCCGCGCCGAGATCACGCTGGCGGAGATGCTGCCGCGGATGGTCTTCCACAACGGCACGCATGCCGGACAGCTCGTGGATCTGCGCCGGGCGCTGGGCATGCCGCCGGTCATCAGGTAGCGATCCCGCCAGCGCGCGCACGGCGCCTCTACCCGAGTTCCTCCACCGACCTGGGCCAGTCGCCCTTGAGCAGGCGGCTCAGGGACCGATCCGCCAGCACGCGACCGCCGGTCTGGCAGCGCGGGCAGTAGTTGGTCTCGTTGTCCGCGTGTACGATGCGCTGGATCGCCGTGGCGCACTGCGGGCACGGCTGGCCGAACTTCCCGTGGGCCCCGAACTCGGCGCGGAAGGCGGTGATGTCGCCGGCGCCGGGGAAGCGATGCGCGAACCGCAAGATCAGTTCGTTGCGCCAGTACGTCAGCGTCGCCACCGTGGCGTCCCGCAGGCGAGCGATCTCCTCATCGGTCAGCGACGTCGACATCGCCACCGGCGACAGCCTGGCCGCCAGCAGGATCTCGTCTGCGTACGCGTTGCCGATCCCCGCGAAGATCCGCGGGTCGGTCAGCGATCGTTTCAGCGTGTGTCGCTCGCGGCGCAGCGCTGCGGCAAAGGCCTCCGCCGGCGCCTCCAGCGGCTCCTGGCCGCCCGGATCGTGCCCGGCGAGCTGCGCTTCGCCCGCAGCGATGTGCAGCGACGCCCGCCGCTGCGATCCCGCCTCCGTGATCGCCAGCACTCCGCTGTCGAACTCCAGCAGCGCCAGCGTGATACGCGCGGGCGGCCGGGCGCCGGGTTCCAGCCAGCGCAGGCGCCCTGCGATCATCAGGTGGATCACCAGCCACAGGTCACCCTCCAGCCCGATGCAGATCCGTTTGCCGACGCGCCGAAGCTCGCTGACCCGCCGCGGCGTGATCTCCTCCGGCGCCGGCGCCACCGATCGCAGCAGGAACGGGCTGAGCAGACGCACCCTGCCCAGCGTCCTGCCTGCAATCCGCGGCGTCAGGCAGGCGAGATAGCATTCGATGTCTGGCAGTTCCGGCACGCAACATCCTTCCGCCGGTGCGCGCCCCGGAGGGAAGGTCCGAGAACGATCCGCCAAACAAACTCGCCGGTCCCCTTGTGCCCGCAACCCGGCTCCGGGTATCGTGGTATGACCGCAGCCGGCGGACGGGCCGCGGCGGGGAGATAGCAGGAGGGTTCACAGATGCGTCGATCCGTGCTCGAGCGCCTCGCGGCAGCGTGGCTGGTTCTGTCCCTGGCAGCGCCCGTCTGGGCGCAGGAGGAAACGCCCCAGCCGGCAGAGCAGCCCAAGGCCGTGCCGCAGGCAAAGCAGAAGAAGGATGACTCGAAGGTCAAGCCGTACGACGAGGTCATACCCGAGGGCGCCATCAGCGACCAGGGGCTGTTCACGACCCACCGGGTCAAGGACAAGCTGTTCTACGAGATTCCGCCGGCGCAGCTCGATCTGGACATGCTCTGGGTCACGCAGGTCGCCGAGACGCAGGAGGGCGCGGCCTTCGCTGGCGCGCCGGTGGGCGACCGGGTCGTGCGCTGGGAGCAGCGCGGCGAGCAGATCCTTCTGCGCGATGTCCGCTACCAGGCCCGCAGCAGCGACCCGGACGATCCGATCAACATTGCCGTCGAGGCCAGCAGCGTCGCGCCGATCATCCAGGTCTTCGACATCGCCGCATGGGGCAAGGACAAGGCCGCGGTGATCGAGGTGACCGACCTGTTCACCAAGGATGTGCCCGAGTTCAGCGCCTCCAGCGCCCTGGGCGCCCGCAGCATGGACTCCGGGCGCAGCTTCATCGAAGAGGTCAAGAGCTTCCCCGAGAACATCAACGTGAAGGCTCTGTGCACCTACAGCCTGCAGGGCGATCGCACGCCGCGATCCAGCGCCATCACCGCGCTGATCCACCACAGCATGGTCAAGCTGCCCGAGGATCCGATGGAGCCGCGCATCCACGACGAGCGCGTCGGCTTCTTCAGCGTCGGCTTCACCGATTACGGTGACCTGAGCGAGCACGAGACCAAGCAGGTCCGCTACATCACCCGCTGGCGCCTCGAGAAGAAGGACCCGGACGCCGAGTTGTCAGACCCGGTCAAGCCCATCGTCTGGTACGTCGGCCGGGGTGTTCCCGAGAAGTGGAAGCCGTACGTCAAGGCCGGCATCGAGCAGTGGCAGCCGGCGTTCGAGTCCGCCGGCTTCAGCAACGCCATCATTGGCAAGTACGCGCCGGACCCCAGCGAGGATCCGGACTGGGACGCCGAGGACGCCCGTATCACGACCATCCGCTGGCTGCCCTCGACCATCGAGAACGCCTTCGGCCCGCACGTGCACGATCCGCGCACCGGCGAGATCCTCGAAGCCGATGTCCGCATGTATCACAATATCATGAAGCTGGTGCGCGACTGGTACTTCGTGCAGGCGGCCGCCAGCGACGAGCGGGCCCAGAAGCTCCCGATGCCCGACGACCTCATGGGCGAGCTGATCCAGTTCGTGGTGGCCCACGAGGTGGGCCACTCGCTCGGGCTGCCGCACAACTTCAAGGCGTCGAGCGCATATACCGTCGAACAGCTGCGCGACCCGGAGTGGACGAAGAAGAACGGCACGGCGCCGTCCATCATGGACTACGCCCGCTTCAACTACGTCGCCCAGCCCGAGGATGGCGCCGGGCTGCTGCCGCAGATCGGGCCCTACGACCACTTCTCCATCGAGTGGGGCTACCGCCAGTTTCCGCAGGACGCCAGCGAGCAGGCCGAACTCGAAAAGCTCGTCAAGAAGCAGATCGACGAGCCCATGTTCCGCTTCGGCTCCTTCGGCGATCCCACCGCGCAGACCGAGGATCTCGGCGCCGACGCCGTCGAGGCGACGCGCCTGGGCCTGAAGAACCTGGAACGCATCGCGGGCTTCATCGTCGAGGCGACCGGAACCGAGGGCAAGGACTACGACCTGCTCAGCGACATGTACGATGAACTGCTGGCCCAGTGGAACCGTGAGATGGGCCACGTCGTCAGCTACGTCGGCGGCGTCGAGCAGATCAACCTCTACTACGGGGATGCCGAGCAGCGGTACTTCCCGGTTGCGCCCGACCAGCAGCGCAAGTGTGTCGAGTTCCTGATCGACAGCGCGCTGGTCACGCCCGAGGCGTTCATCGGCGAGGACATCATCGGCCGGCTCACGGCGACCGGCGTGGCCGAGCGCGTGCTCGGCGCGCAGTCGCGGATCATCCGCCGGCTCGTCAGTCAGGGCAACATCAATCGCATGGCCGAACTCGCCGAGCGCGGCACGGATGACGCGTACACGCCCGCCGAGATGCTGGCCGACCTGCGCGCCGGGCTCTTCAGCGAGTTCAGCCGGCGCAGCGTCGAGATCGATCTGTACCGGCGCAACCTGCAGCGGTCATACATCGACCTGCTCGCCGAGGCGCTCGCGGCGCCCGCCGCGGACTCGGACCTGCCCGGCCTGGCCCGTTCTGAACTCGAGCAGATTCGCCCGCTCGTCTCCGGCGCCACAAACGCCGGCGGCGTGATCGGCGCCCACGCCAAGGATCTGACCGCGCGGATCGACAAGGCGCTCAAGATCGATTAGTCCACCGTTGCAATCGTGCCACCGATGTCGCCCTGCGACATCGGTGTTTCTTTGCGCGCCCGCTCATCCGCCGATGGCGCTCATGGTGCGCTCGGGCTGCTCGAAATCCTCAGCGCCAATCCCGTGCCCGGCCTGCTTCTGCCAGACGGCCCCGCGGATGAACCGCTCCAGCGCGACATCATCGGCGCCATCGCGCAGCAGCGGCCGGATATCCCACTCGTCGCGGCTGAACAGGCACGGGCGCACCTTGCCATCGGCGGTGATGCGCAGGCGGGAGCACGCCCCGCAGAAGCTGCGCGTAACCGGGGCGATCAGGCCGACACCGCCCGGCGCCCCGTCGGCGAAGCGGAACTTCAGCGCTGTCGCCGAGGGCTCATCCCGCCCGATCGGCGCCAGCGGCCAGCGCTGCTCGATCCTGGCCCGGATCTCGGCGGCCGCGACGACCGAGTTGCGGTCCCACCGATGCCCGGCGTCCAGCGGCATGAACTCGATGAAGCGGACCTCGACACCGAGGTCGCGGGCCAGTCCGGCCAGCGGCGCCACTTCGTCCTCATTGAAGCCGCGCACGATCACCGCGTTGATCCGCACCGGGTCGAGCCCGGCCTGCTTGGCGCTGGCGATCGCGTCGATGATCTGCTCGACCGACGCGGTGGAGCGCGTCATCTGCGCAAACCGGTCCGGGCGCACGCTGTCGAGGCTGAAGGTGATCCGATCCAGGCCCAGCGCCCGCCACCGCTCGAGCGCTGCGCGATCCGCCAGCGCCCCGTTGGTGGTCATCGCCAGATCTTCGACGCCCAGCGCCGCACAGCCGGCGATGATGGCGTCCAGCTCCGGGTGCAGCGTCGGCTCCCCGCCGGTCAGCCGGATCTTCCGCACCCCAAGGCCGACACAGACGCGCGCGCACGCCAGCAACTGCGCGGCGGTCAGCAGCCGGTTTCGCTCCATGAACCGCACATCCGGGTCCAGGCAGTACACGCAGCGGAAGTTGCACCGGTCAGTCAGGCTCAGGCGCAGGTCGCGGATGGCGCGCCCGTACGCGTCGCGCAGCGGCCCCTCGGCCGCCTCCGCCGGGGCGGCCGGCGCCGCCTCGATCACCGGGAGCGACAGGCCCATGGCCCGGACTGTAGCGCCGGCGGCTTGCGCCACCGCCGTCGCCGCCTCCCCGCTGTCCGCGCACGCCACGGCGGGCTCGATCACGGGTCCGGCGTGTCCTCGGGCCACTCGATCTCGACATCTTCGAAGACGATCTCGCCCTTCCAGATCTCCGTCAGCGCGGCGGCCGGCCGGGCGGCCTCAGGATTCGAGCGCAGGACGATGTCCACCCGTCTCGCGTCGAAGCCGGGCGGCGCCGGATCGGCGGCGGAGCCATAGCTCGTCGCCCATCCCTGCCCCGCCGGCGCCGCGGCGGAGCCGACCTTCCACTCGGCATGCCCGGCTCGCCAGTAGATGTCGAACCCGACGGCCACGGGCAGTTGGTTCAGCGAGATCGTCCCAGACGGGCGAAGCGCGCTATCTTCACCGCGTCGCACGCGCGCTCCCTGGAGTTGTATCGCCTCGAGCAGCGCCGGGCGAACAGAGGGGTCGCCCACCTCCGTGATCACCGGCGTCCCCGGCGCCAGCACATCGAGTTCGCCGTTGAGCGTGACGCTCCACTCGACTGTCGGGGTCGGCGGCGGATCGGGCGCCGCTGGCGGCGGTCCGCCGGCGATGACGCCCGCCGGCCCCGGTCCGACCGCCACCGCCCAGATGGCCTCAACCGGCTGCGTCCCCGGGGGCGCATCGATCGGCAGCGAACTGGTCGTGACGCTGCCGCGTGAGCCACCGCTCAGCCCGAGGTGGGCCCGCCCCGCGGTCTCGGGCATGATGTAGACCGACTCTCCGATCCGCAGCCGCTTCAACTGCGCGCTGAACCACAGCCCGCCGCGGTTGCCCGCCCGGGCGCCGCGCATCGACACGCCCACCGGAAGTTCGTCGCCGCTGGCGATGCGATGGCGCATCTGCAGCGTCAGCGCGCCCTCCCAGGCCAGCGACTGACGCAGGTACTGCGCATAGTCGGCGTCTGGCACGTGCCCCCACGCGCGCGCAACTTCGACCAGATCGCCCCACTCCGTCAGCCACGGCTGATCGAGATCCGTCTGCGCCGCGAGGGCCCGCTCCACCAGCGTCGCGATGCGCTGGACTCCCAGCGACTGCGAGTCGATCCGCGCCGTCAGTTCGCTCAGCGCCGCCCGCGCCGTGGGGGCGTCGAGCGAGCCGGTCTCCATCGCCAGCAGCCACGCCGGCTTGTACGGGTTCAGGTTGGCGCCGCGGGCCCAGACATAGCCGGCGCCGCTCAGACCGATGGCCCCCATGGCAAGCAGCAGGGCCCCTGTCGCGATGGCCCAGCGCCGGCGGCGGCGGACGCCCGTGCGCACGCGCCGGGCTTCGTGCAGATCGCGCCCGCACTCCGGGCAGCGCTGCTGCGCCGGATACACGCCCGCCAGATCGAATCGGCAGCGGCGGCAGACCGGATGATCGTTGATGCGCCGCCCGCGCAGCCCGGCGATCAGCAGCGCCACGCCGAAGACGATCAGCAAACCCAGGCTCGCGAGCAACAGAGCGACTGTTCCTGTCATCACGACGGGTCCTCGTGTGCCGGGATGCGCCTGCCGCGTCGGTCGGGTAAGCCGAGGTCAGCTGGGCATGCGGTCCGACGGCGGCTCTTCCTCATGCGCGTGGCGCATGATCTGCCCCGTCGTCAGGTAGAGCAGATCCTCTGCGATATTGGTCATCGCGTCGGCGGCCCGCTCGAATTCGCGCCCCAGGCGATGGATGTACAGGCCCGTCGCCGGGTCCATCTCGTCCAGTTCCATGAGGCTGGTGGCTTCCTCGAAGAGTTGCCGTTCCAGCCGGTCGATGACATCGTCATCGGCGATCACCGACCGGGCCCCCTGGGCGTCTTCATCCAGCACGGCCCGGAGGAGGTTGTGGCACATGATCGGCACGCGCTCACCCATCTCCCGCAGCGCCGTCGGCCACGCCGGACGCGTACCCAGTTTGCTGATGCGGCTGGTCGTCTTCGCGATGGAGGTCGCGTGGTCGGCAACCCGCTCGATCTCCGAATTCACCTTCATGATGAAGGTGATCCGGCGCATGTCGCCCGCCACCGGCTGCTGCATGGTGAGCAGCCGGATGCACTCGGCCTCGATGGCGACCTCCTCGCGGTCGATGTTGTCATCTGCCTGACGCACCTCGCGGGCCGCGGTGTGATCCAGCGCCCACAGGGCCTCGATGGCGTCCTCCAGCATCTGCACCGCCGCGGTGGCCTCGGCCACCAGTCGCCGCTTCAGCGCAACCAGCGACCGTTGCAGGCCATAGCGGGCCCCGCCACCCTGGTGGAAGACATCCTGTGCCGGCGGCGCTGGTTGATCGGGTTCCATATTCCTGCTCTCTGCAGCGTCCGGAGCCGCTGTCGGCTGCTCGCTGCACACGTGATACTCTAGGCAATCCTCGCAACTGTCCAATGTTGCGTCACCCTGGTCGTTTTTGAGAACCGTTCTTGACGACTTCTTCAAGTTTCATGGATGCAACTGACCGACAGCCCGGCCCGCCGCCGCTGCCCAGCCAGGGCGGCCCGGTCCGGCGAGCCGTGAAGCGTGGCCTCACCGCGCTGATCCGCCCGGGGCTCATCGATGTCGAGCGCCGGCTGATCAGGCTGGAATGGGCCATCTCGCGCAACCGCCCCGCGGCGTGGCTGGGCGGGCTCGACGGCGCCCTTCGCTCGCCCTACGGCGACCCCCGGCTCCAGCGCCGGTTGCGGGATGAGCTGGCCTTCTGGCGCCGGGCCGCGCGAGAGGGGGGCCTCGGCGGCATCCATGGCCCGCTGCACGAGGTCTTCGGCGGCTGGCAGCGCCAGCGCATGGCCGAACTGGCCGACTGGCTCGGTCTCGATGGGCAGCAGTTCGACGACTGGCGCCGTGCCGTCCGGGCCGTCGAGGTGGGCGCCGGACCGCATCCGTTCCTTCTGGTCGGCTCGTGGCGCAGCGCTGTTGCGGTCGACCCGCTGGCCGACGGCTACCGGGCCGAGGGCCTGCTGCCCGAACTTGGCCCGCTGGTCTATCTCGCCGCCCCGGCAGAGGAAATCCCGCTTCCGGGCGGCTCAGCGGATCTGGTGGTCACGCACAACTGCCTCGACCACGTGGATGATCCCGGAGCGGCCGCGGCGGAGATGCGCCGGCTGCTCGCGCCGGGCGGGCTGCTCTGGCTGATCGTGGACCTGCGTGACACGGCCGACGAGATGCACCCGCACGCCTTCGGGATCGCCCGCATCCGGGAGATGCTGCGCGACGCGGCCTTCGAATGCGTGCGCGATGAGCAGGGCGCCGGCGGCGCCGACCCGTCCGCCCGCGGGGTCTACCGGGGCCTGTGGCGAAGAGCCTGATTCAGGCCTCGGCCTGGCCGTGCGCCTCGACGAACCACAACCACTTGTCGATGCCTCGCGAGATCTCGGTGCACAGATCGGCCGTGTCGGCGTCGCCCGCCTCCTCGGCGATCTTGATCGACTCGCGCACGTGGGCGCCGAAGGTTGCCAGCGCATCGCTGGTCGCGCGCACGTGATCCGAGCCGGCGCTGATGTCGGCCGGGTACTCGACCAGCGTCGATCGCTCCGCCGCCATGCGCACGGTCCCGAGGGCGATACCACCGAGCGACACGGCGCGCTCGGCCAGCTCGTCGCCGTACTCGCGGACATCGTCGACGATGTCATCGAACAGCTTGTGCAGCGCGATGAAGCTCGGCCCCTTGACGTTCCAGTGCGCCTGCTTGAGCTGCGAGGCAAGATCGGAGGCGTCCGCCAGCAGGGCGTTGAGCATGCCCACCATGTCGCTGCGCACGGCGCCGGGCAGATCATTGCGCGTTTCGAATTCGAGTTCTTTGCCGCTCTGTATCATGAGGCATTATAGGCCCGCCTCCGGTCCCGGCCCCGAAGCGCGCGCGCAGCACGACCAGCAGGGTTCCGGGGCGAAGATACTCTGCCGGTGGCCGGTAATAGACCTCGGCGCCGTCGTCGCCGGCGCTGATCGTGCGCACCGTCCCCGCAGCGCCGGCCATGCGATGCTCGACGGTGGAACGGTCCGTTGCCGTGAAGACCACATCGTGCTGGCGCACCGTCACCGCTCGCACGCCCGCCTGCGCCAGCAGGACCCGCGCCTCGGCAAGCTCGATCAGGCGCTGCGCCGGCGCCGGCGGCTCGCCGTAGCCCTCCACCAGATCCCGGCGCACCTGCTCGACATCACCGGCCGTGCGGGCCGTCGCCAGCCGCCGGTACGCGTCCATGCGCCGCCCGTCCGATGGGATGTACGCCTGCGGGATCAGCCCTTTGACGCCGATTTCGATCGTCGTGCGGCTGGGCGCAATCTCCCGCTCCTCGGTCAGGTCCTTGACCGCCTGCTCCAGAAGCTGGCAGTACATCTCGTAGCCCACCGCCGCGATGTGTCCGGACTGCTCTGCCCCCAGCAGGTTGCCGGCGCCGCGGATCTCCAGGTCCCGCATCGCAATCTTGAAGCCGGCGCCCAGCATCGCGTACTGCTCGATCGCCTTCAGCCGCTTCCTGGCTACCTCGCTGACCACCCGGTCCCGCGGCAGGAGCAGATAGCAGTACCCGCGGTGCCGCGAGCGCCCCACCCGCCCGCGAAGCTGGTGCAGATCCGCCAGGCCGAAGCGGTCGGCGTTGTCGATGATCATCGTGTTGGCAGTCGGGATGTCGATGCCGCTCTCGATAATCGTCGTGCTGACCAGGATGTCGGCCTGCCGGCGCGTGAAGGCCAGCATCACCTTCTCGAGTTCACGCGGCGGCATCTGTCCGTGGCCGACGACGATCGTGGCGTCCGGCGCCAACTCCTGAACCTCGGCGGCAACCGCCTTGATGTCGTGGACCCGATTGTGGACGTAGAACACCTGCCCCTCGCGTGACAGCTCCCGCGCAATGGCCTGCTTCAACCGCTTGGCGTTGTACGGGATGACATCCGTGACGACCGCCTGCCGGTCCAGCGGCGGCGTCGCCAGGCTGCTGATGTCGCGCAGCCCGAGCATCGACATGTGCAGCGTGCGCGGGATCGGCGTGGCGCTCAGCGTCAGCACATCCGCCGTCAGGCGCAGGCGCAGCAGTTGCTCCTTGTGCTCCACGCCGAAGCGCTGCTCCTCGTCGATGACGACCAATCCGAGATCGGCGAAGCGCACATCCTTCGACAGCAGCCGGTGCGTGCCGATGATGACATCCACCTGTCCCTTGCGCAGGGCCGCCAATGTCTCGCGAATCTCTCCATCGGTCTTGAACCGCGACAGGCTCTCGATGCGGAACGGATACGCCGCGAACCGCTCCCGGAAGGTCCGCTCGTGCTGCTCAGCCAGCACGGTCGTCGGAACCAGCACCGCCACCTGCTTGCCAAACTCTGTCGCCTTGAACGCCGCCCGGATGGCCACCTCGGTCTTGCCGAAGCCGACATCGCCGCAGATCAGCCGGTCCATCGGCCGCTCCGACTGCATATCGCGCTTGATCGCGCCGAGCGCTGCGAGCTGGTCCTCGGTCTCCTCGTAGGGGAACTCCGCCTCGAACTCCTTCTGCCAGGCGGTGTCGGCGGGGTACCGAACGCCCGGTGTCGCCTCCCGGGCCGCCCGCACCCGAAGCAATTCGCTGGCAAGCTCGCGCACCGACTCGCTGACGCGCTTCTTCTGCTGCTTCCACCGCTCGCCGCCCAGCGTCGAGAGTGGGGGGGCGCCGCTGAAGCCGCCGACGTATCGCTGCACCAGATCGATCTGCGTCGCCGGCACGTGCAGCTTGCTGGCGCCGGCGAACTCCAGCGTCAGGTACTCCTCCGGCTCGGCCTTCGGCGCCTTCTTGCCGACGGCGCGGGCGCCGGCCGCGCTGCGCAGCGGCGCCTTCTTCAGCGTCGTCAGCCCGACGAACCGCGCGATGCCGTGTTCGGTGTGGACGACGAAATCCCCGGGCGCAAACTCCAGGAACGTGTCCATCGCCCGGCCCGCGCGGAGCCGGGCGCTGCGCCGGCGACGCCCGAACCGGTGCAGCAACTCGTGCAGCGGAACCACGGCCAGGGCCGGCTGGTTGTCCGGCTCGAAGATGAACCCCAGCCGCGCGTATCCCAGCCGGCTGTCGATCCGCTCGCGCCATTCCCCGCCGAACTCTGCGAGAAGCTCGCCGAACCGCTGCAGTTCCGCCGGATTGTCACACGCGACGACCAGCCGGCCGCCGGCGCCCACCTCGCCGAGCAGTTCCTCCAGTTCTCCCACCGCCTTGGCCGCGTCGCGGTCGAACATCGGCAGCGGGCGCACCGGTATTTCCAGCGCCGGCCCCTCCTGTGCGTGCGAGAACTGGTTGATCTCCGCAAACCCGCAGAACCGCTCCCGCAGCAGCTTCAGCACCGCCGGTGGTCCGAACACGCCGCGCGAGTCGGTCACCCGCTCGTAGTACCCGCGCCCCTGCTCGGTGACCTCCAGCGTCTCGGCAACCAGCGCCAGGCATTCCGGCGGCAGCAGTTCCAGGAAGTTCCCGCCCTCGATGTGCTCCTGGGCATCGAGATTCGCCCGCAGCAGTTCGACGCGCTCCAGTTCCCGGTCCGAGCCCATCGTGTCGAGGTCGATCTCGTGCATGCGATCGACCTCATTCCCGAAGAAGTCGATCCGCACCGGCGCCACAGGCTCCTCGTCCCCGCCGACGCTCCGCACCGATCCCGCCGGGGGATACACATCCACGATCCCGCCGCGCACCGCGTATTCGCCCGGCTCCTCGACTGCCCCTGTCCGCGCATATCCGGCGGCATCGAGCCATGTGACGAGTTCGTGCGGCTCGAGCGGGGCGCCGCGCGCGATCGTGCGCGCAAGGGCGTCAATGGCGCCGAGCGCCGGCACGGCCTGCATTAGCGCGTGGATCGAAGCGACGATCACCGTCGGCGCTCGCTCTTGCGCACTGTTCTCTATTCTCTGTTCTCTACTCTCAAGCCCGGCTGCCGCCCGCACCGCCCCCAGCCGCTCCGCAAAAAGGTCCAGCGCCGCGCCAGTCTCCCCCGGGAGCGACTCCAGGGCCGCCAGCCGGATGACGCGGCACCCGTCGCTGGTCAGCTCGTCCTCCGCCGCCTCGGCCTCATCCACGTGCGCCAGCGCCAGCACGACCGGACGCCCTGTACGCCGGGCAAGGGCCCCAGCCAGAAAGACCGTGCTCGATCCTGCCGCTCCGGAGGCCACGAGCCGGCCGCCCGCCTCCAAATGCCGAGCCAGATCCGCGGCGACTCGGGTGGTCTCCAGATGCCGGCAGATCTCCACAGGCCAACCTCAGCGCATGGGCTGGCGCGGCAGCGCCCGCCGCGGGACCCCGCCGTCGCCATCGCTCAGATCGCCGATAGTAGGCCAAATCCTAATGAGATTGACTTCTCAATAAGGGCCGATGGCGGTATACTCCTCCCGTGGTCCGGTTGACCCCGCCCAGCTTTGCGGCGCTTGCCATTGTCGCCAGCCAGTTGCTCATCGCGGCGACTGGCCTGTGGCACGACCATGGGCACGCCGAGCCGGCGAACGCCGCGGCCTGCGCCGGCCACCTGCACGGCGGCGAGCCGGCCCCGGCGCCCGCCGACAACCCCGCCCCCGCCGACGACCACGATGACTGCCTGATCTGCCAGATCGTCGCGTCGCAGCGCATCGACACGATCGATCGCTCCGGCCCGGCGCTGTCGGTTTCCGTCTCCATCGCGCCGCGGGCGCCGCCGGCGCCGACGCACTCCAGCCGCGATCACATCCCGACCCGCAGCCGCGCCCCACCCTCCTTCAGCCACGCCTGAGCCGCCCGCACCGGCCGACGCCGGCGCGCGGACGCCGCACGTCTGGTTGAAAGGAGCATCATGTCTTGCGCATATGGCGCCGCGCGCCGCCGCGCCTTCACGCTCATCGAACTGCTCGTTGTCATCGCCCTCATCGCGCTGCTGATCGGGATCCTGCTGCCCGCCCTGGGCAAGGCCCGAAGCGCAGCCCGAACTGTCACGTGCCTGGCGAACATGCGCAGTCTGGAGCAGGCGCACCTGATGTATCTGGATGACTATCAGGAAGGCTTCGTCGACGCGGGCCTGGCCCACGGCGGCGTTGCCGACATCGAGTTGTCCTGGCCGGTGCTGCTCGCCGACTACGCCGGCGGGCCGCTGGTGGTGCGCTCGCCCGTGGACAGAAGCCGCTTCTGGCCCACAAGTGAAGGCGGGACCGATCCCGGGCTCTCCTTCACCGAAGCGCTGGAGCGGGTCCGGGCCGGCGAGACCGGCCTCGGCCCGATCGCCCGCTGGACCAGCTACGGCCTCAACGGCTACACCGCCCGCTCGATCGCGCCGTATCCGGATGTCTTCGACAGGCTCGCGAAGGTCGAGCGCCCCTACGACACCGTCCACTTCCTCATGATGACGTTCGGCGACAGCGTCGCCTCGGCGCCGTTCGCCAAGAGCGATCACACGCATCCTGAAACCTGGTCGGACGGACCGGGCGGCGCAGAATCGGCCCCGATTCTCGCGGCCCGCGAAGTGCAGACCAACGCCCACGGTGGCCCGCAGGGCGGGGCGGCGTCCATCGCCAATTACACGTTCCTTGATGGCCACGCCGAGACCATCCGGTTCGGCGCCGCCTACGTCGATCGTGACCGAAACCGATTTGACCCGCGCGCAGCGCCGTAAGTACGCCGCGCGCATCGCAGGCCGAACGCCTGCATGAAAGGACCAGTCCCATGCCTCGCATGAACCTCTTGACCATCGCCTCGATCGCCGCACTTGCCACCACCGCCAGCGCCCAGCACGGCGGGGACATCCTGCTGGCCACCGACGCCGGCCGGATCGTCACCGGTGAGCTCGACGGGACGGTTCCCGAGTTTCCGCACCGCGTCTTCCTGAGCGAACTGGGCGAACTCATCCCCAACTGGACGGATGAGCCCGGCTTCGACTCTGAAGCCGGCGCCTTCTCGCCCGGCCTGCGCATCGGCTTCGATGTCGCAGCGGCCCTGCGACTGTGGGATGGCGAGGATTTTGACCAGATTCCCGCCGAGCGCATGAGGATCGCCAAGGCAGGCCTCGAAGTCGAAACGCCGCCCGCCGACGCATTGACTCCCGGCTTCGTCTTCGGCGCTGCCGGCGCCACCGGCAAGTTCCATCACCACATCACCTTCGAACTGCTCGATCCGGCGAGCGACGGCATTTATCTGCTCGAACTGCAGCTCTGGGCCGAGACCGGCTCGCCCGATCGCTCCGACAGCTTCTGGATCGTCTTCAACCAGAACCGCCCCGAGCCCGAGCACGAGGCCGCCGCGGCATGGGTCGAGACCGTCCTCGCCGGCTGCCGCGCCGACCTGGATGGTGATGGCTCGCTCACGTTCTTCGACTTCCTGATGTTCCAGAACCTGTTCGCGGCGGGCGACATGGCAGCCGATTTCGATGGCGACGGATCGCTGACGTTCTTCGACTTCCTCGCCTTCCAGAACGAATTTGCCGCCGGCTGTCCGTGAACCGCCGCTGTTCTCGCACACCACGAAGGTCCGCCGCAGTCCGCGGCGGACTTTTCTTCATGCCACCCTGCCAGGCGGCCCGTCGGAACCGACGAACTGTACAATCTGGTGGATGAACTGGCTGCCGATCCATATTCCGGCAACCGTCACCCTTGGCGGCCTCAGGCTCGACGGGCGGAGTCCCGTGCCCGATCACCTGCGCAACGGCTTGATTCCATGGAGCCGCACCGGCACATGGACCGCCACCTCTGCCGGACTCCTCGCGCCTTCAGGAGCGCCGCTGTGTCACAACGGGCGCATCATCCGCGCGCGACTTGCCGGTCCGCGACACACGCGGACAGCGAAGCGAGCCCTCCGCAGAGCTATTTGCCGGGCATGGCAAGATGGATCTGTCGACATCCGTGCAAACTGGCGCATGAGCAACAGTGGCGCCGCGGCGGGGTTTGCCTGTATGTTGCTTGCTGCTATCGCTGGCGAAGTGGCCGTAGTTGTATTCGCCATCAAGTCCGGCCGAGATCTGGTCGGGGGGCCGCTTCCCATGATTGCCCTGTGGGCTGTCGTCGTTCTGCTCATGCCCGTCGTGCCACTGGCCTATGGGCTCGCAGCATACCTCGGATGGCAACCCAGACGCGTGGCGAGCCTGCGAGCGAACGCCACCGGTCTGCGGCTTGTCATGACCTCCGGCGCGCGACGTCGGATCCCATGGACCAGCATCAAGTCCATTGAACATGCATCAGCTCCTTCGGTGCGCCTCGGCGATGGTCGCCGCATCTGGCTGCACGGCTCGCATACCGCCATGCGAGAACTGCTTGATTGTGCTTGCGACTCATTCAAGCTGCGCGCCCGCGCTGCCCGTTTCGTCCTTGTGTGGGCTGTCTTGCTGCTGGTCGTACCTTGCGTCAGCGCCGGCGCGCTCTGGTGGTGCGATGCTGCCGGCCTCATTCCCGGCACGCCGCCCGGCGCAGTGTGGTTCATCGCTCTGGCGCCGGCCGGAGCGGCCGGTATGCTGCTCCTGTTCCTCGCCACCGCCATGGCATGGGAGCGCCTGGCACGACGCCACCGCGGCTCGGCGAGATGAAGCGCGGCGGCGCGACGCCGTGGTCGCCGACAATCCCGCTTCTCGCATGCCCGCGATTGCGCTGACTACGCTCCCCCATGCCAATCCAGCGCATCGGACTGCTCACCGGCGGGGGCGACTGCCCCGGACTCAACGCCGTCATCCGCGCCAGCGCCAAAGACGCCATGGGCGCCGGCGTCGAGGTCTGGGGCGTCGAAGACGGTTTCCTCGGCCTGATCGAGAACCGCATCCGCCCCCTCAGCTACGACGATGTCTCCGGCATCCTCAACGCGGGCGGCACCATCCTCGGCGCCAGCAACAAGGCCAACCCAGCCCGCTTCGCCACCGGGGCTGATGCCGAAGGCAACCCCATCTGGGAGGATGTCACCGACCGCTGCATGGACAACATCCGGACGCACGGCCTGGACGCCCTCGTCGTGATCGGCGGCGACGGCACCATGACCGTCGCCATGACGTTCGTCGAGCGCGGCGTGCCCTGCGTGGGCGTGCCCAAGACCATCGACAACGATCTTTACGGCACCGACATCACCTTCGGCTTCCTGACGGCCACCGCCATCGCCACCGAGGCCCTCGACCGCGTGCACACGACGGCGGCCAGCCATCACCGGGCCATGGTCGTCGAGGTCATGGGGCGCAACAGCGGCTGGATCGCCCTGCACGCCGGCGTCGCCAGCGGCTCGGATGTCATCCTCGTCCCCGAGATCGAGTTCGACATGGCGCACGTCTGCGAGGTTGTCGAGCAGCGGGCCCGGCGCGGCCGGCGCTACACCGTCATCTGCGTCAGCGAGGGGGCGGCGCCCAAGGGGCGCGAGCAGTTCGTCGACCGGCGCGACCCCACCAGCCCGGACCCCATCCGCCTCGGCGGCGTCGCCAAGTTCGTCAGCGACCAGATCGAGGATGCCACCGGCGTCGAGAGCCGGCACGTCGTCCTCGGCCACGTGCAGCGCGGCGGCAGCCCGGTTGCGGCCGACCGCGTCCTCGCCACCCGCTTCGGCCACGCCGCCACCACCCTGCTTGTGGAGGAGGGCAAGACCAACCGGATGGTCGCCCAGGCCGGCGGGAAGATCACCCACGTCGACATGGCCGAGGCCGCCGGACGCCAGCGCAAGATCCCCCCCGACCATTCGCTGGTCGAGGCCGCCCGGG
The DNA here is from genome assembly GCA_043101635.1 of Phycisphaerales bacterium JB039. Lineage (GTDB taxonomy): Bacteria > Planctomycetota > Phycisphaerae > Phycisphaerales > UBA1924 > CAYMJK01. Next base: position 5,446 of record JBICIE010000257.1, on the reverse strand, counting down.
CGGTCGGAACCAGCTTCGGAGATCGATGACGCGCGGCCGGATCGGGCCCTGAGACCCCGCCGGCGACGCCGGGAGCAAATGCCGGCTGGCGGGTGTTCGCCTCGGGGGGCGCCTCCAGGGGGCTTCGTCCGCGAAGCCACACCCTCTGGCCCCCAGTCCCGCCCCGCAGGAGGAACGCGTATTGACGAAGAGCAGGACCGGACACTCCCGCGCCCGGCGGCTCCGAGCCCTGGCCCTGCGCATCGCGGTTCGCGCCACCGCAGCGCTGCTGGTTCTCGCAATCGGCAGCGCCCTGCTGGTGAGCTGCGCGATCCGCCCGCCGGCGGTGGGCTCTATCGACGGCGCTGCCCGGCTCGACCTGCTCGACCGGTCGTGGCACGGGCTGGAATCCGAGGTCACCATCTCATGGGATGAGCACCTCATCCCGTCGATCACCGCGGCCAGCGACGCCGATCTTGCCTACGCCATCGGGCTCGTCCACGCCCACCTGCGCCTGTCGCAGATGGAGTTCTTCCGGCGCGTCTCGCAGGGGCGCCTGTCGGAGATGGCCGGTCCGTGGGCCGCGGAGGTCGACGCGGCGATCCGCGCCATCGACCTCGACCGCGCGGTCGACCAGATGCAGACCGACCTGCCCGCCGAGACGCGCCTGTGGCTCGATCGCTACGTCGAGGGGATCAACGCGTATCGCATCGAGTTGAAACGTCGCCCCGCCGACGCCCGCACGCTCGGCTTCGACTACAAAGAGCCGTGGACGGTGCGAGATGTGCTCATCTTCGGCCGGCTCGCCAGCGTCGATGTCAACTGGGGCCGCTGGCTGTCGCTCTTGAGTCTGCGCGACCAGCAGGGCTATGACGAGTTCATCGCGCGGGTCTGGGGTTTCGGCGACGACGGACTGCCCAGCTTCGGCGCCGGCGCGCCGCACGAACTCGACCTGCTCACCGACATCGGGCGTACCGGCAGCAACGCGATGGTCGTCTCCGGCGCCCGCTCCGCTTCCGGCGGGGCGCTGGTTGCCAGCGATCCCCACCTCGGCCTGCCGCAGCCGAACATCTGGTGCGTGATCGGCTATCGCGCACCCGACCGGGCGGCCGTCGGCCTGACCATCCCCGGCCTGCCGTTCATCCTCGTCGGGCGCAACGAGCAGATCGCCTGGACCGGCACCAACATGCAGAGCACTTCGACCGTGCTCTACCGCCTCGAAGATGGCTGGCAGCCGGTGGCCACGCGCACGGAGCCCATCGGCGTGCGCTGGTGGTTCGATCAGGAGCGGCAGATCCGCGACTCGGCCCTCGGCCCGGTGATCACCGACGCCAAACTGCTCCAGCGGCTCGGCGATGGCGACATCGCGATGCGCTGGCGCGGTCACGAGCCCAGCGACGAGGCCACCGCCTTCAAGCGCGCAAGCGAGGCAGATAGCTGGGACGGCTTCCGCAGCGCCTTTGCGACCTACGCCGTCGGCGGCCAGAACATGCTGTACGGAGACTCCCGCGGCAACATCGGCCAGATCATGGCCATCGAGGCGATCCCGGCGGCTGCCGCGGCAGGTCGCATCGGGCCGGTCGACGCCGCTGAGGACGGCTTCGCATGGGGCGACGGAATCCCGAGCGATCAGTTGCCGGCGGCCTACAACCCGGACGAGGGCTATCTGGTCTCGGCCAACAACGTCCCGGCGCCGCTGGAGCCGGCGCTGACGCCGCAGGGCAACGCCAACGACCGCATCGGCCGCCTTCGTGACCTGCTCGCCGGGGACGGCCCCGTGACGCTTGACGATCTGGCAGCGATGCAGCGCGACACCTATTCGGAGGCCTCCCACCGTCTGGCGCAGGCCATTGCGGAACTGGCCCCGGCCGCGGACACCCCGCCGGAGGCGGACGGGATGCTCCAGGCCATCGCCGCGTGGGACGGCCGCTACGAAGCCGACTCGGTCGGCGCTGCGGCGTACCAGCAGGCGCTGTCGGCGCTGATCGACCGGCTCTACGCCGATCGCTACGGCGAGCGCATCGTCCGGACCATGCGCTCAGCGCCGTACGTGCACGACTTCGTGCGCGAGGATCTGGCCCGCGATGGCGGCGCAGCGACCCTGCGCGCTGCGCTGGCGGAGGCGGCCGAGGACTTCAAGCCGGATCAGACCTGGGGCGATCTGCACCGCCTGCGGCTGGCCCATCCCATCGGCAACCTGCCGGTGCTCGGGGCGCCGTATGTCTTCGAGGATCTGCCGCACCCCGGCACGACCACGACGCTGTACAAGGCGGCCCACCGCGTGCAGTCCGGCCGCCACAACACCACCTTCGGCGCCTGCGCCCGCATGCTCTGCGACATGGGCTCGCTGGATGACAATCGCGTGGTGCTGCTCGGCGGCCAGGACGGCTGGCTCGGCAGCGACCGCCTGCTCGATCAGGTCCCCCTCTGGCGCCGCGGCGAGATGATCCCGCTGCCGCTGTCAGCCGAGGCCCAGCAGGAGCGCGCCATCACCGTGATGCGCCTCGGCAGCGGCGGTGGATCATGATCGTTTGGTGCGGGACGCCGGCCGCTGTGGCAGCCGTCAGAAGCACGGGTGGAAGGATTCGAACCCTCAACCTCCTGATCCGTAGTCAGGTGCTCTATCCAGTTGAGCTACACCCGCGTGCGGGAGGAAGGGTAGGGGGGCAGTGGCAAATGGGCAATGGGGGAGGCGCCAGGCACTGGGCACTGGCCATCAGGCGCCGGGGCCGGCCGCAGGATCACCTCATCCTGCCTCTCATCTGTGGCCATCTGTGGATCACCCTGCCTTTCCCGCCCTCGCCGCCGCTCGCCTCAGCCGCCCCCGCCGCTTCATCACGATCGGCAGGGCCCACAGGTACATCCCCGTCAGCCACAGGCCCAGCGCCAGGGCCCCCGCCGGCAGGAAGATCCACAGCTTGGCGGCGTCGTGGAACCACGAGCCGTCGTGGATGCTCTCGATCAGGTCGCTGCGCCGGTAGGCCACCTGGACCACCTCCCCCGTCGCCGTGTCCACCTGCACCTCCCACCGGCTGTTGGCCCGGACCTTGACGATCCCGCGACCGGGGCGGACATCCAGCCGATCGACATCGTCCCAGGTCTCGATGGCGGCCTGATCGACCGAGCGTGCCGCGGCGAGGATGGCGTCGAAGCTGACCGACGGCGGCCCGCCGGCCCCCCGCGCCGTCGGCGGCTGGACCCAGTCCACATCCTTCTTGAGTTGCAGGATCAGCCCGGTGGCGAGGATCACCCCCAGCGGCAGAGCGCTGGCGATCGCCCCCCACCGGTGCAGCCTGCGGCTCCAGCGGTTGAGCAGCTTCTTCATGGCCCGGGATCATTGGGGGAATGGGGAGTGGGGAGCGGGACAAGGGCGCGGCTACTGGCCTTCGAGCACATCCGGCGCCGGTACCTCCACGCCCAGCCGGCCGATGGCCTCCCACGCCTCCGGCGTCCACGGCGCCTCGTCAATGACTCGCAGAAGCAGCGCGGTCTGGTCCGGGCGGAGCGGCTCGCCACCCGCAGCCGCCGCCCGCTCGAGCATGCCGGTGGCGCGTGCCCGTAGTTCGGCCCGATTCTCGCGGGCCGGCGCATCTACCCACCGCGCAACCTCGGCGAAGCGCTGCGGCGTCGGCATGGTGTGGCCCATGTCGTCGTAGGCGAACAGGCGGATCGGGATGCGGTCCGCCGCCATGATCTCTACTGCCCCCTGCATCTCAAGGAAGTTCCGGTCGTGCGGACCGCTCATGGCGCCGATCCGCCGCTGCTGGAGCAGGCGGAGGCGCGCGGCCTCCGGCTCGCGGAACGCCGCGGGCCAGTAGCGCCCGTTCCCGGCGGGGACCGGCTCGTAGCAGCTCAGGCCCACGATCGGGATCGCGCCGGTGAACTCGTCCGGAAACACGCACACGAGCTGTGAGCTGATACGCCCGCCTCCGGACATCCCGCTGATGTAGCAGCGGGCCGGATCGATGTGAAAGCGGGCCCGCGCCGTGGCGAGGCAGTCCATCGCGAGTTGATAGCGGTCCGCGACGTGCCGCGCGTTGCCGGCGCCGGCAGCGCCGATGCAGACCAAGTAGCCCGCATCGAGCCCATCGAAGAAGCTCTGCGGCGGGCGCCCGCTGTCGGTCGGATCGATCCACACGATCAGCCCCGCCGGGCGCAGCGGGTCATAACCCCGCGGCAGGCGCACGAACATCGTCTCGTTCGCCAGCACGCGCGTGGTGGCGTCGATGCTGGTCGTGTCCCGCCGCAGGAAGCGCTCGCCGAGGTACGACTTGCTCATGTAGTGTGGACTGAAGGTGTACGGATGCTCCAGCTCGAATACCTCGCCGGCGGGCGCAGTCCGCTCGAAGCCGCCCCGATACGGCGACCAGCCTTCGCTGAGGCGATCGAAGCGCTCGGCGATCAGCTCCACCCGCGGCGGCGGCTCCAAGGCCGAATCGAGATCCTCGGCGACGACGATTCCATCGTCCGACTGCCAGACCGCAACCCGCTTGCGATCCGCCTCGCGATGCAGGTGGATCACGCACAGCCGACGGGCGCCGGGCGGCACGCCGGTCACCTTGGCCCGGCCCGGTATGCACCGCAGAAGCTGGCGCACAGCGCCCTGATCGAGGATCGCCAGCGCCCCGCGCAGGTCCAGCAGCATGCGCGGCGGCGGCTGGGGCAGATCCCCGGTGTGCGGCAGTTCCTCGCCGATGGCGACCACGGCGGCGGTGGGGATCGCGCCATCGATGCGCAGGACATCTTCGGGCCCGGCAATCGCGGGCGAAACCAGGAGCGCTGCCAGCACGAAGCCAAGCCGGGCCGCGCTGGTGGGGAGGCAGAACGCGGGCATACCGGGAGCATACCGGCGCCGCCGCGGGGCGGCGCTTAGCATCTGATGGAATCGGCGAGCGAGACCGGCGGAGGGATCGTCCTGCCAGGAGAGAGCATGAACGAACGTCCCTGCACACTCGCAGATCTGCGCGCCAGCGGCTGGCGGTCGCGCACCGTCAAGCAGGAGCTGCGCGACAATCTCGTCGCCGCCCTGGAGCGCGGGGAGCCGCTGTTCCCCGGTGTCGTGGGCTACGACGACACGGTGATCCCCGAGATCATCAACGGCGTGCTGGCCGGGCACGACCTGCTGTTCCTCGGCGAGAAGGGGCAGGCCAAGAGCCGCATGATGCGCATGCTGGCGCGATTCCTCGATGACTGGACCCCGCACCTGGATATCCCCGGCTCACCCGTGCATGAGGACCCGTACCACCCCATTACCCGCGCCGGCAGGGCCATGGTTGCCGAACTGCCCGAGGCCGAAGTCCCCATCGCCTGGTGGGACCGCCAGCACCGGTACACGGAGCGCCTGGCTCCGGGCACCAAGTTCGCCGACATCATCGGGGAGATCGACCCCGCCAAGCTGACGGGCGGGGTCAGCATGAGCACCGAGGAAGCGCTCTCGTTCGGCTTGATTCCTCGCATGCACCGCGGG
>JBICIE010000256.1:0-11664 GCA_043101635.1 Phycisphaerales bacterium JB039 | reverse complement strand
GTCTCGCGGTCATAGATCCTGTACTTGACGACGGTCTGGACCTTCTTCTCGCCGCCGAAGATGCGGTCCCAGAGCCAGATGACGCCGGTGGTGATCGTGACAGCAGCGGCGACGACGACGATGGTCGTCGTGACCGGCTCGTCGTAGTACGCCTCCGTCCGCTGCGGCGCGGGGATGAGCAGGCCGGCGAGCAGGGCGAGGACGATCGGGGTGCGATGCGGATGGCGCGGGCGGGCCCGGTTGGGGGCGCGCGGGCGCGCGGTGATGGCGGAAGTGACCAACTGGAAGCGCATGAGGGTTCCCCTTGTTCTGTGCGCCGCGGGGACGGCAGTTGATCGCCGCCCGAGGGGGAACACGGCGGTCGGGCCGGGTTCGACGAACCGCGACGCGACGTTGCTGATCCGTTCATTGTCTGCGCCCGCGCCGGCGGCACAAGGGCTGCGGCGGGCGATTCGGGACGGCCGGCGCGCGGCGCGGGGGTTTTCCGCAGCCGGCCGGAATCCCCGAAGCGCCTGCAATTGTTGGGGTTACGGCGCGAAAGGGCGGGCCGGGCCTTGACCGGGCGCCGCCGGCGGGCAACAGTCGGCGGTCCAGAATCGGGGTGATTTTCCGGTAGCCGCGCGGCGGCCCGGCCGGCCCCAGCGCAGGCGGGACGCGCAGCGGCGCCCCATACGAGGAGGCAGCAGGTGACCGAAGTCAAGGCCACGAACGTTCACTGGCACGAGGGAGACATCAGCCGCGACGAGCGCTGGAAGGCGCTGAAGGCGAAAGGGGCGACGGTCTGGTTCACCGGCCTGAGCGCCAGCGGCAAGAGCACGATCGCCTCGGCGGTGGAGCAGGCGCTGGTGAACGCCGGAGTGAACTGCTATCGGCTGGATGGCGACAACATCCGCCACGGGCTGAACAAGAACCTGGGCTTCAGCGCCGAGGACCGGGCCGAGAACATCCGGCGCATCGGCGAGGTGGCCAAGCTGTTCGCTGATGGCGGCGTGGTGGCGCTGACGAGCTTCATCAGCCCGTACATCCGCGACCGTGACCTGGTGCGCGAGCTGCACAAGACCGCGGGCCTCGACTTCCTCGAGGTCTACGTGGACACGCCGATCGAGGAGTGCGAGAAGCGCGATCCCAAGGGTCTGTACAAGAAGGCCCGGGCGGGGGAGATCAAGGGCTTCACGGGCATTGACGACCCGTACGAGGCGCCGCCGAAGCCGGAGCTGGTACTGAAGACCGCGGGCAAGAGCGTGGGTGACAGCGTGCGCGAGTGCCTGGAGTTCCTGAAGTCCCGCGGCCTGACGGGAGCGCTGTGATCAACCCCGCCGATCTGCTGGCGCCGGCGCTGGAGGCCGTTGCCGCCGCGGGCAAGGTCTGCCGCGCTGTGCAGCAGGATCTCGACCGCGTGCGGTCGGTGACCAAGGACGATCGCAGCCCGGTCACGGTGGCGGACTTCGCCTCGCAGGCGATCGTGGCCCACATGCTGCACATGCGGGTGGCGGGCATGCGCCTGGTGGGCGAGGAGGATGCCGCGGCACTGCGGGCGCCGGAGGCGGAGTCGCTGCGTGAGGAGACGCTCAGCGCCGTGCGCCGGCTGTGGCCGGATGTCCTGATGGACACGATGCTGGACGCGATCGACCTGGGCAACGCCGAGCCGGGCGGGATGTTCTGGACGCTGGATCCGATCGACGGCACCAAGGGCTTCCTGCGCGGCCAGCAGTACGCGGTGAGCCTGGCGCTGATCGATGAGGGACGGCCGGTGGTGGGCGTGATGGCGTGCCCGAACCTGCCGGCCGATGAGAACGCGCCGCTGGATGCGGCGGATCCGGATGGCACGCTGCATCTGGCGGTCCGCGGCAGCGGGGCGTGGGAGATCACGGGGCTGGATCCGAGCGGCGAGCGCAGGCGGATCCGGGCGTCCGATCGCGCGCCGGGGTCGCCGGTGCGCAGTTGCGCCTCGGTGGAGAAGGCGCACACGAGTTTGAGCGATGTCGATCGTGTGCTGGAGCGTGTCGGCGGGGCGGGCGAGCCGGCGCGGCTGGACAGCCAGTGCAAGTACGCGGTGGTGGCGCGCGGGCAGGCGGATGCGTACCTGCGCCTGCCGACCAAGAAGGGGTATGTCGAGCGCATCTGGGATCACGCGGCGGGCTCGCTGGTGGCCACGGAGGCGGGCGCGGTGGTGACGGACATCGCCGGCGCCGAACTCGACTTTGCCCGGGGGCTGGGGCTGGAGGCGAACCGCGGGATCGTGTGCGCTGCGCCGTGGGTGCACGGGTCGCTGATCGAGGCGATCGAGGCGCTGGGGATCGGGCGGTCGTAACGGGCGCGCTGGGGGCGCGGTAGGCTGGGACCGGGGAGCCGGAGGCCTGCGGATGGCAAGCACACGGCTGGTGTCGTTCAAGTGGCGCTGGTTGGCGATGTGGTGGGCCGGCCAGGCGGTGGTGCTGTACTACCTGTGGGCGCTGCTGCTTGCCGAGGATCTCGATGACATCCGGCGGGTGCTGACGGAGGCGCCGGATCGCGACTGGGCGCTGTCGGTGGGCCTGGGCATCGCGATGGTGTCGCTGCTGCAGGCGGCGGCGCTGCTGCCGCTGCGCCGGGCGCGAATGGGGAAGGCGACGTGGTGGGGTTTGCTCGGGCGGCACGCGGCGTCCGGCATCGCCATCGGCGTGATGGTGTCGCTGGTGGCGTGGCTGCCGCTGCGCTGGCTGGCGGAGCAGTCGGGGGAGCTGTGGGGCTCGTACCTGCAAGATGAGATCCTGTACTGGGCGCCGGCGCCGGTGGTGGGGACCATCGCGACGATCGTGCTGTGGCGGCGGTATGGGACTCGCACACCGCTGTGGCTGAGCGCGCTGACGGGCGCGTTCCTGGTGGGACTGCTGTGCGCAGCGCTGGCGTTTGCGATCGTCGGGGTGATCGACGAGTACTCGAGCGTCGATGTCGAGCCGATGGTCCCGTGGATCGTGCTGTGTGTGCTGCCGGGCTGGGTCGTCGGGACACCCTTGATCCTGGCGTTCCTGAAGCGAGGGGCGAAGGAAAGTCAGCTCCAGCGGATGTCAGCGCGGCTGCTGCTGGGGACGGTGGTGGAGCTTGCGGCGGTGATCCCGCTGGATGTGATGGTGCGCCGCAAGACCGACTGCTACTGCGGGACGGGGACGTACTGGGCCCTGACGATCATGGGCGGGGTGGCGCTGTGCGCGCTGGGGCCGTTTGTGCTGCTGGCGCCGGCGGGGCGGCGGCGGCGCAGGCTGCGCGAGGGGCGATGCGAGGCGTGCGGGTACGACATGCGCGGCGCAGCGGCGGACCGGTGTCCGGAGTGCGGGGCGGGGTGGCGGGGGGGGAAGTCTGCTTGAGACGCTGCGCTCGTATCAGCGGCGCTTGAAGGACGAGGCTTCGGAGAGGTGGCAGGGTCGGAAGCCCCTCATCGGCCGCTGCGCGGCCACTTCTCCCCGCGCGCGGGGAGAAGGTGGGAGGGGGCGCTGCTGCTACTGCTCGGCGCGCTCGATGGTCTGGCGGACGAGTTTCTCGAGGTCGCGGACTGCGTGGACGGCGAGGAAGCCTTCGGACTTGGCGCGCGAGCGGCGGTCGGAGCCGGTGTACACCTCGCGCTGGCGGAAGATGAGGTCGCCGGAGCCATCGTCGCGCTGGGTGCGCGACATCTCATCGAGGATCTCGGGGCCGAAGCTGGTGACCTTCTGGCCGCGGAAGCCGCCTTCCCAGAGGATGGCGCGCCGGTCGGTGAGGGCGTACAGGGTCTTGCGGGCAGCGCGACGGCTCCAGAAGGGCGCGGTGACGAGGCCGAGGCCGACGAGAATGAACGGCAGGCCGAAGAGCGGGAAGATGATGGCGAAGCCGGGCGGGCCGTTGCCGGCCGAACCTGCCTGCGAGATTCCCCACGCGGCGCCGACGGTCCAGAAGATGGCAAAGCCGAGGAATGGGACGCCGAAGATCGCGATGGGCCAGGCCCTGCGGCTCATCAGCCGCGGCAGGGGGCGGGCGGCCCAGATGAGCTGTTCGCCATCTTCGAGTTCAGCGCTGATGCGCGGGTCGCGCTCGGGCTGGCCGGCGGGGTCGAGCGTGACGGTTCGGATGAGGCGGGCGGTCATGGCTGTTCGGCGGGCTCGGCTGTTGCTTTGGCGCGGTTGGCCTTCACGCGCAGGTTGATGGCTTCGACCAGCAGGCTGAAGGCCATGGCGGAGTAGATGTAGCCGCGGGGGAGGTGGACATCGAGGCCTTCGGCGACCAGCGCCACGCCGACGAGCAGGATGAAGGCCAGCGCCAGGGTCTTGGTCGTGGGATGCTTGTGGATGAAGCGGTTGACGGGCTCGGCGAAAGCGAGCATCACGCCGATGGCGATGAGAATGGCGGTGATCATCACGACCATGCGCCAGGGCACGTTCTCGGTCATGCCCACGGCGGTGATGACCGAGTCGAGGCTGAAGACGAAGTCGAGCAGGAGGATCTGGCCGATGGCGGCGCCGACGGAGGCGGCCTGGCGGATCTTGCCGGCGTGCTCGGATCCCTCGGTGTGCTTGTGGATCTCGAGGGTGGCCTTGGCGATGAGGAAGCCGCCGCCGCCGAGCAGCAGCAGGTCCTTGCCCGAGATCTCGTTGCCGAAGATGGAAAACAGCGGGCTGGTGAGCTTCATGATCCAGGTCGCCAGGAACAGCAGGCCGATGCGCAGCACCGCCGCGAGCATGAGCCCGATGCGCCGGGTCGCGGGCTGCTGGGCGGGGGCGAGCTTGCTGGTCACCACGCTGATGACGACGAGATTGTCGATGCCGAGGACGATCTCGAGGGCGGCGAGGGCCGCCAGAGCCACCAGGGCGCTGCCGAGGCCGGCGCTGGCCTCCGCGGCGATGGGGCCTGCGTGGGCCGAGGCGATCATGAGCAGGTCGAGCATCGGGGAGGCTCCATCGCGACGGCGGATGGTAAACCGCCGGCCCGGGCAGCCGCGGCGACGGCTCAGGGCGTGGCGCTGAGCGGCCAGATGATCGGCGCGAGGATGAGCGTGACCGTCATGAGCAGCAGGTTCATGGGCAGGCCAACACGCAGGTAGTCGGCGAAGCGGTAGCCGCCGGGGCTGAGGACCATGAGGTTGGTCTGGTATCCGATGGGCGTCGAGAAGCTGGCGGAGGCGGCCATCATGATGGCCATGACAAAGGGCTTGAAATCCACGCCCATCTTGAGGGCGGCGGCCTGGGCCAGCGGGAACATGAGCACGGCCGCGGCGTTGTTGGTGATCATCTCGGTGAGCAGCATGGTGGCGAGATAGACCATGGCGAGAGCGAGCCACGGCTGCTCGACGGAGATGGAGGCGAGCTGGTTTCCCAGCAGGGCGGCCAGGCCGCTGCGCTCCATGGCGACGCCGAGGGCGAGTGACGCCGCGATGACGATCACGACCTGCCAGTCGACCGAGCGGCGGGCCTGGGCGCCGGTGCAGCACCGGGCCGCGAGTGTGAGCCCGGCGCCGAGCACGGCGGCGTGCAGCACGCCGAAGCCGAAGGGCTGGGCCACGGCCACCATGATCACGACCAGCAGGATGGCCAGCGAGGTCATGGCCCGCTCGTGGCGGACGGGCGCCGAGTCGGCGACCGGGCTGACGAGGTAGAAATCGCGGGAGAGGCGCTGCTGGTCGGCGAAGCTGGTCGGGGCTTCCAGCAGGAGGGTGTCGCCGGGCTCGAGGACGATATCGCCCATCTTGCGCCGGATGCGCTCGCCGCCGCGGGCCACGGCGATGACGACGGCGTTGTACACCGAGCGGAAGCGGCCTTCGCGGATGGAGCGGCCGATCAGCGGGTTGGAGCGGCTGACGACGGCCTCGACGAGCTGGCGCTGCGGGCGGGGGGCGTCGAGCTTGACGATCTGGTCGGGGGCGGGCTCCAGCCCGCGGATCTTCTTGAGATCGACGATGGAGTCGATGACGCCGACGAAGACGAGGCGGTCGCCGCCGTGGAGCACGACGCTGGGGCCGACGGCGGGGAGGATGTCGTCCTCGCGGTCGATCTCGGCGAGGTAGAGGCCGGGAAGGCCGCGCAGGCCGGCCTGCTCGATGCTGCGTCCGACGAGGGGGCCGCCGGGCTCGACGATCATCTCGGCGGTGTAGGAGCGGGCGTCATCATCGAAGGAGAGCACCGCCTTGCGCTGGGGGAGCAGCCGCCGGCCGACCAGCAGCATGTAGAGCGTGCCGATGATGGCGCAGGGCAGGCCGACCCAGGCGATCTCGAAGAAGCCCAGGGACGGGTGGTCGGTCTGGCGCCAGAGGCCGTTGACGACGAGGTTGGTGCTGGTGCCGATGAGCGAGCAGGTGCCGCCCATGATCGCCGCGTATGAGAGCGGGATCATCATCTTGGAGGGCGAAATCGACTGCCTGCGGCACCAGTCGGCCACCGCCGGGATGAGCATGGCCACGAGTGGGGTGTTGTTGGTGAAGGCGCTGAGGGCGCTGACCGGGGCCATCATGCGCACGGTGGCGACGAGGGTCGAGCTGGACCGGCCGAGCAGGCTCTGGCCGATCCAGCGGACGGCGCCGGTCTCGGTGAGGCCGCAGACTACGATGTAGAGGATGGCGACGGTGGCGAGGCCCTCGTTTGCCATGCCGGCGAGGGCTTCGGCGGGCGCCAGGACGCCGGTGAAGACCAGCAGGGCGACTGCCGCGGCCAGGACGATGTCGGGCCCCGGGCGGCCTCGGATCAGGCCTGCCAGGGTGAGTCCAATAATTGCCGCGGTGGTCCAGGCCTGCCAGTGCACATCGAGTCCCTGCTGGAGATCCGGCGGCGCGCCGGCGACCGATTATCGGTTCCGGAGGCCCCGGCGTCGCAGGCGCATCGTTGTCGGCGAACAGGGGCCTGTTACGATCCGTAGCCTCAGTTAGGCGCCGGGCGGGATGGACCCGCCCGGTCCGGTAGCCGATACGAGCGATGTGGAAGCGGATCTCGCGGTGAGCAGGTGGCAGGCCCGCCCGCTCCTGCGATCCCCCGGAGGCCCCGTCGCCCAGTCCAGAGAAGGAGCGTGCAATGAGCGGGAAGCTGGCGGTCGTCGCGGGGGGCGGAGGGTTCATCGGCGGGCATCTGGCGGCGAAGCTGCTGAAGGCCGGCTACCGGGTCCGGGTGGTGGACATCAAGCCCACGAGCGAGTGGTACCAGGTCCACCCCGAGGCGGAGAACGTGGTCGCGGACCTGAAGATCCTCTCCAACTGCTACATGGCCTGCGCCGGGGCGGCTGAGGTGTATCAGCTTGCGGCGGACATGGGCGGGATGGGCTTCATCGAGACGCACAAGGCCGAGTGCATGCTGAGCGTGCTGATCAACACGCACATGCTGCTGGCGGCCAAGGACCTGAAGGTCGGGCGGTTCTTCTACAGCTCGTCGGCGTGCGTGTACAACGCCGACAAGCAGACCAGCGAGGATGTGATCCCGCTGAAGGAAGAGGACGCCTATCCGGCGATGCCGGAGGACGGCTACGGCTGGGAGAAGCTCTTCAGCGAGCGGATGGCCCGGCACATGCGCGAGGACTTCGGGCTGGTCACGCGGGTGGCCCGCTTCCACAACGTCTACGGCCCGCACGGGACGTGGGAGGGCGGGCGCGAGAAGGCGCCGGCGGCGATGTGCCGCAAGGTGATCGAGGCCAAGCTCTCCGGCGATCACTCCATCGAGATCTGGGGCGACGGCAAGCAGACGCGGTCGTTCATGTACATCGACGACTGCCTGAAGGGCATCGACCTGTTCATGCACGGCGACTGCATCGAGCCGCTGAATCTCGGGTCCAGCGAGCTTGTCACGATCAACGGCCTGGTGGACATGGTCGAGGACATCGCGGGCATCAAGCTGGACCGTTCGTACAACCTCGATGCGCCCAAGGGCGTCAACGGGCGCAACAGCGACAACACGCGGATCGAGGAGGTGTTCGGGTGGGAGCCTTCGATTCGCCTGCGCGACGGCATGGAACTGACCTACAAGTGGATCTACGACGAGTACATGAAGAAGTACGGCGGCAAGGTCGGCCCGCGCGGCGTGGCGCCGAAGGGGGCGCATGTGCGGGCCCGGGAGCAGACCGCGGCCGCGGCCCACTGAACGCAGCGGAGCGCGCGCGGTGACCGAGACGCCCCGCCCACGGACGCTCCTGGTCATCAGCCAGGTGTACGTGCCTGACCCGGCGAGCGTCGGGCAGCACATGCACGACGTCGCGGTCGAAATGGCCCGGCGCGGCTGGCGCGTGATCGTGTACACCTCGGCCCGAGGGTACGAGGACCCGACGGCGCACTATCCGGCCCGCGAGACCGTCGACGGGGTGGAGGTGCGCCGGCTGCCGCTGTCCAGCCTCGGCAAGAAGACCATCCGGGCCCGCGTCGCCGGCGGACTGCTGTTCATCGGGCAGGCGACGCTGCGGGCGCTGCTGGCGCCGCGGGGCTCGCGGATGCTCATCAGCACATCGCCGCCGATGTGCGCTGCCGCGGCGATGGCCGTCTCGACGCTGCGGCGCTTCCCGATCGTCTACTGGGTCATGGACATGAACCCGGATCAGGCGGTGGTGATGGGCAAGGCCAGGGCCGGGTCGGCGCCGGTGCGGGCCCTGGACACCCTGAACCGGATGATCCTCAGGCGGGCGTCGGAGGTGGTGGCGCTGGACCGGTTCATGGCGGACCGGCTGCATCGCAAGCGCGATGTGACCGACAAGCTGTCGATCATGCCGCCGTGGCCGCACGAAGACGCTCTGGAGGTCGTCGAGCACGAGCACAACCCCTTCCGCGCCAGGCACGGGCTGGATGGCAAGTTCGTGATCATGTACAGCGGGAATCACTCGCCGGCCAACCCGCTGGACACCCTGCTGGCCGCGGCCGAGCGGCTGCGGGACCGCAAGGACATCGTGTTCATGTTCGTGGGTGGCGGCCTGGCCAAGCGGGAGGTGGATGCCGCCGTCGCGGCCGGGGCGCCGAACATCGTAAGCCTGCCGTACCAGCCGATGTCGGAGCTGCGCTATTCGCTGTCGGCGGCGGACTGTCACGTGGTGACGCTGGGCGATGATGTCGTGGGCATGGTGCATCCGTGCAAGGTGTACGGCGCCATGGCGGTGGCCCGGCCGGTGCTGTTCTTCGGGCCGCATCCGAGCCACGTCTCGGATCTGATCGACGCGCATCAGATCGGGGCTCAGGTGTCCCATGGTGACGTGGATGGGGCGGTGCGGGCGATCGAGGCGATGTGCGCCGCTGCGCCGGAGGCGCGGCGCGCCATGGGCGAGCGGGCCCGCGAGGCCGTGCGCCGGTCGCTGAGCAAGAACGCCCTGTGCGGCCGGTTCTGCGATGTCGTCGAGGGGCGCCGGGCGGCGAGCGCTGCGCCGGCGGCGCCGGAGGCGGCGGCATGACCGCTGGAGCAGAGGCAGCCGTCGCGCGCGCGGGGGTGAGCCCCGACGAGATCGACGAGCGGGCGGCCGCCCTGCGCGAGCGGATCGAGCCGGAGCGCATGCCGCCGGGCGAGTGGCCGGCGCTGGGGTCCGTGCCCGTCAGCGTGCTCGTGCCCGTCAAGAACGAGCAGCGCAACATCGTCGAGTGCCTGCGTCACGTGCTGTGGGCCGGCGAGATCGCGGTCATCGACAGCCAGTCGACCGACGAGACGATCCCGCTGGCGCAGGCGATGGGCGCTGAGGTCTACCAGTTTCACTACGACGCCTCCGGCTGGCCCAAGAAGAAGAACTGGGCCCTGGAGCGCCTGCCCTGGCGCAACGAGTGGGTACTGATCGTCGACGCCGACGAGCACATCACGCCGGAGCTGGCCCGGGAGATCGAGGCGGTGGTGACGGGGCGCACGAAACCGCGCCGGAGCGGCTGCGGCGACGGCTACTGGATCAACCGGCGCTTCATGTTCATGGGGCGCTGGCTGAAGTACGGCGGCTGGTATCCAAGCTACAACCTGCGGCTGTTCAAGCACGCCGTGGGCCGGTACGAGCGGATCGGCAATCTCGGCGACACCGGCTCGGGAGACAATGAGGTGCACGAGCACCCGGTGCTTTCCACCGGCGACGCCGGGTATCTCGAGTGCGACATGCTCCACTACGCGTATCCGGATCTGTCGACCTGGGTCGAGAAGCACAACCGGTATACGACCTGGGAGGCGCATGCCATGGACGCCGGCGACGCCGGCCAGGTGCGGGCCAACCTGTTCGGCGAGCCGATCCAGCGCCGGCGGTGGCTGAAGGCCAAGGCGCGCCATCTGCCGTGCCGTCCGACGCTGCGATTCATCTACAGTTACTTTCTGCTCCGCGGGTTCCTTGACGGGTATCCCGGGTTCGTCATGGCGCGGCTGATGGCGTGGTACGAACTCATGTCGATCGCCAAGCACCGGGAGCTGCGCCGGCTCGAGCGGGAGCGGGGCGCGTGAGCGGGCCGGGGGAAGCTTCGGGGCCTGCGGGTCGGCATATCAGCCCGTATTCGACACGGGAGAAGGTCGGACGGCTGTTGTGGGCAGCAGCGCAGGGAAGCCTCTTCCGCCTCTCGTTTCCGACCTGGTACCGCTGGCGCCGCTGGCTGCTGCTGCGCTTCGGCGCGACGCTGGCGCCGGATGTGCGCATCCGGCGCACAGCGCGATTCGAGTGTCCGTGGAATCTGTCGATGGGGCCGGGATCGTCGATCGGGGAGCGGGCGGAGATCTACTGCCTCGGCCCGGTGTCGATCGGCGCCCGCGTGACCATCTCGCAGAACGCGCACCTGTGCGCCGGCTCGCACGATCACACGCTGCCGGGCATGCCGCTGCTGCGCCCGCCGATTGCAATCGGGGACGATGTGTGGATCGCGGCCGACGCGTTCGTGGGCCCGAATGTGACGGTGGGGGCAGGCGCCATCCTCGGGGCCCGTGCCTGCGCGTTCAAGGATGTGACGCCGTGGACCATCTGCGGGGGCAACCCGGCCCGGCCGATCGGATCGCGCGCTCGCCCCGAGGACGGCTGATGCGGATCGTGCACGTGATCCCGTCGCTGGATCCGGCCGATGGCGGGCCGCCGGTCGTGGCCGAGCGGCTCGGCGCAGCCCAGGCCGCCGCCGGGGCCGAGGTGGCGATCCTGTTCGGCCATCGGCCCGGCGCCGCCCAGCGCATCGCCGCGGCGCTGGGCGAGGTTCCCGGCGCCGGGCGACTGCGCCTGATCGAGATCGAGGGGCCACCGGCCCGCGGGCTGACGGACCGGCGCGCAGTCGCGGCGCTGGAGCGGGAGATCAGGGCCGGGCTCGATGTGGCGCACGTTCACGGGATCTGGCGGGCGACGCTGGCGGGCGCAGCGGTGGCGTGCCAGCGGGCCGGGACGCGGTATGTGATTGCGCCGCACGGGATGCTGGATCCGTGGAGCATGCGCCAGCGGGGCGTCCGCAAGCGCATCGCGATGGCGCTGCTGTGGCGCCGGCTGCTGCGCGGCGCGGCGTTCATCCATGCCCTGAACCAGGACGAGGCCGACCTCATGCCGCGGGGACTGGGGCCGACGAAGATCATCCCGAACGGGATCTTCATCGAGGAGTTCGAGAACCTGCCGTCGCCCGGCTCGTTCCGGCGCGAGCATCCTGAACTCGGGGACGATCCGTACATCCTCTTCCTCGGGCGCCTTCACTACAAGAAGGGGCTGGATCTGCTGGCGCCCGCCTTTGCGCGCGCGCTGCAGGTGGTTCCGCAGTCGCGCCTGGTGGTGGCCGGCCCG
>JBICIE010000255.1:0-7875 GCA_043101635.1 Phycisphaerales bacterium JB039 | reverse complement strand
AAGGCCCTCGAGCAGGGCGGCGTCGAGTACACCCAGCGGGCGGCGATCAGCCCGCTGCGCCGAGCTGATGCAGGCAGCGATCGACGATATCGGACAACTGCACGATGCCGCCGGCGGACTGATCGGCCCGCGGGGTGTACTCGCCGCCGCCCTGCTCGAGGGCCTTGGCGCCGATCGTGATGCGGATGGGCATGCCGATGAGGTCGGCATCGTTGAACTTGACGCCCGGCCGCTCCTTGCGGTCATCGATCAGCACATCGGCGCCGGCGGCGGCGAGGTCGCTGGCGATGTTCTCCGCGATGCGCATGTGCTCGGGCTCATCGGGCTTCATCAGCACGATGTGGATGTGGTAAGGGGCGACCGCGGCCGGCCAGATGATGCCCTTGTCATCGTGGCTCATCTCCACGCAGGCGGCCATGGTGCGGCTGACGCCGATGCCGTAGCAGCCCATGATCACGCTGCAGCGCTTCTGCTGGCTGTCGAGCACGGTGAAGCCCATGGCATCCGAGTATTTCGTGCCGAGCTTGAAGATGTGGCCGACCTCGATGCCGCGCTGGGTGATGAGCCTGGCCCCCTCGGCCCGCGGCGAAGGATCGCCCTCCTCGGCGTTGCGGATGTCGGCGACTTTGATGTGGGCGTGGTCGGCGAGGTCGGCGCCGATGTCGCGGATCCAGTTGAAGTGGCGGATGTGGTGGTCGGGCGCATCGGCGCCGGTGGCCCAGTCGGTGGCGCCCTGCGCTGCATCCGGATCGACGAGCAGCAGCGCCCGGCCGTTGACGGCGCCGGCGGCAAAGGCGCGCGGGCTGATGTAGCCGATGGCGAAGCCGGCGGCCCGGGCCTGCTTCTCATCGGCGAGGGCGACATCGCAGCCGGCGGCATCGCGCACCTTGCCCTCGTTGACATCGTGGTCGCCGCGGACGATGGCGAGGATCCAGTCGACCGGGGCGTCATCAGCCGCCCGGAAGACGATGGTCTTGAGCATCTGGGCGGGTTTGAGCTTGAGGAAGTCGGCGACGCTGGCGATGTCGGCCATGCCGGGGGTGTGGACCTTCTCCAGCGGCTCGCGGGGGGCGCCATCGAAGCTCCAGGGGCGCTCGCCGATCTCGGCCTTCTCGACATTGGCGGCGTAGCCGCTGATGGGGCAGCGCAGGACCTTGTCCTCGCCGGTGGCGGCGTTGACCATGAACTCGTGGCTGGCCGAGCCGCCGATGGGGCCGCTCTCGGCCTCGACCACGGTGAAATCCAGCCCGCAGCGGGTGAAGATGTTGCTGTAGGCGCGGTACATCGCGTCGTAGCCGTCATTGAGGCCGCCGGGGCCATCGACCGTGAGGTGGAAGGAGTAGGCGTCCTTCATGATGAACTCGCGCCCGCGCAGCAGGCCGGAGCGCGGGCGGGGCTCATCGCGGAACTTGGTCTGGATCTGGTACAGG
The DNA here is from genome assembly GCA_043101635.1 of Phycisphaerales bacterium JB039. Classification (GTDB taxonomy): domain Bacteria; phylum Planctomycetota; class Phycisphaerae; order Phycisphaerales; family UBA1924; genus CAYMJK01. The sequence continues at coordinate 6,445 of JBICIE010000255.1, read as the reverse complement.
TTCAGCGGAAGCTGCTTGTAGCTCGTGATCGCGGCCCGCATCATCTCGACGATGGGCTCTTCGTGCGTCGGGGCGAGGGCCATGCCGCGCCCGTGGCGGTCCTGGAGGCGGAAGAGGTCATCGCCGTAGGCCTCATCGCGGCCGGTCTCCTTGAGCAGCTCGACGGGCTCGAGGGCGGGCATGAGGAACTCGGTGGCGCCGGCGGCATCGAGATCATCGCGGATGATGGTCTCGATCTTGCGCAGGGAGCGCAGGGCGAGGGGGAGGTAGTCGTAGACGCCCGCGGCGAGCTTGCGGATGGCGCCGGCCCGCGTCAGCAGTTTGTGGCTGGGGATCTCGGCGTCCGCGGGGGCCTCGCGGGCGGTGGGGATGAGCGTGCGGCTCCAGCGGTGGATGTCGCCGCGGCGGGAGGCGGTGAAGGGGGCGGTGGTTGTGGTCGTGGAGGTCATGGGGGGTGAGTTTACGCGCGGCCTACGTTTGGCCATGACCGGAATCCCGCATACGAGGCCGGGCAGGTGGCCCGAGGGGATCGGGCCGGGGCGGTTTGCCTCGCGGATCCGGACAGAGCCGGCGGGGTGTGCGATCGGGCTGCTGGGGCTGGCCGATGACCTCGGGGTGCGGCTGAACGGGGGGCGCGTGGGGGCTGCCGCGGGGCCGGAGGCGTTTCGGGCGGCGCTGGCAAGGCTGGGCAGCGCCGAGGCGGCGAGCGGGCCGTGGCCGGTGATCTATGACGCGGGGGATGTGATCGCGGGGGCGGATCTGGATGAGACGCACGCGCGGGTGACCGAGGCGACGGGGGCGTTGCTGGAGGCGGGGCTGTTTCCGGTGGGAATCGGGGGCGGGCATGACCTGACGTTTGCGCTGGTGCGGGCGGTGGCCGAGCGGGCGGAGGCGCCGCTGGCCGGGGCGTACGTGGACGCCCACCTGGATGTGCGGGCGGAAGCGGGGTCGGGGATGCCGTTTCGGCGGCTGGTGGAGGGACGCCACGTGCGGGAGCTGCGCGTGCACGGGCTGGATCCGGTGGTGAACAGCGCCGAGCACCTGGCGTGGTTCGAGGCGCACGGGGGGCGGGTCGAAGAGCGGGCTGCGCCGGGCGCATGGGCGTGGCCGGAGGGGGATGTGTTCTTCAGCTTCGACCTTGATGTGATCGATCAGGCGTTTGCGCCGGGGGTGAGCGCGATGAACCCGTGCGGGATGGCGCCGGCGGAGGCGCTGGCGTGGGCGCGGGCGGCGGGCGCCCACGAGCGGGTGCGGTGCTTCGACATCATGGAACTGTGCCCGGCCCATGATGAAGGGGGACGGACCGCGCGGCTGGCTGCCCGGATCTTCCTGGAGTTCCTGCGCGGGTTCGGAGAGCGGGCGTGACGCTGGTGATCCGCAATGCACGGGTGCTGACGCTGGCGGGGGATCCGGTGCGGCGCGGGAGCGCGATGGGCGAGCTTGGGGTTGTCGATCCGGGGGATGTGGTTGTTGATGAGCAAGGAGTGATCGCCGAGGTTCGGGCGCACGATTCGACCGCGCCGGCGCCGGCGGGCGCGGCGGTGCTGGAAGCGCGTGGGCGTCTGTGCATGCCGGCGTTCGTCGATTGCCACACGCACGCGTGCTGGGCGGGGGACCGGCTGGATGAATGGGAGGCCAAGCAGCGCGGGGCGACGTACCTGGAACTGCTGAAGGCGGGCGGGGGGATCATGTCGACCGTGCGCGCGGTGCGGTCGGCGAGCGAGGATGAGCTTGTCGAGGGACTGCTGGCGCGGCTGGAGTTCATGCTGCGCGAGGGGACGACGACGGTCGAGGTGAAGAGCGGGTACGGGCTGACGACGGCCGATGAGCTGAAGATGCTGCGGGCGATCCGCCGGGCCGGCGAGCGCTGGGCCGGGACGGTGATTCCGACGGCGTGCATCGGTCATGCGCTGGATCCGGAGGTCGAGCGCGACCAGTTCGTCCGCCGCACAGTCGAGGAGACGCTGCCGGCGGTGCATGTGGAGTTCCCGGATGCCGCGGTGGACGCGTATTGCGAGGAGGGGGCGTGGAGTCTGGCGGAATGTCTGCGGCTGTTCGATCGTGCGGCGGAACTCGGGCATGTCTGCCGCGTGCACGCCGATCAGTTCAACGCGCTGGGGATGACGGAGGCGGCGGTCGGGCGGGGGTTCCGGAGTGTGGATCATCTGGAGGCGACCGGCGCCGAGTCGCTGCGCCGGCTTGCGGCGAGCGACACCTTCGGCGTGATGCTGCCGTGCAGCGGGTTTCACACGGACGGGCGGTACGCGGACGGGCGGGGGTTCATCGAGGCGGGCGGGGCGCTGGCGATCGCGACGAACTGCAACCCCGGCAGCGCCCCCACTGCTTCAATGCCGATGGCGATTGCGCTGGCGACGCGGTTCTGTGGCGGCGGCGCGGCATCCAATTGCGCGCGCGGCATCTCCAGCGCGGAGGCGATCTGCGCGGCGACGGTGAATGGGGCTGCGGTGCTCGGGCTGCGGGATCGCGGGCGGATCACGCCGGGCGCGCGCGCAGATCTGGTTCTGCTGCGGCACAGCGACGAGCGGATGCTCGGCCAGGAGTTCGGCGGGCGGCACGTGGATGTGGTGGTGTGCGCCGGGCGAGTGGTCGGGTGAGCTTCGAGAGCGGAAGAGTTGAGAGGATCGCGGGCTTGCGGACGGGCCGAGACTTGGTATGCTGGCGCCGGAGGATGCCGCGATGATGCGCTGCGCGACTATCGGAATCTGGATGGCCTGCTGTTCCCCGACCCGGGTCCGGGGCGCTCGGTCTGGGGCGCCGCTGGCAGGGTGGTCCGGCACCCGCAGTTCATCGCCTGTTGTGAGGATGTCCGCTCTGATTGTGCTGCTGGTGGGCCTGCTGTTCGTGGTGGGGCTGGCGCAGCGGGCGATGGGCCAGCCGTGTGACCCTGAGTGGGCAGAGGGCGTGTTCGATGTGGCAGGCGTGGACGGCATCATCGCAGCCCTGACGGTCTTCGACGATGGCGCCGGAGAGGCCCTATACGCGGCGGGCACGTTCACAGCCGCCGGCGGCGAGGCCGCTAACAACATCGCGCGCTGGAACGGCTCGGCGTGGACGCCACTGGGCGAGGGAGTGGATGGCCGGGTCTATGCCCTGGCCGTCTTCGATGATGGCACGGGACCGGCGCTCTACGTTGGAGGCTTTTTTGCGACTGCCGGCGGCCAGCCCGCTAACAACATTGCGCGCTGGGACGGCTCGGCATGGACACCACTGGGAACAGGATTGAGCGGCCACATCTCCGCAATGACAGTGTATGACGATGGCTCGGGAGAAGCCCTCTACGCCGGGGGCCGCTTCACCGCCGCCGGCAGCGTGTCCGCCAACCACATCGCGCGCTGGGATGGCTCGGCGTGGACGCCACTGGGCGACGGGGTGGGCGGGGCCGGCTTCTCAGAGGTCTCTGCCCTGACGGTCTTCGACGACGGCGCGGGCCCGGCCCTCTACGCCGGGGGCGAGTTCACCACCGCCGGCAGCGTGGCCGCCAACTACATCGCGCGCTGGGACGGCTCGACGTGGAGGTCACTGGGCGAAGGCGTGGGCGGAACGAGCTTCCCAGAGGTCTTCGCCCTCAGGGTATTTGACGATGGTGGGGGTCCGGCCCTCTACGCCGGAGGAAAGTTCACCAAAGCCGGCGGGGTGGCCGCCTCCCACATTGCGCGATGGGATGGATCGGCGTGGACGTCACTGGGCCGGGGTATGTCCAACTGGGTCTACACCCTGACGGTCTTTGACGACGGCGCGGGACCAGCCCTCTACGCCGGGGGCAGGTTTACCTTCGCCGGCGGCATCGCCGCCATGCACATGGCCCGATGGGATGGTTCGACCTGGACGCCGCTGGGAACGGGGATGAGCAGTGACGTTAACGCCCAGGCGGTCTTTGACGACGGCACAGGGCCGGCCCTGTACGCCGGAGGCTACTTTATCGAAGCGGGTGGCCTGTTTGCCAGTCACATCGCGCGCTGGGAGGGATCGGCGTGGACCCTGCTGGGCACGGGAGTGGACGACTGGGTCGGTGCCCTGACTGTCTTCGACGACGGCGCTGGCCCGGCCCTCTACGCCGGCGGGGAGTTCATCACCGCCGGCGACGTGGCCGCCAATTACATTGCCCGATGGGACGGCTCGACGTGGATGCCACTGGGCTCGGGGATGAACGCTGGGGTCAGAGCCTTGGCCGTCTTCGACGACGGCGCCGGAGAGGCCCTCTATTGCGGGGGCTACTTCAGCCGTGCGGGCGGCGTGGCCGCCAACCGCATCGCGCGATGGGACGGCTTGGAGTGGACGCCGCTGGGCGAAGGCTTGGGGGGGAGCTTCTACGGGGTCAACGCGCTGGTCGTGTTCGATGACGGCGCGGGCCCGGCCCTCTACGTCGGCGGCACGTTCGAGACCGCCGGCGGCGTGGCCGCCAACAACATCGCGCGATGGGACGGAACGGCGTGGACGCCGCTCGACACGGGCGTGAGCTTAGCTGTCCACGCCCTGACTGTCTTCGATGACGGCGCCGGCCCGGCCCTCTACGCCGGAGGCTTTTTTACTATCGCCGGCGGCGTGACTGCCAACCGCATTGCGCGATGGGATGGCTCGGCGTGGACGCCACTGGGTGAAGGCCTAGACCGCATTGTCCGCGCGCTGACTGTCTTCGACGACGGCGCTGGTCCGGCCCTCTACGCCGGCGGCGAATTCCTCGCCGCCGGAGGCGTGACCGCTAACCGCATCGCGCGATGGGACGGCGCGGCATGGACGCGGCTGCGCTCGGGGATGGACGACACGATTTTCGCCCTGGCGGCCTTTGACGACGGCAAGGGTGCGGCCCTGTTCGCCGGAGGCCACTTCACCACCGCTGGGGGTGTGGACGCCCGCGGCGTCGCGCGCTGGGACGGATCGGCGTGGATGCCAATGGGCGATGGCGTGGGCGGTCGCTACCCAGAGGTCTACGCCCTGAAAGCCGTCGACGCCCACGTGGACAGTGCCCTCTACGCCGGCGGTGCCTTCACCACCGCCGGCGGCGTGGTCTCGGCCTACATGGCCAGGTGGGGCTGCGAGATCGTGCCCTGTCGCGCTGACCTTGATGGCGATGGCGAGTTGACCTTCTTCGACTTCCTGGAGTTCCAGAACCTCTTCAGCGCGGGTGACCCGCGGGCGGACTTCGACGGGGATGGCGCGTTCACCTTCTTCGACTTTCTGGCTTTCCAGAACGAATTTGCGGCGGGGTGTCCGTGAGTTGTGTCGCGCCGGTTGACGGTTCTGATTCTGGACGATGACGCCAGAGCGGGGCGGCGGTTCGAGTCGGTGGCGAGGAGGACTGAGGGCCTGCGGCCGGCAGGATGGAATCCGGCCCCACCCCTTGCCGGAATGCACTGACGTCAGCGCACGTCAGATGGGGATGAAGGCCTGCGACTCCCGACCGGGGCTACACACTCCGGTTGGTCGTCAATCCCATCAAGGAGTCGCAGGCATGGACAGGATACGGATCTGGGTCGGGTTGGACTATCACCAGAGGCGGACGCAGGTGTGCGTGGTCGACGAGCGAGGGGAGGTTCGGTGCAATCGCAGCGTGCCAAGCCGCATCAGCGAGATCGTCGGGGTGATCGAGCCGCATGGGCGGCCGGAGACCGTGGCGATCGAGTCGTGCTCGGGGGCCGCCCAGCTCGCCCACGAGTTGATCGAGTGCGCCGGCTTGCCCGCCAGACTTACTCATCCCGGGTACGTCAACCGCATGCGGCACAACCCCGACAAGTCAGATCTCTCCGACGCCCGGCTGCTCGCCGAACTCGCGCGCAGCGGGTTCCTGCCCGAGGTCTGGCTGGCGCCGGAATCGATCCGCGATCTGCGCAGCCTGACGCAGCGTCGCATGCAGTTCGTCCAGCAGCGTCGGGAAGCGAAGGTGCGCATCCTCGCGCTGCTGCGCGAGCGTCGAGTGGCCGAGCCGCCGCTGTCCCGATGGACCAGGGGATGGCTGCATTGGCTGCGCGAAGTGGCCGAACTCAACCGGACGGTCCGGTTGATCATCAACAGTCTGCTGGAGGATCTCGGCCGGGCCGCCGACAAGATCGCAGAGGTCGAACGCGTACTCGCCGAACAGACGGCCGGCGACCCCGTAGTCCAACGGCTGCTGACCATCAAGGGGGTCGGCCCGGTCACGGCGTGGATGCTCCGGGCCGACATCGGCCGGTTCGACCGGTTCCGGACGGGCAAGCAGCTGTCGCGATACTGCGGGCTGAGCCCGCGCAACGCATCGAGCGGCGAGCGTGTCGCCGACGCGGGACTGGTCAAGGCGGGACGGGGCGCTCTGCGGGCGGTCCTCGTGCAGGCGGCCCATCGGCTCCGTCGCTACGACGCGCGTTGGCGGGCGCTGTACGACTCGATGACGGCCCGCGGCAAGCCGGCCAGCGTCGCGACCGCCGCGGTGGCCAACAGATGGGTTCGGTGG
>JBICIE010000254.1:0-2996 GCA_043101635.1 Phycisphaerales bacterium JB039 | reverse complement strand
AGGCTCGCCAGCGCCTCCAGCCCCGTGCCCTCGAAGGCCTTGCGGGCCAGGTTGTTGCGCACCACCGTCACCCGAATGTCCTGCTTGGCAAGACTCTGGCGGATGGCGTTGGTGTCGTTGGAGCTGATCCCGCGCACGCTGATCAGCAGTGCGTTCTCCTGCCCCTCGAACCGCGACTCGAAGTCGCGAACCAGCATTTCCTTCACCGGCTTGGACATGGCTCTGTTCCTTTCCGGGCCGGCTTACTGCGCCGCCACCTGGGCAAGCTTGACACGAACGCCGGGCGTCATCGTCCCGCTCAGCGTCACCTTCTTGACGAACTGGCCCTTCACGCTCGACGGCTTGGCCTTCTCGATCACCGCGATGAAGTGCTCGTAATTCTCGAGCAGATCGCCCTCCGGGAAGCTCATCTTCCCGATGATCGCCTGGATGTTGCCGCCCTTGTCGGCCCGGTACTCCACCTTGCCCGCGGCGTACTCCTTGACCGCCTGGGCCACGTTCGGGTTCACCGTCCCCGCCTTCGGCGATGGCATCAGCCCCTTGGGACCGAGCACCCGGCCCAGCTTGGAAATCACCCGCATCATGTCCGGGCTGGCGACGGCGACGTCGAAGTCCATCCAGCCGCCCTCGATCTCGGCGACCAGGTCCTCCCCGCCCGCCTTGACCGCCCCGGCCTCCAGCGCCTTGGGCACGACATCGGACTGGCAGAAGGCCACCACGCGCTTGCTCTTTCCGATGCCCTTGGGCAGCGACACGCTCCCGCGCAGGGCCTGGTCGGCCTGCTTGGTGTCCAGGTCGAGCGTCATGCACACCTCGACCGACTGGTCGAACTTCGGCGCCTTGAACTTCTTCAAGGTCGCGATCGCGCTGGCCGGCTCCAGGGCCTCCTCCGGACGCATCTCTTCGTTGGCGCGACGGCGCTTGCTCAGCTTCGGCATCGATCAGCCCTCCACCGTCACGCCCATGGAGCGGGCTGTGCCTTCGATGATCCGCATCGCCGCCTCAACCGTCAGCGCGTTGAGGTCCTCCATCTTCTCCTCGGCGATCTTCCGCACCTGCTCGCGCGTCACCTTCCCCACCTTGTTGGTGTTGGGTTCGCCCGAGCCCTTCTCCAGCCCCGCCGCCTCCTTGATCAGGACTGCGGCCGGCGAACTCTTGACCTCGAAGGTGAACGAGCGGTCGCTGAACACCGTGACGATCACGCCCACGACCTTGCCGTTGAGCTGCGCCGTCGCGGCGTTGAACTGCTGGATGAACTGCCCCGGATTGACGCCCTTGGCGCCCAGCACCGGGCCCAGAGGCGGCGCAGGCGTGGCCGTGCCCCCTGGGGCCATCAGCTTGAACTGGTCGATCATCTCGCGCTTGGCCATCGGGTCTCCACCTCCCACCGGCCCCGATCGCCCCGGCTTCGCCAGGGAACCCCGGAATTGCGCTGCCCGGCCATGGGACCCGCGCTGGCTCGGTGGTCAAAACGGCTCTGAATTGGACCCGCCACCCGCGGCGGCAGGGCCAAGAGTCTAGCCGCCCCCGGGCCCCCGGCAAGCCCCGAGGCCCGCCCCCGTGGCATCGGGCTTCCGCCCGATGTGCCCTTGCGGTATGCTCGAAGTTGCGATGAGAGGCGTCCCGCTTGCCCTGAGCGCGCTGGTCATGGCCGGGCCGGCCGGCGGTCGCGCGGGCGCATACTGGAGGGAGTGTCGCGCCGCGGACCGCGGCGCGAGAGGAGCACCGCCATGACCCGAACAGCAGTCGTATGCGTTCTAGCGCTGGGCGCGGCGCTGCCCGGACGGGCTGACTGCCCGCCGCAGCGGCTGGAGCCGCCAACACCCTGGTACGGCGGAGACTTCGGCCACCAGGTCGCCGTCGGGGGGGCGCATCTTTTGGTCGGCGATCGCTTCGACGACACGCTCTGTCCGATCATTCAGAACTGCGGGAACGGCGCCGTCCATGCGTATCGCATTGACGCCGGCCTCGGCGCCTGGCGCTGGATTCAGACGTTCTATGCGAGCGACATAGACGAGTACTACAGGTTCGGGCGCTCGTTGAGCCTCGATGGCGACCGCCTGATCGTGGGGGCGTCCGTGAGCGACCTCACCAGCGAGGACGCCGGCGCAGCGTACGTGTTCGAGTTTCAAGACGGTCGATGGGTCGAGACTGGCCAGATTGAGCCGGTGGAGCCGATCGCCGCCAGCGGCTTTGCCCATCGCGTGGCCGTGCGAGGCACCGCTGCGGTTGTCGGAGAGCCCGGCCGCGACCTCGCGTGGGTGTACGAGGAGACCGAGTTCGGCTGGGAGATGCGGCACAAGCTGGCGGGGCCGAACGAATTCGGCAACGCCGTGGCGATCACCGACGACTGGATCTTCGTGGCAGCGCACTTCGACGCCTCGCCAGCGAAACTCAGCGGCTCGGTGTTTGCGTACGAGCGCGAGCCGGGCGGCGGCCTCAGCGCGCCGCAGAAGCTGACGCCGCCCGACTTCGCCGTCGGGCCGGAGTTCGGCGCCGCCATCGCTGCCGAGGGCAACACGCTCATGGTCGGCGGCCCACGGTCTGATCGCACCTTCGACTCTCAAGGGGCGGTGTATCACTACGAACTTGTCGATGGCGAATGGGAGCTGGCCGACCAGCTCACGCACGCCGAGCCGGTGTCGAAGGATAAGTTCGGCGAGGTCCTGAGCATCTCGGGCGACACGCTCGTGGCGAACGCAACCGGTCAATGGACCGGCATGAGGATCGGGGTCTCATATGTGTTCCGGCGAGCAGCCACGGGCCGGTGGACGCAGGTCCTGAAGATCGACCCGCTGGCGTTTATGGAATCCATCGGCGCCGGCGGCGCGGCGACGGACGGACAATCGGTTGCCCTCGGCGCTCCCGGCGAGACCATCGGCCCCGCACTGGACTGCGGCGCCGCGTACATCTTCGACCTCGACTGCCTGCTCGCCTGCCGCCCCGACCTCGACGGCGACGGTGAACTCACCTTCTTCGACTTCCTGGAATTCCAG
>JBICIE010000253.1:0-3141 GCA_043101635.1 Phycisphaerales bacterium JB039 | reverse complement strand
CGCCAGTCGTAGTGGACGGTCGCCGCATCGACCCGGCTATGAGCCAAGATACCGCAAGAGACGCTCCCGGCTGCGGCAATGTGACGGCGCACACGAGTAATTCTGCTGAGCGGCGCCCGAAGGCGCTGCCCGAGGCCTTGGGTGGCGCCCCCTGCGCCCTACCCCCGCCGCGCATGCTCCCACGACACCAGCGGCGCCCCCGCAAACACGATCGCAAACCCCACCAGCCGCCGCCACCCGAACGCCTCCCCAGCAGCGCAGAGCTCAAGAGCAGCCCGCGCTGAACTGGTTCTGGAAGCACAGGAAATCGAAGAACGTCAGCGATCCGTCGCCGTCGCAGTCGGCCCGCAGGTCGCCGAAGGCGAACTGGTTCTGGAAGCAGAGGAAGTCGAAGAAGGTGAGTTCGCCATCCCCGTCGCAGTCGGCGGGGCAGGGCGGCGCCGGCGGCAGCGGACAGCCCCAGCGGGCGATGTGCTGCGTGTGCACTGCGCCCGCTTCGTAGAACAGGCCGCCGACGTAGAGGCCACCGGGGTTCGGACCCGGTCCGTCCTCGTCGTAGGCGGCCATGGCGCTGACGCGCGTCCCCGCCCCGAAGCCCGTGACGCCCCCACCGACATCCCACCACCTGCGCCCGTCCCATCGCGCCACATTGGCCACGGGCGTCAGATCCGGGAGGATGTTGAATGACCCGCCGACGTACAGGCTCTCCGGCGCCGGGCTGGGCCCGTCCTCGTCCCACACTGCCATGCTGAGAATGGCGCCGTCGCTGATCCAGTCGCCGACCTCTGTCCACTCGGCGCCATCCCACCTCCCGATGTGGTACAGGTCGCCGTGCGAACCACCGACCGGGCTCGTGAACACGCCTCCCGCAAAGAGCGCCGGGCGCTTCGGTCCCGGCCCGTCTTCATCAAAGACGTGCAGCGCATTGACCGTGCTGGCGAGGCCGGGGCCAACCGTCTCCCACGCGGTACCGTCCCAACGCGCGATGTTGGCCGCCGGATCGCCGCCGGCATAGTCGAAGCTGCCGCCGACATAGAGCGCCGGCCCTCGCCCGTCGTCGTACACGGCGAGCGCTTTGGCGTCCGCTTCCGTCTCGCCGGGGAACTTGGTCGCCAGCCCGCCGCCCACAACTGACCACTTGGCGCCATCCCAGCGTGCCAGTCCCTCCGCCGGAACGCCGCCGGCGAACTCGAACTGCCCGCCCACGAACAGTGCCGGCGCTTCTGGTCCGACGCCGTCCTCGTCAAACACCTCCATCGCGAACACGAACGAGGCGAGGATACCGGGACTTGTGACACCGCCGCCGACATCATGCCAGTGGGGCGCAAGCCAGCGGGCGAGGTTGTTTACCGGGGCGCTTCCCGCAACGTCGATCTCGCCGCCCGCATACAAGCCCGCCGGCACGGCGCCGACGGTTTGGGCAACGGCGAGCAGGGAGTAGAGACCGGCGAGATCGGCGCTCAGCCCGGCGCCGACTTTGCTCGCAGACCACCCATCCCAGCGCGCGATGAACGGCAGATCAACGCCGGCGAGCCGGTCGAATCCGCCGCCAGCGTACAGGGCGGGCGGCAGCGGGCCGGACCCGTCATCATCGAACGTCGCCAGCGCCCGAACCTCCCAGTTGGCGCCACCGTTCAGGCCGGACCACTCGGGCTGGCACTGAGCGTTCGCAGCAGCCGGCGCGCCGCTGACTGCCGCGAGTGCCGCAAGAATTGCGATGCGAATTGGGCCTCTCCGCCACATGATGCAGCATTGACTCCGAAAAAGTGCGCCGGCGCGCGCTGACGCGCCAGCGCCATGGGTCATTCGATATAGCGCCACGTCGTGAACTGGGCGCCCTCACCCGACTCGGTCGAGGCGCCGACGACGTCCGTCTGCGTTTCGATTGCATCTGGCCGTCTCCTTTCCGGCCCTCCCCGGTCCACGCGACCGGCTATGACCAGGATACCGCCAGAGACGGCGCCGGCTGCGGCAATGTGGCGGGCGCCTGCCCAAAAACTCGCGGAATCGCGCCTGGCGCTCGCAGGAACGCGGCTCGTTCCCCCCGATCGTGGGGCTCCGCCGCAAGCCGGCTCAGTGCGCGTTGCGGTGCACGAAGCCGCGGAAGACCGTCAGCCAGAGGATCTTCAGGTCGAACCCGATCGACCAGTGGCGGATGTAGAACAGGTCGTGCTGGATCCGCTTGCGGAGGCTGGTGTCGCCGCGCAGGCCGTTGACCTGGGCCCAGCCGGTCATGCCCGCCTTGACGTGCTGGCGCAGCATGTAGCCGCGCCAGTCCTCGCGGAAGCGCTCGATGAGTTCGGGCCGCTCGGGGCGGGGCCCGACCAGCGACATCTCGCCGCGGAGCACGTTGAACAGTTGCGGGAGTTCGTCCAGGCTCGTGCGCCGCAGCCAGCGGCCGATGCGCGTCACGCGGGGATCATCGCGCCGCGTCCAGTTCAGGTCGACGCCGGCCTCATCCTCGACGTGCTGCATGGTGCGGAACTTGTAGATCTCGAAGACATCGCGCCCGAAGCTGACCCGCTTCTGCCGGAAGATGACCGGCCCGGGCCCGCTGAGACGAACCAGCAGCGCGATCGCCAGCATGAGCGGACCGAAGACGATGATCGCCGCCAACGCCCCCGCCACATCCAGCACCCGCTTGGTGAACCCGCCGAGCCCATGGATGGGGCTCTCCCGGTAGCTGAGGATGGGCATGCCATCGAGTTCGCCCAGTGACATGCTCTGGGGCAGGTAGCGCGGGTTGACATCCGGAATGATGCGGACATCGACGGCGAAGCGGTCCAGCCGCTGCAGCAGGCTGGGCACGACGGCCGCCTGGGCGTTGGGTATGGCGATGTAGACCGCGTCGACGGGCCGGCGCTCCAGGATCTTCTCCAGTTCGCCCAGCCCCCCGGCGACCGGGCGGCCGAGGCACTCGGTGCGCTCGGTCCGGTCGCGATGGCTGATGAAGTAGCCGACGCGGATGCCGGTCCAGGCGTTGCGGTCCAGCGTCTGGCAGGCGATCCGCCCGACGCGCCCGACGCCGATGACCGCGGCGTGACGGAGGTTCATGCCGCGCCGGCGGATGATGCGGAGCATGAGGCGAAACGCGGTCCGGTGGGCGATGACCATGACGGGCAGCAGCCCGGCCAGCAGGCC
>JBICIE010000252.1:0-7831 GCA_043101635.1 Phycisphaerales bacterium JB039 | reverse complement strand
CTTCGTCAGACGGACACACGCCAGATCGGCCGCCACGGCGTCGCCACCCGGGCAACCCATCGCGAACTCGTTCTGGAAGCACAGGAAATCGAAGAAGTCCAGCACGCCCGTGCCGTCGCAGTCCGCGTAGGGATCGCCCGTGGCAAACGCGTTCTGGAAGCACAGGAAATCAAAGAAGTCCAGGGTCCCGGATCCGTCGCAATCCGGATAGCACGCCTGGCCGTACGACGTTCCCGCCATCGCCGCGATAACTGCCGCGGCGATAGCGGCCCCACTCTTGCACCTCTGAGGCATTACTCGCTCCTCGCTGTCTGGATAAGGGAACAGCTCTTGAATTCACACTCGGTCCGACCGAGTCTAACACAAAGTTGGCCCGGCTCGGGGCGCTTGCGAACAATTTCCCGCTTCTGAGGCGGAAAAGCCGCTGGCGCCCGAACATCTCTCTACCTCGATTCTCCGCCTCCTTCTCTCCCCGAGCCTTCGTCCTTCCGCCATCGCTTATCGGGCGTAACGCGGAACCGACCCATCAACTTCTATCGACCAGCGGTCGATCCCGCCGGCCACCGATCTCGCCTGGGGGGTTCCCAGCGCGTGCAGCGCAAGCGTCGCGCGCAGCGAACGCACCCCATGATGGCATAGTACCAGAATTGGCTGTCCGTCGGGCGCCAGTTCCTGCACTTCATCCAGACGCGACTCGATCTGTCCCAGCGGGATGTGCACGGCCCCATCGATGCTGGCCTGCTCCAGCTCTGACGCCTCCCGAACATCCACCAGCGGCGCGCCGGTCTGCACCAGACGACTCGCCTCCGCGCAGCTCACCTCCAGCCCAGCCCGCAGCGGCCGGGAATCACCCTGCGCCACGACCCTGCTCCATGGGGGCCTTCCGCACCGGCGGCTCATCCAGCAGCAGCGCCTCGCCGAAGCGCTCCCGAAGCCGCCGATCCGCCTCCGCCGCCGCCTCTTCCGAGGCGCTTGAACCCGTCACCGGTAGAGCGTCGTCCCACCGGGGCGTGGCGCGCTCGTAGGAGACCCGCGGGTTCAGGATCGGCTCCGTCGGCGGTGTCGCCAGCATCCGCGGCAGAATCGCGATCAGGTCATAGATCGCCGCCAGCGGCATGACCCAGCCCTCGACCGACTGGTTATCCTCCGCGTGAACCACCATGGCGTCGGTGGTCCCGGGCGACTCGCCCCGCTGGCGGGCCGTCTCGGCAGTCCAGCTCCGCGTCGGGGCGTACGACGGCCCCGTCACCACCGCATCCTGCGGCACGAGCAGCGCCTGGCGGGGCCAGTCCAGCCGGTCGATCGACGTCACCGACGGCAGGCCCGAAGCCGGCGCCGTCGGCGCCGAGGGGTCGACATCGTTCAGATCCACCACGCCCCCGATGCGCGATGTGGAGTTGTACTGGGAGAAGCAGCCGCCGAGGGCGGTGGCGCCGACCACGACGAAACCGATTCCAAGCGCTCGCCTCATGCGGCGGTCCTCCATCAGGCGATGGTAGCGGGCCCCGGGCCCCATCGCATCAGCCAAGCTCATCCAGATAGGCCGCAATCTCCGCCGTCGCCTGGGCGTCGCCCGCGGCTCGAGCAGCCCGCAACCCCGCCTCCAGCACCGCCGGGGCCTCCCCGGCCCGCCCGGATTCCTCCAGCGAGCGGGCCTTGTGGAAATAGGCGTACCCGTGAGATGGCTCCAGTCCGATCACCCGGTCGTAGGTCTCGATCGCCTCCGCGTGCCGCCCCGCCTTGGCGTACTCCTGAGCCAGGGCGTACAGCAGAAACGTGTCGTCCGGCTCGGCTTCCAGCAGGCGGATCAGTTGGTCGGCTGTCGGCACGACGGACGATAGGGTACCGGGCGGGTGCAATGCGGGTAGGATGCCATACCGAAAGGAGACCAGACCATGAAGCGACAGTTCGCCTCCGTACTCATCGTCGGCGCCCTGCTGGGCGGCTGTGCCAACTCGAACCTCGTCGGCGCCTGGGAGTCGACCGGCGAGGATCCGGGCGCCTTCGAGGTCGGCTCGGTGATGTTCCGTGACGACGGCACCTACTCCGCGGACGTCAACTATGAGAGCCGCGAGATGCAGGACCGCGGCGAGTGGACCTACCGGAGCGGCACGCTCACCCTCGACAGCTCCAGCGACGCCCCGGACCGGTCTTACAAGGTCAAGGTCAAGGGCGACACCATGACCATCACCAACCCCGAGACCGGTCAGTCGGTCACGATGGCCCGCGTCCAGGGCTGATTCACGCCCATCCCCCATCCGTCGGGGCGGCCTCGCCGCCCTGACTATCGTTTTGGCCCACTCGAAGGGAGCAGTCATGAGTGATATCAGCAGAATCGGGGTCGTCGGTGGCGGCCAGATGGGCGGTGGCATCGCGCAGGTCGCGGCGGTCAGCGGCATCGAGACGGTGGTCTACGACGTCTCGGCGGACGCGATCGCCCGCTGCCAGCAGACCAACGACAAGCTGCTGGAGCGCGCGGTCCAGAAGGAGCGCATGACGGCCGACCAAGCCAAGGCGGCCCAGAACCGCCTCAGCTACGTCACCGATCTGCACTTCCTCGCCGAGAGCGACCTCGTCGTCGAGGCCATCGTCGAGGATGCCGGCGCCAAGCGGGAGATGTTCGGCAAGCTGGCGGGTATGTTCACAGGTGACCAGATCCTCGCGACCAACACCAGTTCCATCAGCATCACCGAGATCGCCGCGGCAACCGACTGCCCCGAGCGCATCATCGGCATGCACTTCTTCTACCCCGTGCCCGTGATGAAGCTTGTCGAGGTCATCAACGGCCTGGCGACGGCGCCGGAAGTCACCGAGCGCGTCATCAACCTCGCCGAGAAGATGGGCAAGACGGCGCTGCCCGCCAACGACCGGGCCGGCTTCGTCTCCAACCGCGTGCTCATGCCCATGATCAACGAGGCCTTCTACGCCTGGATGGAGGGCGTCGCCAGGCCCGAGGACATCGACGGCATCATGAAGCTCGGCTGCAACTTCCCCATGGGCCCGCTGCGCCTGGCCGACTTCATCGGCCTGGACACCTGCGCCCACATCATGGATGTGCTCGCCGAGGGCCTGAACAACGACCGCTACCGCCCCTGCCCGCTGCTGCGCCAGCTCGTGACGGCGGGCCGGCTGGGAGACAAGACCGGGCGCGGCGTGTTCGATTACGCGAAGGGATGATGATCATGCGGAGGCGCGCACTGATGGTGGTTGCTGCGTGCGCCGGACTGGCGTCATCACTGTGTGCCCAGGAAGCGGCCGAGGGCGACTTCGCCAGCCAGATCGCGGCCCTCGCCGCGGCACGGCACGAGGGCAATCGCAACGGCTGGGCCGAACTGTCCCGCGCCATCGCCCTGAAGCACGAGTTGATGGAGGCCGCCGACGCCCGCCACGCGGCAGCCGGCGCAGGCGAACACCCATCCGTCGTCGCCGGCGAGCTTGGCGCCGGCCCCCTCCCGCGCGACGGCGTCGAAGGAGGGCTCTGGTACATCGACCGGGCCCGCGAGCTCGGTGTCTTCGACGCCCTGGGCGACTTCGCAGAGATCGGGCAGGCCTGGCAGCCGATCGACCAGGCCGAGCCGGTCGATCCCATGATGACCCAGCGGCTCGATACCAGCAGCACGATCCGTGAACTCGCCCGCATCTGCCGCGCCGCCATGCGCCTCGCCGCCGTCGAAGGCGACGCCGATGCGCAGGTCGCCCGTTTCGATGAACTGCTGGCGCTGGCCGGCGCGACCGCCGACCGCCTGCTCATCGTCGATCGCCTCGTCGCGGCGGCCCGTGTCGCCCTCGCCACCGAAGAAGCGCGCTGCCAGACCGTTGAAGGGTTGATCGACGCCGAGACGGCGCGCCGGATGCTCGCGCTGATCGACCACCGGCTCCCGCTGGCGCCCCTCTCGGCGACGCGCCGGGCCGAGACGCTCTACGCCGCCGCGATGACGCTCGAAATGCTGCCGGCCGACTGGCCCGATGCGCAGCGCGAGCAGTTCGTCGCCGGCCTGCTTGAAGCAGTTCGCGCAGAGCAGGCCGCCGACGCCCCGGACCCGGCCGACATGGAGGACCCGCCCGAACAGCCCGAGGACCTGATCCCGTTCCTCGCCCAGACCATCCGCGACTCGCTGACCCAGGCGGAGCGTATCGAGCCGATCATCGCGCTGCACACCGATGGCGCGCGCATCGCGCTCGCCCTGGAAGTCTACCGCGCCGCCGAGGGCGCCTATCCCGATGGGCTCGACGCACTCGCGCCGCAGATCCTCCCCGCCCTGCCCGCCGATCCCTTCACGCAGGCGCCATTCGGCTACCGGCGACTGGAAGCGCCCGATGAGCACGGCCGCGCGTACCTGCTCTGGTCCGCTGGCGCCGACGGCGCCGACAACGGCGGCAGGACGCACGCCGAAGGCTCGTACATGGCCCTTCAGGACCGCGGCGCCGGCTTCGACTTCGTGCTCAACGATCCGCGCCGTCCGGCGCCAGCGCCGTAGCAGCCAGAAAGTCGTATCACTCGGGAACCGGCAACTCGATCTCGATCTCCTCCCCACAGATCCGCTCCAGCGAAACCGACCGCCGCGCCCACTCGGTCGAAGGGAGGAGCATGATGCGGACTCGCTCGCCCGCCGGCGTCTCTGGCGCCCGCGGCAGCAGAAACGCGAAGTTGCCGGCATAGGTGGACGGGTCGGCAGGATCATAATGGAAACCGCCGATCTGCTCCCGCTCGCCCTCGCGCTCCATGAACACCTCATAGGCGGCGCCCATATCGGAGAGGGCGCGGGACAACCGCAATTCGAGCCAGAGTCGCCCGCCCGATCTTCGATCGAGTTCCATTGACTCAGCGATGGCCTTCGCCGCCGCCTCACCGGTCGCGCCTGTCACGAGGCGCACGGTCTCGCCAGTCTCGAGCACGGTTATCCGCCGCGAGAACTCAACGACCTCGGCCGATGCCACATCGGCAACAGCGCCCACTGAGCCGAAGAGGCGGTCCGCCAGTGGATCCGGATCGGCAGGCGGCGGCGAGTCCCCGCCCGGCGCCGTGGTGTGCCGATAGGTAATCAGCGGCCCATAGTGTCGCTCGTCGGTCACCGGCTTGCGCTGGAGCAGTAGACGAACCGTCACATCATGGCGACCTGCGACTTCATGTACGCTGGCCGGCGTCCACGCCCGGATGGGGCCGACGGCGCCGTTGCTGGTCGGAATGAGATCGAGTTGGCTGCGCTCCTCCAGTGTGGCGTCGGACCGAACCCAGGGGCGGCCGCCCCTGAGGACGAACGAATAGCGCGGCCCGTCGATGCGCTGGCCATTGACAATGACATCGAGCACCATCGCCCGCAGGACGACTTGGCCAGCCGAACTCGAGCGATGTCCGACCTCGAACCGCACCGGCAACGGGTCGCCGCAAAGAACCGTGTCTCGAACGCGGATGTCCAATGGGTACGCCTGCGCAACGTACCGCGTGATCAGGGCATCCGTCAGGAAGCCGCCGGTCCAGAGTTCCTCGAACACCACGCCGATTCCGGCGCGCCACTGCCGATCCAGATCACCTTGGATGGACAGAATCGTGTCCGCCAGACGCCGGGCGCGCTCAACATCAGCGTTTGAGTCCGGCGCGAGACGTTCATCTTCGATGCGCTCGCGCAGTTCATCGATTGCCGCCTCGGCCGTCTGGTCATCAGCGCTCTGCATTTGCCGCGCCAGTAGCCATACCGGCTTGACGCGATTCCAGTCAAATCCCCAGATCGCTCCGCACGCCAGCGCCCCGCCTGCGCCGACGGCCCCGATCAGGAGCAGAGCCCCCACGGCCGCAGCCGCCGGTCGCCTCCGGCGCAGCCCCCACCGGATCGCCCGTTTGCGCTTCAGATCGGCTCCGCAGTCCGTACAGGGCGACTGGCCCCAGGTCGCGCGCAGGTCCTCGCGCCCGATCAGATCGAACCCGCACCTGCGACAGATCGGATGATCGTTCAGTCGCTTCCCGCGGAGGCCGAGGGTCAGCAGCGCCGCTCCCACGACCGCAGCAGCCCCGATGCCAAGCAGCAGCCAGACCATGTTCAGACTGTACACCGGCCTTCGCGCTCTTCACGCCCCCGCCAACTCCAGCATCCGCCCCGCCAGCTTCGGCCCCAGCCCATCATCCTCGTGCTTGAAGAACACGTACACCTGCTCCCACCCCTGGGCGCCGATCCGCTCCAGCCACGACTTCATCCCCGCATCGTCGTAGTTCTCCCGCCGCAGGCGCAGGTAGCCCCACGGCGCCGTCGGATAGAGCGCCGGGTCCGGCGCCTCGTCCGTGTCCGACACGCACAGGGCGCACCGGCGCGCCTTCAGCAGCTCCAGCACATCATCATCCAGCCACGACTCGTGCCGGATCTCCAGCACCGGGCGCACGGTCGGCGACATCAGGTCGAGGAACGCCTCCAGCCGCGGCAGGTCCTTCTTCAGGTTCGGCGGGATCTGGAACAAGACCACGCCCAGCCGCTCGCCCAGCGCCTGCACCGTATCGAGCAGGTACGTCGTCTCATCCCCGGCATCCTTCAGCCGCTTCATGTGCGTGATGCGCCGCGACGCCTTGATGCTGAAGCGAAAGGTTTCCGGCGTCTGTTGCGCCCACCCCTCCAGCACGCTCGTCTTCGGCAGCCGGTAGAACGTGTTGTTGATCTCCACCGCCGGCAACCGCTCGGCGTAGTACCCGAGCATCGCGTCGTCCTTGAGATCCTCGGGATAGAACGGCCCCTTCCACGCCTTGAAACTGAACCCGCTGGTACCAATGTAGAGTTCCATGGCCAAAGAATAGGAGTGTTTTACCACAGAGGCGCAGAGGGCACAGAGAGAGGGGTATCCACAGATGGACACAGATGGACACAGATGAGCACAGATTAGAGAATGGCAAGATCCGTCTGGCCTCTATCCGAATCTGTGTCATCTGATCAAGTCTTCTCCTCTCTGTACCCTCTGTGCCTCTGTGGTGAATCCTCTTCAATGGAAGTTCCGAGCCTTCGCTTCCAGCTCCGGCGCCAATGCGTCCGCGCTCTCGAGCCGGTCCACCAGCACGTGCACCACCTCCCCGTCGCGCTCCACCCTCCCGTGCGCCAGCAGCACCACGCTCAGGCGGGCCGCCTTGCGGAACCGCTCGAACACCATCGGGCGCACGATCAGGTTCGCGATCCCCGTCTCATCCTCCAGCGTCATGAACACGATGCCGGATGCCGTCCCCGGCCGCTGCCGCAGCAGCACCACCCCCCCCACCGCGACCCGCCGCCCCGTCGGACACTGCGCCCCGTCGCCAAGCTCCGCCGCGCACGTCACGCCGCGCTCGGCAAGTTCCGGGCGCACGAACGACACCGGATGCGCCTTCAGCGAAAGCCCCGTCGAGCCGTAATCGAAGCTCACCTGCCGCCACGGCGCATGCCGCGGCAGCGCGCCTGCCCCCTCATCCCGATCCGCCACATCTGCGCGCACGGCCGCGTCGAACAAGGGCAGCGGATCGTCCCGCAGCCGACGCACCTGCCACAAGGCCGCCTGCCGATCCAGCCCCATCGACCGGAACGCGTCCGCCTGCGCCAGCGCCCGCAGCGCCCGAACCCGAACCCCGCTCGCCCGCCACAACGCCTCGACGGATGCAAACGGCCCCTGCACGCGCACGGCCTCTTCAATAGCCCGCCCCTCCTCTTCCCCCAGCCCCTTGACCAGCCGCATGCCGAGGCGCATGGCAGGGCCGTTGCGCCCCCAGTAGGTGTGGGCTGAGAGAGACGAAGAGACGGAGAGACGGAGAGACGAAGTGGAAGAAGAAGAAGTCGCCTTCGTCCACTTCTTGCACTCCATCTCTCCGTCTCTCCGTCTCTCCGTC
>JBICIE010000251.1:0-36056 GCA_043101635.1 Phycisphaerales bacterium JB039 | reverse complement strand
CTACGAGACGGCCAACGGGCTGGCGGCGGACATCCTGCGGCACCTGAGCGATGAGCCGGTGACGGCCGGGCCGCCCTCGACGAGCTACAGGCTCCGCAAGTTCGCCAAGCGCAACCGAGGGCAGGTGATTGCCAGCGGCGTCGTCGCCGCGGTGCTGATCATCGGCATCGTCGGCACGAGCACGGGCATGGCGTGGGCCCTGCGCGAGCGGGACCGGGCCGACACGGAGGCGGCCAACGCGTCGCTCGCCGCGGCGGCGGAGAAGCAGGCCAGGCTCGACGCGGAGGCCAACGAGCAGAAGGCGGTCGAGGAGGCCGAGCGGGCCGAGCGCGAGCTGGCGCGGGCGACGGAGATCAAGCGCCTGATCACCGAGATGCTCCAGAGCGTCAGCCCGGAGGAGGCGCAGGGGGCGGACACGACGCTGCTCAAGGGCATCCTCGACGACGCGGCCGCGCGCCTGACGGCGGGCGAGATCACCGATGAACTGATCGCTGCGGAACTGCACGCGGTGGTGGGCGACGTGTACCGGCGCCTCGGCGTCTATCGTGAGGCGGAGGCTCATCTGTCGCATGCGGTCGAGATCCGCGAACGCATGCTGGGCAGCGAAGACCGGAACACACTGAGTTCCAGAAACAGCCTCGCTGTTCTGTTCTGGGAACAGGGTCGGCTTTCCGAAGCCGAGCCGCTGTACCTGCAGTTGCTGAAGATCCGGGGTCGCGTGCTGGGCGAGGAACACCCAGACACGCTGGGCTCCGGCAACAACCTCGCTCTCGTGTACTGGAGCCAGGGCCGGCACGCCGACGCCGAGGCATTGCTGACCCAGATCCTCGGCGTCCAGCGGCGCGTGTTGGGCGTGGAGCACCCACACACACTGGCCTCCATGCACAACCTGGCGATCCTCCATGAAGTCATGGGACGGCTCGACGAGGCCGAGCGCCTCAACGTGGAGACGCTCGCGATTCGGCGGCGCGTGCTGGGTGAGGATCACCCGGACACGCTTCGGACCCTGATGAGCCTGAGCACCCTCATAGCGAGCCAGGGGCGCGAAACGGAGGCTGAGCCGCTCATGCTTGAGGCGCTCGAGCGCGTGAGCCGTGTGATGGGCGAGGAACACCCAAACACACTCATTTGCGTGCACAGCCTCGCCACCCTGTACCAGACACAGGGCCGCACCGATGAGGCGTTGCCCCTGCTCGAGCGGACCCTGCCCACCCTTCGGCGCGTGCTGGGCACGCGGAATCACATGACCGCCATGGCCACGGAGGAACTCGCCGAGGCCTATGACGAGCTCGGTCGTCACGACGACGCGCTGCCGCTGTGGCGCGAGCTTCTCGGCGTGGAGACCACGGTGGCCGAGTCGCGCGACGCGAGCGCCGCCACGCTTGACAAGATCGCGTCGTACCTGCTGGAGCACCGCGCCGAGGAACTCCGTGACCCGCATCGCGCGCTCGGCTACGCCGAGCGCGCATGTGCAATGGAGGAGGCCGCGAAAGGCGCAGAACTCTGGACCTACCTCGACACCCTCGCCCTGGCCCAGCGCGCCACCGGCGACATCGCCGCGGCGATCGAGACCCAACGCCGCGCCATCGCCCTCATGCCCACCCCCGACGCCGACCCGGAGATGCCCGGCCGCCTGGCCGAGTACGAGGCCGCGCTGGCCGAACAGGGCGAGCCCGATCGGTAGCGGCGCACAAGAAAAGCCCCGGCGCGAGGCCGGGGCTTGGGACTGGTCGCTCAATTCTCGGCCTCAGGCCACCGCGTCTTACGGGCAGCTCAGCTCGAAGATCGCAAACGCATCCAGCCCGCCTTCGGTCACCGAGTCGTTGGGGTTGTCGGTGCAACTGAAGCGGAAGCGCATCTGGCTCGTCAGCGGCAGGAAGTCCTCGATCCGCCACGTCAGCACGTTCCAGCCGGTCGTGTGCCCGGTGCTCTCGATCAGCGTCCAGCTCAGCCCGCCGTCATTGGACACGTGCACATCCATACGGTCGATGTCGAGGTCGTCGTTGGTGAATCAGCGGGCGTAGGTCAGGAACGGCTCGCTGGCGCCAGACAGGTCGTACACCGGGCTGATCAGGCGCGTCGGGCCGCCATCGACATCCGAGTTCGACTGCGTGGTGTCGTTGTCGGTCAGGAAGCACTGGCCCGAGCCGTCGAAGTCGGCAGGCGGATCCCCGCGCCCCCAGCTCGCCGGCACGCCGCGGTCCCATGCGCCATCGAGCAGGTCGATGTTCTCGACCGTCCAGCCGACTGCCGTCTCGAAGTCGAGCTTGACGATGTCGGTGCGATTGGCGACCACGGCGGTGAAGACGTCAGCGGGCGCCGTCGCCGGGAAGGTCTCGACGCCGCTGACCGTGCCCTCGGCCTCGAAGTAGAACTCGGGCGCATCGCCGCAGGCGGCGGCCGGCAGATCGACCTCGTACAGGTCATCGCCGAGATCGGTCATGCTGATACGGTTGAAGGCGCCGCCATCGAAGCGGTAGACCAGCGTCGGGCTGCCGGCGACCAGCGCCTCGCCCTCCTTCGCCTTGATCTCGAGGGTCAGCGTTGTCGTCGCTCCCGGCGCGATGATCTCGGGCAACAGACCCGGAACCTCGAACGCGATCCCGAGCGGCAGGCGCCCGTTGACCACCTGGATGTCATCGAGGCCGAGCCGGCCCTGGGCGTCACCGAAGGATGGCCCGAAGTCGAAGCGCACCGCGACGACATCGGACAGGTCCAGCCCGCTGCCGTTGGCGCGGAAGTCATCCAGCCGGATGCGGATGGTCTCGTACTCGTTCTGCCACCCGGCGCCCGTGCCCGAGCCGGTGCGCTGGTACGGCTCCTCGATGCCGCCGCCGAACGCGCCGATGCTGATCGAACTCGTGGTTCCCGAGCCATCGCGCAGCGAGACGGTGAACGTCAGATCGCCAAGGCGGGCTGCCGTCTGTGGATGGCGCGTGCCCTGGCAGGCCCGGAAGCTGAGGTGGCTGTCATCGGTGAAGTCGCGCTCCGGCGCGATCACCTCGAACTCGATGAAGCTGTCGGCGGTGTAGTCGAACACCAGCCCCTGCGAATCATCGCCGCCGGTGGCCCGGCTCATGCCGTTGGAGGGCTGGCTGCCGGTCCACGTATAGGCGCCGTCGGTGTCGGTCTGGAGGACCTCCGCGGCATTGGAAACACTGAGGGCAACCGCGCCGCCGGAACTGCTGCGATTCAGCGCCGGCTCGCTCTGGAAGTCATCGATGAAGAAGTCGTCGCTGTCGGTCGACTCACGGAACTCGTTGACAACCGTGGTCGTCTGCTGCACGCCGATGGGCCGGATGTTCTCGTACTGGCGCCAGAACATCTCCTCGGCGAACTTGCCGCGCTTGATATAACGCTCCGCCATCGCGAGATACGCGGCCTTCATCACCTGCTGGGCCTCCGGCCGCCCGATCGCCGTGCCGGGTGGCCCCGTGAAGTCATCGAAACCGCAGCAGTTGAAGTCGTTGTGATCGGCGCCGTGGACGTAGGTCGAGTGCTTGTTGCCCTCGGTGCGGTCGTAGATGGCAAACGAGTGCACGCCGCCGGAGGGCGCTCCACTGATGTCGCCATCGGCCGAGCCCCACAGCAGGTGGTAGTTCACCAGCCCCGGCTCGGTCTGCCCGGCGCCGAGCGAGTTGTTCGGCGCGATGCTGCTGACGGCGATCACATCGTCGGCGTCGTAGTTCACCGTCGAGACCAGCCCGTCGCGCACGCGGGTGTAGGCCCGGGCCACGCCCTCGCCGCCGCGGCTGTGGCCGATCCACATGATGCGGCTGCTGTCGACGTGCCCCTGCAGCACGCCGCCGCCGATGGTGTCCAGCGATCCGAGGAACGCGTCGGTGTGCAGGTAGGTCGTCGTCGACGCCGTCTCGATGCCCGGGACGGTGTCGTTCTGGTTGCACATGACGATGTAGCCGTGCGACGCCAGATGCTGCTGGAGGAAGTCATACCAGATGTACTGATGGCCGTTGCCGTGACTCAGCACCACCACCGGCAGTTCGCCCATGCTGGCGATGTCGGCGGGGTACACCGTGATCTGGCGGTTGCGCGTGGCGACGATCCCCGGCCAGCTCACGGCGTAGTCAAGCGCCGGCGCGGTCGCCAGCGGGCCCAGCGTGGTCAGGTCCTTCATGATGTACAGGCCGCCCTCGTCGCCGCGACCGTCGATGAGGTCACCGGAGGACAAGGCCCCGTCGCCATCGAGATCGACGATCAGGTCGTAGGCGCCGGCGATGTCCGTGCCCGTTCCCGCGCCCAGCGAGGCCGAGCCGCTGATGGCGAAGGTGTTGGCCTGCACCGTGGCGCCGCCGGGGAAGCTGACGGCCTGCGGGGCGCCGCGGACATCCGTGAGCGACGGATCCACATCCCACTGCGCCTCGGTCTTGTTGGCGACGACATACACGTCCGCCGAGGCGCCGCCGGCGATGGCGGTGACCAGCGTCGGATCGACCGCGAGCCGGGCCGAGGAGCCGACGTTGAACACATCGACGTACTCGAAGAAGGGATAGACGCCGAGGGGGTTGCCCGCGATCTCGGTGCGGATGATGTCGTCGACCGGGCAGCCCGCGGCGAACTCGTTCTGAAAACACAGGAAGTCGAAGAAGTCGAGCGCGCCGGAGCCGTCGCAATCGGCGTACGGATCACCCGTTGCGAACGCGTTCTGGAAACACAGGAAATCGAAGAAGTCCAGGCTCCCGGACCCGTCGCAATCCGGATAGCAGGTCTGGGCAGTGGCGGCAGTGGTCAGCAGGCCGGCCGAGATGGCCAGCGCGGCGATTCTCTCTCGCATGATCTTCCCTCCGGGGTCTCGATCCCGTTTGCAGTTTGATCGGCGTGGCGCACGACGCTACCAATCCGGCGCCGCCCGCAGTCTAACCGGAAGTCGCCGGGTTGTCAGGGGCGTTGCTCGAGGATTCGACCCGGTTCCGAGAACATGGATCAGTTGCCGCGCCAACTCGAGGGGCTGATCGGACGAGCGATGCTGCGAGACCGGCCGCACCTGCGGGCCCAGGCCCAGCGGCTGGCCTCCGGCGAGGCCCGTTCGATCGAGCCCGGCCGGCGCCGGCGGCGTCGCGGCCCGCCGCGGCAACTCGACCCGGCGCGGTTTCAGGCCGAGCTGCGCCAATCGATCGCCCAGGCCCAGCGCCGGGCCACCACGCGCCCCGCGGTCACCTACCCGCCAGATCTGCCCATCACGGCCCGCAGGGAGGAGATCCTGCGGGCTGTCGCCGACAGACGAGTGGTCGTGGTCTGCGGCGAGACCGGCTCGGGCAAGACGACCCAGCTCCCCAAGATGCTGCTGGAGGCCGGCTTCGGCGTGGCCGGGACGATCGGGCACACCCAGCCGCGCCGGATCGCAGCGCGAACGGTAGCGGGGCGCATCGCGTCGGAGCTGCGCGCCCCCCTCGGGCGCGAGGTGGGCTTCAAGGTGCGCTTCGGCGACCGCACCAGCCCCGAGACCCTGATCAAGCTGATGACCGATGGCATCCTGCTGGCTGAGACCCAGCGGGACCGCGACCTGCTGGCGTACGACGCGCTGATCATCGACGAGGCGCACGAGCGCAGCTTGAACATCGACTTCCTGCTCGGCTATCTGCGCGGGCTGCTCGACCGGCGGCCGGATCTGCGGCTCGTCATCACCTCCGCGACCATCGAGCCCCAGCGCTTCGCCGAGCACTTCGCCGAGGGCGGCCGCCCGGCGCCGATCATCGAGGTCTCCGGCCGCGGCTATCCCATCGACATCCGTTACCGCCCGCCCGAGGGCGAGTTCGCGGCCGACGACCTGCCGCTGGATGAGGCGATCGATCTGGCGATCCGCGAAGCCCAGCACGAGGCGCCGGGTGACACGCTGGTGTTCCTGCCCGGGGAGCGCGAGATTCGCGAGACGATCAAATCGCTGGCCGACCGGGGCTGGGACCGCGCGAAACTCCTGCCGCTGTACGGGCGCCTGTCGATCACCGAGCAGGAGCGCATCTTCAAGGGCGCCGGCGCCGGACGCATCGTGCTGGCGACCAACGTCGCCGAAACCAGCGTGACCGTTCCGGGCGTGCGCAGCGTCGTGGACACCGGCCTCGCTCGCATCAGCCGCTACAGCGCCCGTACCAAGGTCCAGCACCTGCCGGTCGAGGCGGTCTCGCAGGCTTCCGCCCAGCAGCGGGCCGGGCGGTGCGGGCGCATCGGGCCCGGTGTGTGCGTGCGCCTGTACAGCCAGGAGGACTTCGAGCAGCGGCCGGTCTTCACGGATCCGGAGATCAGCAGGTCGAACCTCGCGAGCGTGATCCTGCAGATGCGGGCGCTGCGCCTCGGCGCGGTGGAGAGTTTCCCGTTCGTCGATCCGCCGGACCGGCGGCTGATCCGTGATGGCTACGAGACGCTGCGCGAACTGGGGGCTCTCGATGACCGCGACGAACTGACCGAGATCGGCCAGCGGCTGGCCCGGCTGCCCGTCGATCCGCGCATCGGACGCATGATCCTCGCCGGCGCCGAACTCGCCTGCCTCGACGAGGTGCTCATCATCGCCGCGGCCCTCAGCGTGCAGGATCCGCGTGAGCGCCCGCACGAGAAGGCGCAGCAGGCCGATGAGGCCCACCGGCGCTTCGCCCATGAGTCCAGCGACTTCCTCACCCTGCTCAACCTCTGGCGCTTCTTCCACGAGCAGCAGGAGGCCCTCAGCGGCAGCCGCCTGCGCAAGCTCTGCCAGGCCAACTTCCTGCACTTCATGCGCCTGCGCGAGTGGCAGGACATCCAGCGCCAGCTCCGCGGCATGGCGGTGGAGATGAAGCTGCACATCAACCACGAGCCGGCGCCGGAGGACGCCGTGCACCGGGCGCTTCTGACCGGACTGATCAGCCATGCGGCGCGGCTGGACGAGCGGGGCGAGGCCCCGGGCGCCCAGTACCAGGGCGTCCGCGGCGGGGGCATCGCCATCTGGCCCGGCTCGGCCCTCGCAGGCAAGCGGCCCAGGTGGATCGTCAGCGCCGAGCAGGTGCGCACGACGCGCCTGTGGGCACGCACGGTCGCGCGGATTCAGCCGCAGTGGCTTGAGGAGGTCGCAGCCCATCTGATCAGGCGCGAGCACAGCGACCCGCGCTGGGATCGCGCCAGCGGACGCGTGATCGCCAACGAGCGGGTGACGCTCGGGCAACTGGAGATCAGCGCCGCGCGCCCGGTGAATTACGGGCCCATCGATCCGGCCAGGGCGCGCGAGATCTTCATCCATGAAGCGCTGGTGGAAGACGATCTGGATGTCCAGGCGCCGTTCCTCGACCACAACCGCAAGCTGCTGGCGCGCCTGAGCCGGCTGGAAGACAAGGCCAGGCGGCACGACATCGTGGCCGACGCTTCGGCGCGGTTCGGGTTCTACGACCGGCGGATCGGGCCGGAGGTGCACAGCGCCCGCGCGCTCGCAAAGTGGAGGAAGGCGGCGGAGCGGGAGAATCCCCGGGTCCTGTTCATGCGCAGCGAGGACCTGCTCGCTGGCGACGCCTCCGACATCACGCCCGATCGCTATCCGGGACGGATGCCGCTGGCCGGGACCGAGGCGAAGCTGCGATACCGGTTCGATCCGGCAGCGCCGGATGACGGCGTGACGGCCGTGGCGCCGCTGGAAGCCCTGCCGCAACTGCGCGAGGCGGATACCCAGTGGCTCGTGCCGGGACTGGTCGAGGAGAAGGCGCGGGAACTGCTCCGGCTGCTGCCGAAGCAGTTGCGACGCAACATCGACGCCGCGGCGTGCGCAAAGGCGTTTGCGGCCGAGCATGGGCAGCGCGATGACCGGTCGCTGCTGGAGGCGCTGAGCGAGCATGTCGGGCGGACGACCGGGGCGTCGATCCCGCTCGACGCCTGGCGGCCGCAGGACTTGCCGGAGCATCTGCGCCTGAATGTGCGCATCGTGGACGCCGCCGGACGGACGCTTGGCGAGGGACGCGATGTCGGGGAGCTGAAGCGCCGCCTGGCCGATGAGGCCCGGCGGGCTGTGCGCGGCGCCGGCGAGCAGTGGGGGCGCAGCGGCGTCCGCTCGTGGGACTTCGGGGAATTGCCCGCGGAGGCGACCGCGCAGCGTGGCGGCGCCACCATCACCGCGTATCCCGGGCTCGAGGACGCCGGGGACTCGGTGACCCTGCGCCTGTTCGAGACGCGGGCCGCGGCGGACGCTGGCACGCGCGCAGGCGTGCGCCGCCTGTTCGAGATCGCGGCCCGCCGGGATCTGCGCCAGATGGCGCTGGCCGTGCCGCAGGTCGAGTCACTGCTGCCGATCTACAAAGTCGTGGCCGGCGGGGCCGATGGCGCGCGCGACCTGGCCACGCTCATCGCGGGGCTGACGTTCGTGGAGGGGCAGGCGCTGCCGCAGTCAGCGGAGGAGTTCCGGCTGCGCGTTGACTTCGGGCTCGCCGACTTCAACGCGCATGTGCAGCGGGCGGTGGGGCTTGCGGCGCCCGCGCTGCGCCAGTCGCACGAACTGGCCCTGCGCCTGGGCGAGCGGCTGCCCGAGGCGTGGACGCCGGCGCTGCGCGACCTGCGCGCCCAGCTCTCGCGCCTTCTCTATCCGGGCTTCCTGAGCGCCACGCCGCTCGAGTGGCTGGCGCGCCTGCCGCGGTATCTGGAGGCGGCCAGGCGCCGGCTCGACCGGCTGCGTGCGGCGGGCCCGGACCGAGACCTGGAGATCGCCCAGGAGATCCTCCCGCACTGGGCCCGGGCGGCAGCGCTGATCGATCGGGCGCCGGGGGCGCTTGCGGCGAGCCCGGGGCTTTCGGAGTATCGGTGGATGGTGGAGGAACTGCGGGTATCGCTGTTTGCCCAGGAACTCGGCACGGTTCGCCCCGTGTCGGGAAAGCGAATGGAGCGACTGTGGGACGAGGTGAGGGGCCAGTGGCCGGATGAAGTGGAGGTTCCGTTGTGAGGCCGGCGGGCTGGAGAACCCAGATGCCGCAGAGCCGGCATCGGGGCGTGCTGCACATCAGGCCGAGGCTGCGCGCATGACTTCCTGCACCGTCGTCACGCCGGCGCGGACCTTGGCGTAGCCGTCATCGATCAGACGCACCAGCGCGTCATCCTCCGCGGCGGCCCGGGCGAGGGCCAGCGAGCTGACGCGGCTCATTACGCCCTCGCGCACCGGCTCGGTCATGGTCAGCAGTTCGTAGATGCCGATCCGGCCGAGGTAGCCCGTCTCGCGGCATTCGCGGCAGCCGGCGCCGCGCGTGAGCGTCGCGCCCGGCGCAAGCTCGAAGCCGCGCGGCAGGTCGGCCGGGTCGGGCGCGTACGCCTGGGCGCACTGCGGGCAGATGCGGCGTACCAGCCGCTGGGCCAGCACCCCCTCGACGCTGGAGCTGACCAGGTACGGCTCGACGCCCATGTCCAGCAGGCGCGTCGGGGCGCTGGCGGCGTCGTTGGTGTGCAGGGTGCTGAAGACCAGGTGGCCGGTGAGGGAGGCCTGCACCGCGGTCTCCGCCGTCTCCTTGTCGCGGATCTCGCCGACCATCACCACATCGGGGTCGTGGCGGAGGACGGACCGCAGCCCCGCGGCAAAGCTCAGGCCCACCTTCGAGTTCACCTGGATCTGGTTCACGCCGCCGACGTGATACTCGACGGGATCCTCGATCGTGATGGCCTTGATCTCGTCGCTGACGATGCGGTTCAGCGAGGCGTACAGCGTCGTGCTCTTGCCGCTGCCGGTGGGGCCGGTGACCAGCAGGATGCCGTGCGGCCGCTGGATCAGCTCGTCCCACTTGCCCAGCACCGTGGCGGGCATGCCCAGGTCGCCCAGCTCCAGCAGCACAGCGCTCTTGCTGAGGATGCGCAGCACCACGCCCTCGCCGGCGAGCATCGGGATCACGCTGACGCGCAGGTCGTACTCCTGCATGCCGCGCCCCTTCTCGCGGTGGCGCAGCGTGATGCGCCCATCCTGCGGCGTGCGCTTCTCGGCGATGTTCAGGTTCGCCATGATCTTCAGGCGGCTGACAATCGCGTGGCGGAAGTGGTGAATGGTCTCCGGCACGTTGGCCCGCTGCAACACGCCATCGATGCGGTAGCGCACGATCAGCGAGTGCTCGTACGGCTCGATGTGCACATCCGTGGCCCGCTCGCGGATGGCTTCGATCAGCAGGTCGTTGACCAGCTTGATGACCGAGGCTTCCTGGGCCTGCTCGATCTCCTGGCTGTCGGCCTCGGCGACGCCGTTGGCCGTGACCTTGCCGGCCATCTCGTCCAGCGTGTCGGAGCCCACGCCGTAGTGCAGGCTGATGAACTTCTGGATCTCCTCCTCATCGGCGAGGACCAGTTCGATGGCGCTGCCCGTCAGCAGGCGCAGCTCATCGAGCATGGAGATCTCGAACGGGTCGCTGGTGGCGATGGTCAGCGCGTGATCAGTCTGGCGGATGGGCACGCAGCGCTGCTTGTACACCAGCTTGGCCGGCAGGCTGGCCAGCGTCTTGGGCTCGACCTCGACGGTGGCCAGATCGACCACCGGCATGTCGAACTGGTCGCCGATCGCCTCGAGCACCTGCTCGCGGCTGACCAGGCCCAGGCGCACCAGCACGCGGTCGAGCCGCTCGCCGGTCTCGCGCTGCTCGGCCAGGGCCCGCTGGAGACCATCGCGGTCGATGAGCCCACGTTCGAGAAGTACGCTGCCGATGCCCATCTGAAGTTAGTGTATCGTCACTTTGGGCGCCGCGGAGCGCGGTTTTTGGGGGACATCACCCCGAAATGGGGTCCGAGAACCGAACTGGCGCCGTACGCGCCCAGCGCAGTCTAACGACTTGCAGCGCGTTTCTGTTGCCTGAGGCGCCAAAGATGCCCGATTTGCGCCAGATGGCCTTGGCCGCCGGACGCGCTGGCAACCCCATCGTCAGGCGCGGTCAGGGCGCCTCGCGGTAGATCACGTAGGTGAAGGCGACTACCGGCACATCGCCGGCGCCCGCGCCGAGTTCGTCGCACTTGAGCATGTTCGAACCCGTGCGCACCGGGAAGATGTGATAGTGGTGGTCCTCTTCCAGTGAGCCGCTGACGGTCATCGTGCGCCCGGAGATCGATTCCAGCGTCCAGTTGGCGGTGTCGTCGCTGGCTGCCTGCTCGAAGCAGTTGCCGTTGCTGCCGGTGCAGTGGTTGCCGCCGACTCTCTCGACCTGGAACGGTTTGCCCGCGCCATCGTGGGCGATGGGCCCGTAGTGGACGAGATCAATCTCGATCGTGCTCGACGTGGTCGTCGGCCAGGTCGAGCCGGAGTAGGCGGGGTCGCAGTCCTGCTTGTGCAGGTCGAAGGGGACGAGCCCGACAGCGCCGCCGCCGAGGCCGGTCTGCGTGTAGGCGCCCTTGGGGGAGAGGGTGGTGGCGCCGACAAAAATGTCACCGCTCCAGGAGCCGGAGTCATCGGCCCAGTTGATGAAGATCTGGTCAACGAGATCGCCGTCGATGTCGATGTCGCCCATGAGTGAGCGGCCGACCTTGACATCCGCAGCGACGTCGCCTGCGAAGGTCAGGTCGGCGCTCAGATCTTGCACGATCTCAACGTCAGCAAAGCCGGACACGACCTCGGAGAGATTGGCGCCGGATGCCGAGCCATTGAAGTCACTGCCTGCCCCCGTTGTCTCGATTCGCCCGATGTCGCCATCAACGGCAATGTTGGCCCAGATGCCTTCGCGAGCTCGAATGCGACCAATGCTGCCGTCAGCAGTTATTGAGATCAGATCGGATGACGTTCCGATCTGCCCTTCATTTGCAAGCACCGCGTTCAGATTGCCACCTTCGACCGTTATGTCGTTGAGGATGTCGCCTTCCAGCGATGTGACGAAGTCAAGGTAAGGCGTCTGGATGAGACCTTCGATGATCTCGACCTCTGCGGTGAAATTACCATCACAGCGCAAGATAGTGTCGCGGTTCGCTTCGATACGGCCGCCTGGACTGGACCCGGCGACGCCGATGTTGCCGCGCGCCCCGAAACTATCCTTCTCCACAAACGCAGACACGACAAGATCTGCCTTGGTCCATCCGGCGCCTGGGGCGAGCATCTCAATCTCGCCAAGGCGAACGACTGCGCCCGAGCCTTCGCCCGTGACCATCATCGCGACCGATGCCGTGGAGGAGCCGGGATCGACGCGGCCGCGTACCTTAATGTACTCGATCTCGTCCTGCTGGTCGGCGGTGATCTGGAACGTCACATGGGTCTCCGAGACGACTGTAATCTCGACTCGCCACACTCCTGGCGATGCTTCCACGAGTTCATCAACGCTCAAGCTGCCGGTGCCAGAGAGCGAGCCCACGTAGACGTCGGCACGGGCGGGAAGCGACATAACGAGTGAGATCATGCTCGGGATCACATACCTCGCGATCATTGTTTCCTCCTCCTCAGTATGAGTACTCCGAGCACGAGCAATACGGCGGTACCCGGCGCGGGTACAACTGCTGCGACCCGGAAGCCTACGCCTGGCAAGTCCGGCGGCAGTCGGAACCAACGTAGATCGATCCGGTCCTCCAGGCTGGGGTCGCTTCCGGCCGAACTGCTTACGAGGCGACGGTTCTTCCCATCGTCGCGGTAGGGGTCCTCGACCCACTCGAACAGGCCACCAGAGGTGTCGAGAAGGCCCCATGGGGTGGTGGAGTGCGGGTACTGGCCAACCGGGAGAAGCGTTCCGAGCCCCGCGCTGGTCTCGGCGCCGGGGTCGCCTGGTGGACCAGTCACGAGTGGATCCTCCGAGCCCGGGTACAGGTAATAGCCTCCTTCATCGGGTGCGTAGCGGTCAGTGTCGTAGTACACAGCCTTGGTCCACTCGTCGAGATTCGGCAGGAAGAATCGTGCGCCGGGCGAACGCTCGCGCTGGTCCGCTCTCGTTCCGTCGGGCCGCACGTAGAAGGTCGAGATGTCGTAGGCGCCGTTCTCAAACGCCCACCTCTCAGGCGACTTGCCGTTGTGCAGCCAGTTGGCAAACGTCGCCGCGTAGTGCCACGCGGGATCAACTGGAAAACGATCCTTCCCGGGCTTGACCTCGTAGCGTGGACTTGGGCCCCCCGACACGAAATCCACGAACAGGCTTGTAAAGGCCGAGTCGGACTGTACGCTCGGATCGACGTACGGCGCGTATGCGGTGACAAACTCTACCCACTGTGCGGCTGTGACCGGGGTGCGCGTGATCCGGAACTCCTGATCGACGGCGCCGATCGGCTCGGCGTGCCAGGGGGCCTCGCTCGGCAGCGTCGGGCGGTTGCCTGGGGCCCCGACCGTGACCCAATCGAGTCCATGCGTGGGTGGCGCCTGGGCCGAGGCGACGAGTGCGGGGACTAGCGCGAGCGCGATGACGGCTGTTCTCATGATCGCCTCCGAGTGTACTGCAATGAAGCTTGGTCCGTTGCAGCGTCATCGGACGGATCGGGCGTCTTTGCCGAATCCTCGCGCGCGGGGGTCGATCAAGGGACGAACCCCCCGATTCGGGGGGCGAAGCCGGCCCTGCGCAAGGATCTGACGATGCGCGCGACGCGGCGCGTGACCAGTGTGCGTCAGCCGGGATACGTGCAGCTTGTGCGATCGGTCTCCCACACGGTCACGCAGCGCAGCTCCACCTGCGGGTATTGCGCGCGCAGCCCGCCGGCGAGCAGGTCGAAACACACCTGCGCGATCCGCTCGACCGATGGCGTCACGCCGCCGGGGCCGAACTCTTCGGTGTCCAGATTCAGGTGCTTGTGATCGAAGCGGCGCAGGATGACCTCATCGACGAT
Source organism: Phycisphaerales bacterium JB039 (assembly GCA_043101635.1). GTDB lineage: Bacteria > Planctomycetota > Phycisphaerae > Phycisphaerales > UBA1924 > CAYMJK01. Next base: position 22,349 of record JBICIE010000251.1, on the reverse strand, counting down.
CTGCTCGAGCTGCGCTGCCCCGAAGGGCGGGCCATCGGCGCCGAGGTTCACGGCGACGCACGGCTCGAGCTGATAGTTGTGCCCGTGGCCGCTGGGGTTGTTGCACTTGCCGAAGATGCGCCGGTTCTCCTCGTCCGACAGCTCCGGCGCGTGCAGCCGGTGCGAGGCGGAGAACTCGAAGCGCTGGCGAATGAGCGCGATGGTGGGGGCGTCGGCGGACATCTCGACACAATGGTACGGGGTCAGCCGCCAGCGCACGCGGGCCAGTTCCACCGGCAGCGCGCGCGCAAGCGGATCCATCGCCTCCTGCAGCAGGAAGGCGGGGTCAGCCCCCGGCCGCTCGGCGCAGGCCCGCTCGATCAGCGGCACGACGACGCCGCGCACGGCGCTATCGACGGTCTTGATGTCGACCAGATAGCCGGTGACCGGGTCCGGCTCGCCGCGGCAGACCGTCTCGAGCTCGTAGTACCGCCCGAGGCCCTGCATCGCCGGCTGCCCGGCAAAGCCGCCGGCGCCCCCGTGTGCGCGCGCATCGGCGCCGGGCGGGTTGAGGATGAACCTGGTGGTGCGGGTCAGGAGAACCACAAGGCAAAATAGGCGATCGGCGCGGGCAGCGAGAAACCCGTATCATCCACGGGGCCAAGGAGGATTGACATGCGTGCAGCACGCATTCTGATCGGAGCCGGACTGATGGTGGCCATGGCCGGCTGTGGCGGCGGCTCGGGCTCGCCTGCGGGGCCCGGGGCCGGCGGAGCGGAGGCCGCCTCCGCATCCAGGGAGCCAGCCGTGAATCGGGAAGCGTACAGCCAGGGGCCGGTGCACCAGTTCACCGTCGAGGGCATCGACGGCGCCTCCATCAGCCTGGACCAGTACCGTGGCCAGCCGATGCTGATCGTCAACGTCGCCAGCGAGTGCGGCCTGACGCCGCAGTACGAGCAGCTCGAGGCCCTGTACAGAAGCTACCGGGACAAGGGGCTGGTCGTGCTCGGCTTCCCGGCCAACAACTTCGGCGGGCAGGAGCCGGGGACCGATGCCCAGATCAAGGCGTTCTGCCAGGAGAACTACGACATTTCGTTTCCGATGTTCTCCAAGGTGAGCGTCGTCGGCGCCGACCAGTCGGCCCTGTTTGCCGAGCTCAGCAAGACCGGCGGCCCGCCGACCTGGAACTTCACCAAGTACCTGGTGGGGCCGGATGGGCGGGTGGTCGCTCGCTTTGACCCCCGCACCAGCCCGCAGGCCGAAGAGATCACCCAGCAGATTGATGCCCTGCTGAGCAGCTAGTCAACCCGGCCGCCGGCGCGCTCCGATGCTGGCTGAGCGAACCGATGCCGAGCTTCCGATACACCGCGATTGATGGCGCCGGGGCCCGCGTGGCCGGCGTGCTCGCCGGCGCCAGCGAGCAGGCGGTGCTGGCCGAACTGGAAACCCGTCAGCTCACGCCGGTGTCGCTGGCCCCGCAGCGCGAGCGGGCCGCCTCCGGCGGCTCGCGGATCAGTTCGCGCCGGCTGAGCATGGTCTACACCCAGATCGCCGACCTGCTCCGCGCCGGTGTGCCGCTGATGCGGGCCCTGCGACTGATGGCCGGCCGCAAGAGCCAGCCGCGGATCGCCAGCGTCTTCACCGAGATCAGCGATGCGGTCGCCGAGGGCGCTGAACTGTCGGATGCCATGGCAAACCGGCCCGATGTCTTCCCGGTCGCCCACGTCGCGATGGTCCGCGCTGGCGAGCAGGGCGGCTTCCTCGAGGGCGCCCTGGCGCAGCTCGGCGAGTTCACGCACCGCCAGGCGGAACTCCGCGGCAAGATCATCGGCAACCTCATCTATCCCACGGTGCTGGTGGTCTTCGGCAGCGCGGTGCTCGGGGCGATCTTCGGGATCGGCGTGCCCATGTTCCGCCCGATGTTCGAGCGCATCGAGGATCAGCTTCCGCTCATCAGCAAGGTGATGTTCGCCATCAGCGACGCGGTGACCCGCCACGGCCTGGTCACCGTCGGCGTCCTCGCGGTGCTCGCGGTCATCCTCTGGCGGCTCAGCAAGCGGGCCGATGTGGCCCGCAAGCTCGCCGAGATCCGGACGAAGGCGCCGATCGCCGGGTCGCTGATCCGCGCGGTCGCCTGCGCCCGCTTCTGCCGCACGCTGGGGACGCTGCTGCGCGGCGGCGCCCCCGTACTCCAGGCCCTGAGCATCGCGCGGGACGCCGCCGGCAACCTGCTGATGGCTGAGGCGATCGATGAGGCCGCCGAGTCGGTGCGGGCCGGCCATTCGCTGGCAGCGCCGCTGGGCGCCAGCGGCCTGTTCCCCGAGGATGTCATCGAGATGATCGATGTCGCCGAGAGCGCCAACAACCTCGGCCCGGTGCTGGTGACGATCGCCGAGACCATCGAGAGCCGCATCGACCGGATGCTCTCGACGGCGGTGCGCCTGATCGAGCCGCTGCTGCTGGGGGCGATCGCGATCGTGGTGCTGTTCGTGGCGCTGGGATTGATATTGCCAATGTCCATGCTCAGCGGCGCAGCCGGCGCGTGAGCGAGCGAAGGCAGAAGGCAGAAGGCGAGAAGGCAGAAGGCAGAAGGCAGAAGACGAGAAGGCAGGAACGCAGAGGGCGCAGAGAGCGCAGAGTAACGCAGAGAAGAGAGATTGTGTGTGCGCTGCGGCGCCGTGCGGCAGATTGGTGAGCAAACTCGGATCTCCTCCTTCCTCCTTCCCTCCTTCCTCCTTCTCTTCAGCCCGAAGGGCTCGAACGGGAGTAGCCGGGGCGTGGAGCGGTGGCGGCATCCGCAGGAGGCCGCCGATGCGACACCCCCGGCAGCGCGGCCTCCCAAGAAGGAGCAGCCTGAAGGGCTGCTCGAAGCGCGATGCCGCAGCGCACACACAATCTCTCTTCTCTGCGTTACTCTGCGCTCTCTGCGCCCTCTGGGTTCCTGCCTTCTTGCGGCGACGTTCCGACGCTGTGCGGCAAGACTGGTGATTGAACTCGGGACTTCATCCCTCATCGTTCATCATCCTTCCTCCTCCCTCCTTCTCTTCAGCCCGAAGGGCTCGAACGGGAGTAGCCGGGGCGTGGAGCGCAGCGGCGGCGGGCCGACGCGAGGAGGCCCGGCGCGGCGGAGCGACACCCCCGGATGAGGCGCCCCCCTCCCCCTTTTCTTTCTTGAATGGGGCAGGCCGAAGGTCTGCTCGAAGCGCCGGGCCCGTGCGGCGTGATCTTCCAGCAGCCCTTCAGGCTGCGCTTCTCTTTCGGCGCCGGTTCCGGGGGTGTCGCGCCTCCGGCCTTCACCGAAGGCCGTCGCCGCTCCACGCCCCGGCTACTTCCGTTCGAGGCCTTCGGCCTGAGGAGTTCCAGCACCCCGGCGCCAGGCGAGCGCAGCCGTGGGAACGGCCGCTGGCCGGCCGGACCCGCCGGCGCTGGTCGCCACCGCGGCGCTGTGTGTGGCCCTCGGCCTTATCCTGCCGATGTCGATGCGCAGCAGCGCCGCCGGGGCGTAGACAAAGGGGTTGCGTCGGCGGCCAAGACTAGCTAGCATTGACTAATGCCTGCCGGCCGCTCGGCCGGGGCGGGTGGCGGTCGCCACGGAAGGACGGGAAAATGGCCATGATCAGGACAAAAGGGCGAGTACGCCGGGCCTTCACCCTCATCGAGGTGATGATCGTGATCGCGATCATCCTCGCGATCTCGGGCCTGGTCGGCGTGGCCCTGTTCCAGCAGCGGGACAAGGCCAAGGACAACCTCGTGCGGGTCGATCTGCGCACGCTGAAGGCGGCGATGGACCAGTTCCGTCTGGTTTATGATCGGTACCCGACGGATGAGGAGGGCCTCTCGGTGCTCTGGAGCGACGAGACGCTCGATCCGGATGCCCCGGAGGGCTCATGGCAGAGCTTCCTCGAGTCGCCCATGCCGCGGGACCAGTACGGCCATGAGTGGGTCTACCTCGCCGAGGGCGACACCCGCGAGGGGTATTACGACCTGTTCTCGGTGGGCCGCGATGGCGAGGAAGACACCGAGGACGACATTTCTGTGTGGGAAGGCCTCGAAGACAGCGAGGAAGACTTCGGGTTCGATGCGCCCACGGACGGCGGCTGACTCTGGCGATGGGATCGCGGCGGGCGGCGCATCAGGCCGCCCCGAGCGCCAATGGATGGATCCGGGCGAAAGGTGTGGCGCGCTCGTGCGGGCATGACGCTCGTGGAGTTGATGATTGCGCTGGCGCTGCTGGTCGCGGTGGCCAGCCTGGCCTTGCCCAACATGTTTGCCATCCTGGCCCGTTCCGCCAGCGCCGAGGGGCAGCGGCAGGCCGCCGGCGCCCTCGCCGCAGCCCGGGCCGAGGCCATGGGTCGCGGCCGCCCGATGCGCATCACCGCCGCCCCGACCGACCGCGGCTGGCAGATCCGGGCCACGGAGGTCGCTCCGCCGGCGGTCGATGCGTTCGCCGAGAGCGAAGCGCCGGCCGCGCCGATCGTGCTCGGCTTGCTGCCCGCCCAGTGGCGGGTGCTGGAGCCCGCCGAGGCCGTCGCCGGGTCGGACTTCGACCAGATCGAGGCGCTGGAGCCGGTCGAGCTTGCGACCTTCCTGCCCGATGGCGGCGCTCTGGCGCCGCAGCCCCCGCCGACGCTGGCCGCCGGCAGCCAGTTGTTCCAGGTGCGCCTGGATCGCTGGTCGGGCCGGGCCACCATCGAGCCGCTGCGGCCGCGTGACACTCTGGACGAGGAACCAGCCGAAGCCCCGGCAGCCGATCCGGGGGAACCAGAGCAGGGGCAGGCGCCATGATCGCGCAGCGCGGCGCCATTCTGCTGGAGATCATCCTCTCGGTCGCTCTGTTCACACTGGGGGCCCTGGCGATCCTGACACAGATGTCGCAGGGCGCGCGCTCAATCGAGGGCGCCCGGCTCGCGCGCCAGGCCGCCGATCTGGCCGCCACGACGATGGCCCGGATCGAGGCCGGCATCTCGGCGCCGGAAGCCCTGAGCGGGCCTGCCTCGCGCTGGGATGGCGAGCAACAGGCGTCGCTCGCGGACCTGCTCGATCCGGGCGCGCCGATCGAGATCTACGACGACGCGATGCAGGAGGAGACCGGCTGGGAGCTGCTGGTTGACACCGAGCCGGCGCCGTTCGACGGTCTGACCCTGGTGACCGTCACCGCGACGTTCGCCGACCCGGCCCGGGCCGGCGCGCCCGGGGCGAGCTACACGCTGCGCCAGCTCGTGCGCCTGGGCTTGGCGCCGGAAGACACGATCGGCGATGAGGACGCCCTGCAGCGCGAGGTCGAGCGCGGAGCGCGCCCGGCGCCCCGGGGAGGCCAGCCATGATGAGCAGGGCCTTCTCGCTGGCCGAGACGCTCGTGGCCATCGGCGTGCTGGGCGCGCTGATCGGTTCAGTGTTCGGGTTCATGAACGGCCTGGCCCAGCGGCGCGACCTGCTGGAACAGATGACCGCCGACGCGCGGGCCGCCGAAGCGCTGTTCATGCGCATAGAAGAGGATGTCCTGACCTGCATGGCCGGCGGGGCCGGTCCCGGCGCCGGAATCACCGGCGATGCGCAGCAATTGCGCCTGGTCTCCCGCAGCGACCTGATCGATCCCGCAGCGCCGCACGATGGGGCTGTGGTGCGCGCTAGCTACAGCTTCTCGCCCGGCGCCGGATCGGTCACCATGAGCCGGCGCGGCGCCGGCAGCGCCGGCAGTTCCGAGTTGTTGTCGCAGCGCGTCCGCCTGCTGCGCTTCCGCTACTACGAGGCCGGCGCCTGGCAGGACCGCTTCGACAGCGTGCAGGCGGGCGGGCTGCCGGTCGCCATCGAGGTGGCGATCTGGTTCGGCGCCCCGCCCCCGCAGCCGGAACTTGCGCTGCCCCCTGACGCGACCGAAGTTGCCGGCCGCGAGGACATCGATCGCCAGATCGCAACCGAACTGGACCTGGTCGACGAGCCTGCCGGTCCGCAGGGCGAGCCCGACCGCGTCCGTGTCTTCATCGTGCCCGACGGCCCATCGGCGGGGTGGGAGGCCGGTCTATGAAGCGTCGCGCGGTCATCCTGCCCGCGGTGCTGGTCACCCTCGCGGTGGGGGCGATGATCGGCGCCACCGCGCTGTTCTACGCCGATGCCGGGCGGCGCGGCGCCGCGGCGTCGCTGCACGCCACCCAGGTCCGCGCCCTGGGCTGGTCGGGGGTGCAGGCGGCCATGGCGGAGCTGGCGTCCCAGCGCGATGACCTGCTCTCGGGCGAGGCGCCGCAGCTCACCAGCGAGTGGGTCGCCTTCTCGACCGAGGGCGGCCGGGCCGGCCTGTTCCGGCTGCTGCCGATCGGGCCGGCCGAGCAACTGGCGGTGAGCGAGACGGCCAAGCTCGATCTGAACCACGCTCCGGTCGAGTCGATCGCGGCGCTGCCCGGGTTGACCGACCAGCTCGCCGCGGCGATCGTGGCGGCCCGGCCGCTGGGGAGCATGGCGGAGCTGCTGGACATCGAGGGGATCACACCCGAGACGCTGTACGGCGCCGATCCGGAAACTTCAGCCAGCCAAGGAGTTGCGGGCCTGTTCGCTGGAGACGCAGCTGCAGCGCTCGCCGATACTGCGACGGTGTACAGCTTTGATCCGAATATCCAGTCGGGCGTCGACGGGGTCGAGCACCGCGGCGACCGGCGCCTGAATCTGAACGTGGAGTGGAACGAGCGGCTTGGCCGGGCCCTGGATCGGCGCTTCGGCGCCGGGACCGGGGAGGGTGTGCGCGAGATCATGAAGTCGGGGCAGACCTTCCAGAGCGAGTCCGACTTCGTGCAGGTGCTGCGGTTCTTCCAGCTCCAGCCTGCCGATTGGGTGGCGCCGCTGGACGCGCTGACGGCCAGCGACGACGAATTCCTGGCTGGTAGGGTCGATATGAACCTTGCGCCGGCCGAGACGCTGGCGGCGCTGCCGGGCATTGATGATCAGATTGCCCGCCGGATCGTCGACGCCCGCGAGGCGACGAGCCCGTCGACGCGCCAGAGCGTCTGCTGGCCGGTCCTCGAGGAACTGATGACGCCGGAGCAGTTCCAGGAGGCGGTGGACCACCTGACGACGCGCTCGACGCAGTGGCGCATCCGCGTCGAGGCGGGCCTGACCGCGCCCGGGGCGGCGGACCTGACGACGTCGGCGACCGACCTTGAGATCGACGAGTTTGGCGTGCTGGTCGAGTCCGACGGGCGCACGCTGGAGCGCCGGATCGTGCTGGACGCCGTCATCGATGTCGCCTCGCGCCGCCCTCGCGTGGCGTACCTGCGTGACATCACGCACGTCGAACTGGAGCGGGTCCTTCGGGCCCAGCGCGAGCCGGCGCCGGAGCAGGCGGCCACCCGCGCCGGCGAGTCGCCGGAGCCGTCGCCGCCCCAGGCCGAGCGGCCCGAGGCGCGCGACCATCTTGTTGACATGGACTTCGGCCGCCCGGCGCCGGTCGACACCGGCGCGCCCGAGGATGACGCAGCGCCCGATGACGTTGCGCCCGAGGACTCCGGCGCCGGGGCGGCGCCGGGCGATGAGCCCGTGTTCGTGGATCGCCGGCGCGGCCGCTGGACGGCGGGAGGCGGGTCGTGAGCGCGCGCCGGCTCATCGCGGTGGAGATCGAGCGCGGCCGCCTCACGGCGGTGCAGGCGCTGGTCTCATCCCAGCGCGTCGAGGTGCTCGGCTGGCGCACGGCCCAGGCGCCGGCGGACCTGGATCTCGGCAGCGCCGAGGGAGTCGGCAAGTGGCTCGGCCGGGAGCTGCGCGAGGCGCACATGCGCGGGCGGCTGGTCATGGTCGCGTCGCGCAGCGATGTGGTGATCAAGCGGCTGTCGCTGCCGCCGGGCCTTGCGCCGCAGGAGGCGCCGGGCGCTGTCGCCCTGCAGATGACCCGCCAGCTCACGGTGCCGACCGAGGGCGCCGCGGTCGATTACATCATGCTGGATTCGGGCGCTGAGGACAAGGATCGCGCCGCCGAAGCGTTGGCCGGCGCGATGCCCGGCGAGCGCCGGCAGTGGCTGGCGGAGGTGGCGAAGGCGTCGGGGCTGAAGCTGGCTCGGATCGGGCTCCGCTCGGCCGGCGCCGCGGCGGCGCTGGCGCCGGCCAGCGCCCAGGTTCCCGGCAGCCTGCTGGGGATCGTGATCGGCCGGTCCTCGACCGAACTGGTGGTGGTCGACGACGGGCAGCTTGTCTTCGCCCGGGCCATCGAACTGGATGCCCCGGAAGAGGGCGGCGATCTGGACGACTTTGCCCGGCGCCTGGCCATCGAAGCCAAGCGGACGTGGATGAGCTATCGCTCGCAGCCGACGTCGATCGAGGTAGAGCGCATCTGCGCCCTCGGGGCCGGGCCGCTGGCCCGCGCCGTGGCCGACTCCTGCGCCGATGCGCTGGAGCTGTCCGGCGAGACGGTCGAGCCGCACGAAGCGATCGCGATGCCCGCGGACATGCCCGAGCGGCAGCGGACGCTCACCGCGGCACTGATCGGCACGCTGGCCGAGGGGGCTGTGACCGCGCCGGGCTTCGACTTCGCCAACCCGCGCCGGGCGCCGGATCTCGGCGCCCGCCGGCGCCAGCGCGCGCTCCTTGGCGCGCTGGCGGCGATCCTGACGCTGGGCAGCGTCACGGTCTATCTGTGGCTGGATCTGCAGTCGATGCGCCAGGATCTGTCGGCCCTGAAGGCCAGGCGGTCGCGCGTGCTGCAGGACTACGCCGACTACCTCGCCGCCGACGCCCGCCTCAAGCACATGGAGTCGTGGCTGGAGGCGGGGGTTGACTTCGTTGCGCACATCGATCGCATCGTGGCGCAGATGCCCGATCCCGAGGTCGCGCAGCTCGACACGCTGGTGGGCAACGTGGGCGCTGGCGTGGAGTATCGCGCCGCCGAGAGCCGGCGCTACCTGGATGGGCGGTTCGTCTCCGGCCAGTCGGCGTCGTTCAGCATCCGTGGCGCTGTGGAGCGGCGGGATATCGCCCAGGCCCTGCGCGAGCGGCTGATGACCGCTGGCCCGTATCAGCTCATGTTCAGCGGGCCGGATGTGGAGACGCGGTTCGATCTCGATCTGGTGACGCCGGATCCGGCGCCCTCCGCCTCGGAGCCGACGGAGACGGCCTCATGAGCCTGCGCCGCGCCATCATGGTCAGCGCCGGGCTGGTGTGCGCGGGGGCGGCGTGCTGGTGGGGCGTGCAGCGCTTCTACCTGCGCCCGCGGGCGGCGCTGCTCGATGAGATCAGCCTGTACCGGGGCGACATCGAAGCCAAGCAGGAGCAGATCGACGAGCTGCGCGACATCCGGCGCCGGCTGGCCCAGATCGGCGCCACCTCACTTGCCCGTGAGATCGACACGATGGAGCATCGGCTCCGCACCGAACTGGTCGCGCTGGCTGAGAAGGCAGGCCTGAGCGGCGTCGAAGTGACCAGCGGCCGCCCCATCGCCCAGCGCAACCCGGTGGGACGGGCCCGCATCCGCGAGACCAGCCTGCGCTCCACCCTGCGCGACCAGGTCGATTTCTCGATCGTGCGGGCGACGCTCGATGGAACCGGGCGGCTGGAGGAAGTCGCCCGGACCATGGCGCTGCTGCAGGCGCAGCCGTGGGTGGCCCGGGTGGATTCGTTCTCCATCAAGCCGGTGCAGGACAAACGGCGCTTCGACCTGACGGTGAACCTGACCACACTGTTCGTGCCGGATCTGGCAGAGCAGTCGCCGGCGCCGGCACTGGCGGAGATCCCCGAGCCGACCGAGGCGATGGCCGAGCGGATCGCGTCGCGCAACGTCTTCCGCAAGCCGGATCCGCCCCCGCCGGTGATCGTGCAGAAGACGCCCGAGCCCGAGCCGGCGCCGCCGGCGCCGCCGCCTGCGCCACCGGCGCCCGGCTACGGCGACTGGCGCCTGGCGGGCGTGATGCGCGGCCTCAGCGGGGTCAGCGCCATCATGGTCAACAGTAAGACGCGCGAGACGCGCACCCTGGCGCCCGGGGAGGATGTCCTGGGCTTCATTTTCGTCTCCGGCGAGGGCGAGCAGGCCGAATTCAGCCGGGATGGACAGACTTTCGTGATCCGAAACGGAGAGACGCTGGCGCAGCGGCGCGAGCTGGAGTAAGAGGGTGGCCTCGGCCGCCTGCCGGCGGGAGCCGCCGGCCCAATGGAGCGATGCGATGGAGCGCACTGAAACATCGAACGGCCCGGACCTGCGCGCCTGCCGCCCGTGGGGCGCCGGCCTTGGCCGCCTTGCCCTGTGCCTGTCGGTCATCGCCGGCGCGCCGACCCCGCTGGCGTGGGCCTTCCAGGATGGCGCGGTGCAGACGGCGCTGGATGCGCCGGCGCCCGCGGCCGACGTCGATCCCGCCCAGCCGATCGGCTTCAACTTCAAGGAAGCGCCGTACACCGAGGTGCTCGACTTCTTCAGCCGCGAGAGCCAGTTGCCGCTCATCAAGGAGGCGCCGGTCCCCGGCGGCACGCTGACGTTCATCAGTGGCGAAACCTACAGCTTCGATGACGCCCTGAGCATCCTCAATCAGAACCTGCACATGCACAATGTGCATCTGAGACGCGAGGGGCAGTACCTCTACCTTGCCACGCTCAAGGACTCCGTGCGCAAACCGGGCGAGGTCTTCAACGTCGACGCCATCCCGCAGGGCATCTCCGCCGACCAGATCATCTCGGTGACCTTCCCGCTGAGCAATGCCAACGCGGAACTGGTGAGCGATCAGCTCAAGGACATGATCAGCGACTTCGGCGCCATCAAGTCGGTGCCGGCCCAGAACATGCTGATCATCATCGACACCCGCGGCCAGATCGACCGCATGCGCGGCATCATCGACGCCATCGACAGCCAGCCGCCGGTGGATTCGGAGTACAAGCTCTTCCCGCTCAAGCACGCCGAGCCGGCGGCGGTCGTCGAGGCCCTCAAGGGACTGGTCGGCCAGCGGGTGCAGCGCATCATCATCGATCCCAAGGGCGAGCAGCGTGTTGTCGAGGACATCGATGTCGGCGGCGTGAGCCTGCAGCCCGATCCGCGCACCGGCAGCGTCATCGCGGTGGGGCCCAAGTCACGCCTGCAGACTGTGGAAGAGTTGATCCTGCTGCTGGACCGGCCCGATGAACTCGGCGGCGAGCGTCAGCTCATGACCTTCGACCTCGTCAGCGTCACGGCGGAGGAGGCCCAGCGCACGCTGAGCGGCCTGTTCCAGTCGCTGCCGCAGGACCGTCGCCCGACGATCATCCCACTCGCCGAGCAGAGCAAGATCTCGATCGTGGCGCCGCCGGCGCTGCTGGCCCAGGCGACCGCGCTGATCGGCGAGATCGATCCCGGCCAGGATGGGCAGGGGCGCGCGGCCGCCGCCGGGCGCGTGACGCGGTCCATCGAGTTGCAGCGCGTCGAGGCCCGCCAGATCGAGCAGATGGTCGGCCGGCTGCTGACCGCCCGCCAGCGCGCCGTCGTCAGCTACGCGGTCGCCCCGAGCGGCTCGCGCCTGCTGGTCAGCGGGCCTGCGGCCGATGTCCAGGCTTTCGAGAGCCTGATCCAGTCGCTGGACACCGCCGAGGCTGGCAACATCGATGTGCGCGTCGTCACGATCGGCGCTGCCGACCCCGCCGCGGCCCTGGCCCGGGCCCGGGAGCTTGACGCCCTCACGCCTCAGGCCGCAGCCGACCCGGTGCAGGCAACGCTCGCCGAAGGCTCCCGCGAACTCACGCTGGTGGGCAGCCCGAGCGCGCTGGACCGGTTCATGAGCCGGCTGCGCCAGGTCGAGACCGGCGCACAGATCGAGCGCGAGTCGCGCCGGTACGAACTGGCGAAGGCCAAGCCGAGCCAGGTGGCCCCGGCCCTGCAGCGCCTCGCCGAGCCGCTGCTGCGCCCGGATGACGGGGCCGCGTACGTGGCGCCGGAGGTGGTCGCCCTTGATGAACTCGGTGCGCTGGTCGTGCGCGCGCAGCCGGGGCAGTTCGCGGCCATCGCGGAACTGCTGGCACAGCTCGATGAGCCCGCGGACGCCGGGCAGTTCCGCATCGTGCGCATCCGGCGCGGCGACCCGCAGGAACTGGCCGACCGGGCCCGGGCCCTCTATGACGAGCAGACAGCGCCGATGGATCAGCCGGAGCTTGCCGCGCTGACCGTCACGGCGGACGCCGACGCCGGCGCCCTGATCATCCGCGGCTCGTCGGTGGCGATGCGCCTCTACACCGACATCATCAGCCAGCTTGAGCAGCTCACGCCGCCGCAGCGGACGACACGACTGCTCGACCTGCGCTACGCCGAGGCGCAGACGGTACTGGAGCCGCTGCAGGAACTGCTTGCCTCCGCCGACCCGATCGATCCGGGGCGCGCTGCCCCCGAGCCGACGCTCAAGGTGGTCGAGCAGACCAACTCGCTGATGGTGACGGCCGAGCCGGCCCAGCACGACCTGATCGCCAGCTTCGTGCAGCGGCTTGATCAGATCGAGCCGACCGACCTGCCGCCGCTGCGTCTGCTGCAGCTTCGCACCGCTGATGTCACGGCCATCGCCGACATGCTGCGCCGCCAGTACGACGCCCGCCCGCAGAGCGATCGTGCCGCCCGCCCGGTCGAGATCCGGGCGGATGCCGCGACCAACACGCTGATCGTCTCCGCCCACACCGAGCTGTTCGACGAGATCAAGACGTTCGTCGAGGATGTCAACCGCGAGCAGCGCGAGGGCCCTGAGCGGGCGCCGCTGCTGTTCCCGCTGAAGGTCGCCAAGGCGGTCGATGTCGCGCAGGCGATGAACACGCTGTATCCCGAGCCGCCGATCCCGCGCGACCGGCGTGGCCAGCCGATGCCCTGGCTGCAGGAGCGCCGCCAGGTCAATGTCTCGGCCGATCCGGGCAGCAACTCGCTGATCATCGACGCGCCGGTGGAGATGCACGAGTCGATCACCGCGCTGGCCGAGCAGCTCGACCGCGTCGAGGCGCCACCGTCTTCCGAACTGAAGACCTACCGCGTCATCGGCGCCGATCTGGACGCCATCAGCCGCACGCTCCAGGGCATGAGCCGCCAGGGCATCCTGAGCAAGCCGGCCCAGCCCGGCAAGCAGCCGGCCCAGGTAATCATCGAGACCGAGCCGCGCAGCGGCACGCTGATCGTCGCCGGCGATGAGACGACCTTCGCCCGCGTCGAGCAGATGCTCCAGGATCTCTCGGCCGTGCCGGTCGAGAAGCAGCTTCGGATCGTGCCGATCGCCAACGCGGATGCCGCTGAGGTGCGCGACCGGGCCAGGACCATCTACGACGCCCAGGTCGCCGGGATCCCGGACGCCGGCCCGGTCGACATCACCGTCGATGAGTCGAGCAACGCCCTGGAGATCGTCGCGGACGCCGAGTCGATGGACCGCTTCATCGATGTGCTCGATGAGCTGCAGCGGCAGGCCGGGCCGCCGCGGGATGTGCGCCTGATCCAGCTTCAGCGCGCCAACGTCACCGATGTCATCGACTTCCTGCGCGAACTGGTCGCGGCGAGCGAGTCGATCCAGTCGCAGGGCGGCCCCGACCCCGTCTTCGAGCCGATCGAGACGACCAACAGCCTGCTGATCGCGGCCCAGCCGATCCAGTTCGCGATCATCGAGCAGCTCGTTCGCAGCCTCGACAACCAGCAGACGGCCGATCGCCCCCCGCTGCGCATCCTGCGCCTGCGCACGACGGACGCGGCGAATCTGGCCAGTGTGCTGACGCAGTCGTACCAGCAGCGTCCGCCCGAGGTGCGCGCCAAGCAGCCGGTGGATATCCAGGCCGATCCGGCGACCAACACCCTGATCGTCTCGGCCCACCCCGAGGTTCTGCCCGAGATCGAGGCGATCGTCAGCGACCTCAACAACGCCCGGGCGATGGACGAGGCGGACCGCGTGATCCGCATCTTCCCGCTGACCCACGCCAAGGCCGAGGATCTGGCCCAGACCATCGACCAGATGTACCCCGAACCGCCGATCCCGATCGACCCGCGCACGCGCCAGCCGCGCCTGGATCTGCGCCCGCCGCGCGAGGTGGTTGTGCGGGCCGATCGCGCCACCAACGCGCTGATCGTGGACGCCCCGGCGAATCGTCTCGCCGATTTCGAGCAACTCGTCGAATTGCTGGACAAGCAGGAACTCGGCGGCGATGTCACGCTGCGAACCTACACCGTCGCGCGGGCCGAACTCGGCGCCGTGGCCCAGACGCTGCGCGAACTGTCCAGCAGCGGCGCCCTCGGCGCCAGCCCGCGCACGCCCGTGACCATCTCGACCGAGCCGGCGACCCGCACGCTCGTCGTCAGCGGCCCGGCCGACATCTTCCCGCGCGTCGAGGAAGTGCTCCGCAGCGTCGACGACGCCTCGGCCCAGGCCGCCACCTCGCTGAAGATGTACCCGCTCCAGCACGCCCGGGCCGACCGCATCCAGCCGCTGCTGGAGCGCCTGCTGCGCATCCAGGTGCGCGAGCGCCAGCAGCGCGGCGAACTGGCCCCGGGCGATACCGAATCACTGCTCGATGTCGCCAGCGAGCGGGCCAGCAACACGCTGATCATCTCCGCGCCGGAATCGATCCTGCAGATCGCCGAAGAGCTGCTGCGCACGCTGGACACCGAAGCCGCCGCCATCGGATCGACGGTGGTGCGCGTCGTCCCGCTCAGCTTCGCAGACGCCCAGCAGGCCGCCCGCGACCTCACCGCCGCCGTCCCCGGCATGGACCTGCCCAGCGGCGAGGATGTCCGCATCAGCGCCGTCAGCGGCGCCAACGCCCTGCTGCTCTCCGGCGCCGCGGCAGACCTTGAGAAGCTCGAAGCCCTCGTCGGCGAGATCGACACCCAGCCCTACGACCCCGAGAAGCCCGATGTCATCACCCTCACGCTCGAGCACGCCGACGCCGACACCGTGGCGCCCACGGTGCAGCGCCTGCTCACCGAGCAACAGGAGACCGACCCGCGCCTGCTCGCCATCCGCCTGCGCGAGCTGCGCAATCGCCCCGAACTGCTCCAGACGCCGAAGGTCACCGTCGAGGCCGACGATCGCACCAACTCGCTGGTCGTCTCCGGCCCCGCGAGAACGATCGAACTCGCCCGGGCCATCGTCGAACGGCTCGACCAGCCCACGCCCGATCCCGACCGGCGCGTGCTGACCTACACCCCTGCGCGCGCAGATCCGACCGAACTGGCCCGCTCAGTGCAGCGCATCATCGATCAGACCATGCCGCAGGGCCGCCAGGCGCTCGAAGTCACGCCCGAGCCGCAGTCGGGCGCGGTGCTGGTGATCGGCGCCGAGGATCAGGTCGGGCGTGCAGCCCAGCTTCTCGCCGAGTTCGACGATCGCGCCCCGGCGCCGCCGGCGGCCGATCTTGCCGTGCTGCGTCTTGAGCGGGCGGACGCCGCGGCCACCGCGCCGACCGTCCAGACCATGCTCACCGATCGCTCGCGCTGGCCGATCGAACTGCTCCGCGCCGAGCGCGCCGGCGTGCCGGTGCCCCAGCCGACCGTCCGCGCCGAGCGCGAGAGCAACCGGCTGGTCATCAGCGCCCCGACATCGCTGATGCCGATGGCCCGCCAGCTCGTCGAGACGCTCGATGGCGCCGAGGCGGCGGCCGGACCGGTGGATGTCCGCGTCTTCAAGCTCACCAAGGGCGACGCGACGGGCGTCGCCAGCGCTGTCGAGTCCGCCCTGCGCGCCGGCACGAAGCCGGGCGATCCGCCCCTCAGCGTTTCAGCCGAGCGCTCCAGCAATGCGGTCGTCGTCGCCGCGTCCCCCGCGCAGTTGCAGAAGGCGGTCGAACTGATCGAGTCAATGGATGAAGCCGTCGAGCCGGCTGGCGTCGGCGTGCGCACGATCTATCTGAAGCACGCCCGTGCCGAAACCATCGCGCCGGTCATCGAGCAGGCGCTGGCAAACGAGACGATCGTTGATCTGGTGCCAACCTGGGCCATCCTCGACATAGCCCGCAACAGTCCCAATCTCGCCGATCCGGGGGTGCGGGTCGTCGCCGAGCGCCGCCTGAACGCCATCGTCGTCAGCGCACCGCTGCCGATGCTGGAACTCGCCGAGCAGATGGTGACCGAACTGGATGCGGCGCGCGAGGGCGAAGCCCCGCGCTCGGTGCGCATCATCACGCTGACCAGTGCCGACGCGGCCGAGCTGGCCCAGAATCTCGAAGCGGTCTTCGCCGAAGCGCCCGAGGGCGCAGAGCCCCCGACCATCCGCGTGGATGTCGGCAGCAACTCCCTGATCGTGCGGGCCAGCGCCGAACAGATGACCGAGATCGAGGCCCTCGCCGGCAGGCTCGACAGCGCCACGCTCACCACCAGCCGCCAGATGCGGATGATCCCGCTCGACCGCTCGCGGGTCGACGCCGGTCTTGTCGCCGACACCCTGCGCCGGCTCATCGAGCGCCAGGGCGGCGCCCGCGTCGAGGTTATCAGCGTCGATGAACTGCTCCGAGAGAGGAAGCCGGACCAGCCGCCCCAGGAGCCGGACCCGGCCGATGAGGATGCGGACGCCGCCGGCCCCGACATTCGAGCCCCGCATCATGGCTCCCCAACATCGCTGCTGATCGGGCGGATGCTGGCGCAAGTTGCGCTGGGGGCGCAGGCGGAGCAGCCCGCCGCCCAGCGGCGGACCACCCAGGACGGCGCGCCCGCCCAGAACGAGGCGCCGGTCACCATTGCCGTGGACCCCGACACGAATTCGCTGATCGTGGTCGGCTCGCCGCGCCTCACCGAGCGGCTGGCCCAGCTCGCCGAGGAGATTGAGCAGCAGGCGCCTGCGGAGCCGACGCGCATCCGCGTGGTCACGCTGCCGCAGACGGCCGACGCCGCCGCGATTGCCTCCATCGTGCAGCAGACGGTGCAGCGCGTCGGGCAGGCCAGCGCCCGCAACCCCGGCGGCTTCACCTCCCAGGTGGTGGCCATGGCGGATCCCTCCGGCGGCGCTTTGATCGTCTGGGCCAACGACACCGACTTTCGAACCGTGGGGGAGCTGATTGTCTCGGTTTCGCGCCTGGAGGCCACCGAGTCGCAGGTCATCAAGATCTACCCGCTCTCATCGATCACCTCGCAGCGGGCCGCTGACGCGGTGCGCGATCTCGTCAGCGCCCAGCCGACCGGCCGGCAGGCCCGGCGTCTGCGCGCCGGCGGCGAGCGCACGCTCGATCTGACCATGCTGGGGCCGGGTGGCGAGGTTATCACCGCCGAGGTGCGCCCCGACCTGGTGCGCGTGATGGAGGATGCGGCAGGCGCGTCGCTGATCGTCGCGGCGCCGGCCGAGACCATCCCCTTCATCGACGCCTTCGTCGCGCGGATCGACCAGAGCCCGGTGCAGGATCGACTCTCGATCCGCCGCTACGAACTCAAGGCCGCCGACGCCGACGATCTCTCCCGCTGGCTCGAGCGACTGCTGGATGCCCAGCGCCAGGGCCCGGGTGCAAACGACCTGCCGCGGGCCCGCATCGTGGCCGACGCCCGCACCAACGCGATCTTCGTCACCGCCTCCGACGATCAGCACACCGACATCGAGCGCCTGCTCGCCAGCGCGGACGCCGAGGTCGGCGATGATGGCCTCGAACTGCTCATCATCCCGATCCAGAACGCCGAGGCGCAGTCCGTCGCCAGCGTACTGGAAGAGGTGGTCATCGGGCGCGACCCGGCCAAGCGCGACAGGATCCGCATCAGCGCCGAGCGCGACTCCAGCCTCCTCATCGTGCGCGCGCCCGCGGAAGACCTCGACGAGATCCGGGCCATCGCCGGCGAGGTTGACCGCGTCGGCGGGCCCGGCCTGCCCATTCGCTCGATCAAACTGCAGGGCGCCGACGCCCCGACCGTCGCCCAGGCCCTGCAGCGCCTGTTCGACAACCGGGCCCGCCAGGGCGGCCGGCGCGGCAGGACGGAAGTCTCGATCATCGGCGACCGGCGCAGCGGCGCCCTGGTGGTCAGCGCATCGGACGCGGACTTCGAGCAGATCAGCGAGCTGGCGGCGACGTTCGACACGCCGGCTGCCTCCCAGGATCTGCGGGTCGAGATCATCCAGCTCACCAGCGGCCGCGCCAAGAACGTCGGCGATGTGATCGAGAGTCTGTCGCAGCAGCTCATGAACGAACGGCTGTGGGGCCGGCGCGGCGGCGAGCAGGCGCCCGACGAACGCCTGTACGTCGAGACGCACGAACCCAGCAACAGCCTGCTGGTCATCGGCCAGGGCGCCACCATGGACCTCGCCCTCGATGTCATCAAGCGGCTGGACCAGCCGGCCAGCGAATTGACCGAGAAGATCGTGCGCGCTGTGCCGGCAACCGGCGCCGACCTGCGCTCCATCGAGCGCGTCATCGAGCAGGCCTTCCAGGAGCCCTCGATCGGGCCGTGGTGGTTCAGTTCGCAGGGCGGCGGCGGGATCAGCGTCGAGGTCGATCAGCGCCGAGGCCTGGTCATACTCGTCGGAGAGCGCAAGCGCGTCGAGCAGGCCGAGGTGTACGTCCAGCAGCTTGCCGAGGCCGCCGGCGCCGCCGACCGCGAGATCGTCTCGATCACGCTGCGCCACGCCCGCGCCGATCAGGCGGCCCGCAACCTGAGTGGCTTCTTCGATCAGCGCTCGCGCGCCACCGGCGCGCCGGCGGACGTCACGATCATCGGATCGCGCGATGGCAACGTGCTGATCGTCTCGGCGCCGGAGGACGATCTGACCATCGTGCGCGACCTCGTGGCTCAGATCGATCAGCCCGAATCGGTCGAGGGCGAGCGCATCGAGGTCTTTGCGCTGGGCAGCATGGACCCGCGCGAGGCCGCCGACACCGTCCGCGCCATGTTCCCGCGCGGCGCCGGCGAGACCGTGCGCGTTACTCCGCAGCCCTCGACCGGCTCGCTCATCGTCATGGCCCGCGAAGAGCAGTTCGAGCAGATCCGCATCCTGCTCGAGCAACTCGACTCCCCGCGCCCGGTCGACCGCGCCAACATCGTGACCGTCCAGGTCGAGCAGGGCTCGCCCACCGACATCGCCGAGATTCTCAGGGAGGCAATCCCCGACACCTACCAGCTCAAGATCACGCCCGTCGAGCGCAACCGCACCATCATCATCAGCGGCGGCTCCGATGAGGCCATTGAGTTCGCCAAGCAGCAGATCGCCTCGCTCGACATCCCCAAGCCGGACACCATGATGGAGTTGCGCCGGGTGCCGCTGAAGCACGCGATCGCCACCGATGTCTGGGTCGCCCTGCGCGAGGTGCTGCGCAACCGGCCGCGGGACGCCGCCGGACCGGCGCCGACGGTGGACTACCTCGCCGCGGAGAACACCCTCATCCTGACCGCCTCCAGCGATGACCTGCCGGAACTGCTCCGCATGGTCGAGCAGCTCGATGTCGCCAGCGAGTCGGCCCGCACCACCGAGTTCATCGACCTGCAGTTCGCCTCCGCCGAGACGGTGGCCCAGGCCCTCGGCGTCTTCTACGGGGCCCGGGCCAGCGAGGCCGCCAGCCCCGCGGCACGCCAGGTGACGATCGTGCCCGATCCCGTCACCAACTCCCTGATCATCGCCGCCGATGAGGACCTGTGGCCCGGCATCCGCGGCCTGCTGACCCAGTTCGACAACGAGCGCTACGCGACCGACCAGCAGCTCCGCGTCATCCCGCTGAAGAACGCCGACGCCCGCAACGTCGCTCAGGCCCTCAACGACGGCTTCAGCGCGCCGATCGAGCGCCAGCTCCAGCAGGAGCGCATCCGGCTGCAGGAGCAGCAGCGCAGCCGGGCCCAGCGAGACCAGTTCATCCTCGAGCCTCCGGCTGTGCTGATCGACGCCGGCGATACCCCCGTGGTCAGCGCCGAGGTCGAGACCAACAGCCTGATCGTCTTCGCCAGCGCTAAGGACCTCGGGCGCATCGAGGCCATCGTCGAGGAACTCGACCGGCCCGATTTCATCAAGCTGCCCACCGCGCACATCATCCCCCTCACCAAGGGGCGCGCCACGGTCATCGCCGAGGCGGCCCGGGCCGTCTACCAGTCGAGCCTCCGCGGCGGCGACCCGCGATCGCTGCTGATCTACGGCGACGACGCCAGCAACACGGTGATCGTGCGCGGCGATCAGGCTGAGTTCGCCCAGGTGGCGGCCCTCGTCGACACGCTCCAGCAGGAGGCCGACAGCGCCGCGGTGAAGGTGCACGTGCTCACGCTGCGCAACGTGCCGGCCTCCCGCCTGCGCGAGACCCTGCAGCGATCCTTCCAGGCTCGGGCCCAGCAGCTCGGCCAGACCCTCAGCGTCCAGGTTGACCGCGACAGCAACGCCCTCGTGATCGCCGCGTCGGACGCCCTCTTCACCGAGATGGCCGAGGTCGCTCGCGAACTCGATGGCGCGATCCCCGCCGAGGCGGACCCGGGCGCCGAGCAGCCGGGCGCCGGCGCAGTCGACGCCACCTCCGCCCTGGGACGCGGCGTCTTCATCATCGATGTCGAGCACAACGACCCCGACCAGATCCGCCAGATGCTCGAGCAGCTTGGCGTCACCGGCCAGCAGAGCGCCGACCGCCCCGGCCTGGTCGGTGAGCCCGTGACCATCGTCCGCATGCGCAGCCGCCGCGCTCTGGCCGTGCTCGCGGCCCGGGCCGACGGCGAGCGCATCACCGAACTGGTCAAGGCGCTGGACGCCGCGCCCGGCGATGTCACCCGCACCGTACGCATGGTGCGTCTCGAGACCGCCGAGGCCCAGCAGGTGGTGCGCACGCTCACCGAAATGCTCAACGCCGGCCAGGCCTCCGGCGCCGCCCCCGCCGCGGCGCTCGCCGAGCAGGTGCGCCGGCTCAACATGCTGACCGGTGACCCCGCCCGGCCCGAACTGACGCTCGATCTGGCCGAGCCGATCCAGATCGTGGCCGACCGCCAGACCAACAGCGTCATCGTCGCCTCCAGCGAGGCCAACGCCGCGGCGGTGGAACTGCTGGTCGAGACGCTCGACACGCTGCCGGTCGGCGACGCAGTCGTCGTGCGGTTCTTCCCGCTGGTCAACTCCGACGCCCAGCGCATTCGCGGCGTCATCGACGACTTGTTCCAGCAGGGCGAGCGCCTCATCTCCATCCCCGGCTCCGGACGCCGGGCCCGCTCCGTCACCGCGACCGGCCAGGCCCTTGGCGGCGAGATCGCCCTCTCGGTCGACACCCGCACCAACGCCCTCATCGCCGCCGGCGCCGAGGACGCCATCGCGCTGGTCGAGGTGCTGGTCAAGGACCTCGACGCCGCGGATGGCCAGAGCTGGGTCGAGCCGGTCATCGTCCCGCTCCAGCACGCCGACGCCGCCCGCCTCGCCGACACGCTGCGCGCGGTGCTCGTCGAGGGCGTCCGCGGCGACATGGGCGCCGAGGGCATGCGTCAGCAGCTCGTCCGCCTGCGCGTCGCCCAGGAAGGGCGCGATCCCGAAGGGCCAAACGGCCGGCTCGAGTCCGATGTCTTCACGCCGATGAGCACGCTCATCATCCGCCCCGAGGAGGAGCTCAACGCCCTCCTGATCGTCGGCACCGCCGCCAACATCCGCGCCGTCACCGAACTGGCGAACATGCTCGATGTCGAGGGCGCCGCGGCGACCAACAACGTGCGCATCTACCCGCTCCAGAACGCCTCGGCCGACCGCGTGGCCTCCCTGGTGCGCGACCTGTTCCGCGACCGCGAGCGCACCGGCGTGTCGCGCCCGGAGGACCAGGTCATCGTCCAGCCCGATACCCGTACCAACGCCCTGGTCGTCTCCACCAGCCCGCGCAGCTTCACCATTCTGGAAAACGTCATCCAGTCGCTGGATTCGGCCCAGGCCCGGCAGACCGTCGGCCTGCACGTGATCGCCGTCGACGAGATGGATGTCCGCCAGCTCGCCCCCACCATCCAGAACCTCATGCGCGACCGCATCGAGGCTTCCCGGCGCAGCGGCGGGATCGAGGGCCCGGAGGACATCTTCACCATCGAGGCCGATCCCGCCGGTGAGAACCTCATCGTCGCCGCCAGCGCCGAGAACCTGCAGGTCGTCCGCGACCTGATCGACTCGCTGGCCCGCGGCCAGGCGCCGGCCGTGGAGCCCGCCGGGCGCGGGCTGGTGCAGATCGCCAGCATGCCCGCGTCGGAGATGGCCGAGACCATCCAGTCGCTGTACGTCGATCCCGAGAACGAGCGCCGCGGCGAGGGCGCGGTCACCGTCGTCCCCAACGACCGCCTCAACGCCATCATCGTCGCCGGCTCCGAGCGCGATGTGCAGGAGATCCGCCGCCTCGTCGAGCAGCTCGACACCGCCGAGGTCACATACGAGCAGCACATGCGCCGCATCCAGCTTCGCACCGCCAACGCGCTGGAGGTGGTCAACCTGCTGGAGACCGTGCTCGCCGGCCGCCCCGTCAGCGGCGCCGATCCCAGCCGGGCCCGCCTGGCCACCGTCGTGAAGTTCTACCGTCCGCAGATCGAGGACGCCGTC
>JBICIE010000250.1:0-9170 GCA_043101635.1 Phycisphaerales bacterium JB039 | reverse complement strand
CGCCAGTCGTAGTGGACGGTCGCCGCATCGACCCGGCTATGAGCCAAGATACCGCAAGAGACGCTCCCGGCTGCGGCAATGTGACGGCGCACACGAGTAATTCTGCTGAGCGGCGCCCGAAGGCGCTGCCCGAGGCCTTGGTGGCGCCCCCTGCGCTTCACCCCTGCCGCGCATGCTCCCACGACACCAGCAGCACCCCCGCAAATACGATCGCAAATCCCACCAGGTGCAGCCACTCGAACGCCTCGCCGAGCAGCGCGTAGCTCAGGATCAGCGCTGACGCCGGCATCACCCCCATGAACCCCGCCGCCACCGACCCCTCCGCCCGGCGCACCCCCGAGTACCACAGCCACGTCCCCAGCGCCAGCGTCCCCGCCCCGTACCACACCAGCGCCATCCATGCGCGCGCGCTCACGCCGGCAGGCTCGAAGCCGCCCCACTGCCACACCGCCAGCGGCACGAACAGCGGCAGCGACACCGCCGCGGCAAGCAGCGCCGCCAGCACCGGATCGACCCGCGACGAGATCTTCTTGCCCAGCAGCGTGTAGGCCGCCTCGCAGCACACGGCGCCGAAGACCAGCGCTGAGCCCAGCAGCAGCGCCCCGGCGCCGCCTTCTTCCCCGTTGCCGCCGCCCGAGCCCATGCGCCCCAGGTGCAAGACGAGCACACCCCCCACCGCCAGCGCGATCGCCGTGATCTTCCGCCACGTCGCCCGGTCACCCATCAGCAGCATGGATGCCGCGGCGGTCACCGCCGGCGCCGTGCTCATCACGATCGCCCCCACCACGCCCGAGACCATCTGCATGCCGTACAGCATCAGCGCGGTGAAGCCGAACATCCCGAGCAGTGCGATCAGCCCGATGACCGCCCAGTCGCCGCGCCGAAGCTTGCGGATCTCCCCGAACCGCCCGATCACGAACGGCGCCAGCGCCAGCGCCCCGATCCCCACCCGCAGCGCCGAGCCCACGAACACCGGCGCCTCCGCCGAGACGATCTTGCTCACCGGCGTCGCCGACCCGAACGTCGCCATCCCCAGCGCAAGCATCGCATAGACGGCGTAGCCGCCCGCGCCCTTGCCGTTCGATTCAGAGGAAGCCACGCCGGCGCGCGATCTACCCGACCGGCTCGATCGTCACCACCAGCCCCTTGCTGCGAAGCTGGTCCTCGTACAACTCCGCCCGCTCCCGGTGCGTGATCAGCACCTGGGCCAGCCCGCGCGTGTGGGCCTCGAGCATGATCCGGATCGCCGGCTGGCGCCCCAGCGGGGTCAGCTCCACCAGCCACTCGACCACCTCCACCATGTCGTGCACATCGTCGTTGTGCAGCAGCACCCGGAACGGGGGCAGCTTGTCCAGCTTCGGATCGGCCGGACGCGGCTTGGTGGTCGTGGCGGACTGGTGCGTCATGGAGCCTCCTGTGCTCTGGCGGATCGGTCAGATCGCGCGGTCCTCCGCAATCAAGGATACCCGATCAGGCCCGCCGTGCGCAGCAGCAATTCGCCGCCGTTTGTTGATAGTCACTACTTACCGATGCAGAACGACCGGAAGACGCGCCCGAGCACCTCGTCCGGGGTGATCTGCCGCCCAAGCTCGCCCAGCGCATCCAGCGCTGCCCGCATCGCCGCGGCGACGACCTCCGGCTGCGCCAGCGAACCCGGCGCACCGCCCTCCTGCGCATGGGCGATCGCCTCGCCCAGCGACTCGGCGGCCCGCGCCAGCGCCCGGCGCCGGCGCGGCGCCAGCAGCAGCGCCTCGCCCGCCCGCGAACCGGCGCCGCTGATCGCCTCCGCAATGGCCCGCCGAAGTTCGTCCAGCCCGCAGCCGTCCAGCGCGCAGACGCCGATCACGCCCGGGCCCGCCCCGGGCCCGGCGCCATCCAGCAGGTCCGCCATCGTCCGCACGCAGATCACCGGCCGCCCCGCGACATCCCCCGGGATCTGGTCCGGCGCGCAGCGCCCCTCCGGGTCGCAGTGGACCAGCACGTCCGCCTGCGCCAGCGCCTGCAGCGCCGCCTGCTGCGCCGCGCCCGCCGCCCCCGCACGCCCGCCGGCGTCCAGCCCCGGCAGATCCACCAGCGTCACCTCCCCCGCCAGCGGCGCAGCGCCGGAGAGATCAACCGTCTCGGCGATCGCGTCGCGCGTCGCGCCCGCCTCCGGGCTCACCACCGCGCGCTGCCGCCCGACCATCGCGTTCAGCAGCGTGCTCTTGCCGGCGTTGGGCCGACCGACCAGCGCCACCACCGCCAGCCCCTCCGAGGCTTCCGACGCGCCGATGCGCCCAAGTCGCGCGGTGATCTCCCCGGCGATCTGACCAAGGGCGGCCCGCAGCTCCGGCGCGCCGATCGGGTGCACATCCTCCTGGTCGGTGAAGTCGACCCCCGCTTCGACCAGCGCCAGCGTCTGGGCCAGCCGATCCGACCACGCCGCCTCCTCGCGCCCCGCCTCCCCGGACAGCAGGCGGTCCGCGGCGTCGAGCTGCGCCGCCGTCGCCGCCCCGATGCGCTGGGCCACCCCCTCGGCCTCATCCAGCGACAGCCGGCCGTTCAGATACGCCCGCGCCGAGAACTCGCCCGGCTCGGCGCTGCGGACGCCCGGCTGCTCCAGCAGCGCCCCGAGCACCAGGTCCACCAGCGCCGGCGCCCCCGGCACGAGCAGCTCGACGCTGTCCTCGCCCGTGTACGACCGCGGGCCCGTCATCGTGATCGCCAGCGCCGGCAGTTCGCCGGCGCCGAGGCCCAGCCGGATCGGCCCTATCCCCCGCTCCCGCGCCACCGGCCCGCTGGCAATCGCGTCGATCGTCTCGAACGCCGCCGGCCCCGACACCCGGATGATCGCGCGCAGGCTGTGCCCCGGCGCCGACGCGAGCGCAACGATCGTCGAGCCAACGTCCATCAGGCCCCGCCGGTGGCGTAGATCTGCAGCCGCCGGCCCTTGAGCGACAAGCCCTTCTCGCGGCAGATCCGCTCGCAGATGGCCGCCAGCTCCGGCGCCTCGATCGGGATCGCCTCCCGCGTGTCCAGCCGGATCAGCAGGTCGCTGGGCCGCTGCCCATAGGCGAGCTGATACACGCTCTGGTCGTTGTCGGTCAGCACCCGCTGAATGATCCCCGCGTCCTGCAGCAGCCGGATCGTGCGATAGACCGTCGCCTTGCTGACACGGCGCCCGGACTGGCGCAGCGTGTCGATCAGTTCCTCCGCCTCGAACAGGGCGTCGAAGCGGATGATCGCATCCAGCACGTGGGCCCGCTCCGGCGTGTACTTGAGCCCCTCGGCCTTGAGCTGACGCCGGAAGACCGCGCACAGCGGCTCGGTGATCGGGATGTCGGCGCCGGCAGCGGGCGACGGGTCCAGTCCCATGATGCGACAATCCTATGGACTGCCGGGCGCCGGCCCGCCGATTCTGGGTAGATCGACCCCGGGAAACCACGCATGGCCCGCACACCGCGCAGCACGAGCCTCGCCACCGCCCTCACGCTCGTCGGCCTCGGCCTCGCCCTGTGCGCCTGCGCCCGGCTCGAGTACCCGCAGTCCGACGACTGGCGCTGGCCCGTCGCCGAGCCCCCGCCGCCGGAGGCCCCGCTCGACGCCGAACGCCACCTCCGCATCTTCGCCGCCCCCGAGTTCCGCGATCTGCTGCGCCGCCTGGAGCGCCGCTACGAGGCCGCCGCGCCCGGCGTCGATGTCCAGCTCGTCTTCGACGCCGACCTCGCCGCCCGCTCCGCCGAGGAGAACCTCCTGCGCCGCATCAACGCCGGCGTCCCGTGCGACCTGCTCATCACCGAATCAGCCCTGCGCATCCTCGAACTGACCCGGCCCCCCGCGGCCTGGGCCCCGCTCGCCGCCGGCCAGATCGTCGCCGTCGCGCCCGCCCCGGCCTCCTGGACCGAAGCCGATCTGCTGGAAGGACTGGCCCCCGTTGCCATGGCCCTCGAACGCTCCGGGCTCGGCCGCGCCAGCCGCCTCGCCCTTCGCCGCGCGGGCGCGTGGAGCACCGTCGTGGCGCAGGTCGGCCGCTTCGACGACGCCGACGCCGTCCTCGAATACGTGGCCTACAACGGCGCACTGACCCCGCCGACGGACATCATCGGCATGGTCTGGCGCACGAGCGCCCTGCGCGCCATCCGCGCCGAGCCCGACCCGCGCCGCCGCCTGCGCATCATCGCCGCGCTGCCCTCGCCGGCCGATGAGCCCCCGCTGCACGCAGTCGCCATCTGGACCGACGCCGGACGCGCGATGGCCGACTGGCTCCGCGGCCCCGAGGCCCAGGCCGAGATGATCCGCCTCGGCTTCACCCCGATCGCGCCCGAGACGCCCGGAGCGCACTGGCGCAGCGCCATCTCGCTCGATGATGCGCTGCTCCGCCCGGGGGCGCGATGACGGCGCCGCCGACCGCAGCAGCGCTCGCGCCCGGCGCGCAGCGCAGCTCATTGATCATCGCGATCGCCAGCGCCGCCGCGGCCCTCGTGCTCATCACCGTCGCCGCGGCCTTCGGCGAGCGCTCCACCGCCGCCGGCGGACTGGCGACGATCCTGCACCTGCTCGTCTTCGCCGGTGGACCCGCCGCCGCCTACCTCGCCGGCGCCGTCGGACTCGGCGCCATCGCCGCCCCGCTGTGGCGCAGCGCCCGCGATCCGCTGGCGCTGCAGGCCGGCGCCGGCCTGGCGATCATGCTGACGATCAGTCACGCCCTCGGCGCCGCCGGCCTGCTGGCCGGCGCGATCGGACAGCCGCTCGCCCTCGGCGTCGTCGGCGTCGGCGCACTGCTCCTGGCGCGACAGCTTCTCGGCGCAGCGCAGGACGCCCGTCGCGCTGTCCCGGTTCCGCTCACCTGGCTGGTTGCCCTCCCCGCCGCGGCAGTCATGCTCGTCGCCGCCTGCAACCCGCCCGGCTGGCTCTGGCCCGGCGAGGGCAACGGCTACGACGCCCTCAGCTACCACCTGCAACTCCCGCAGGAGTGGCTCGGCGCCGGGCGCATCGCCCCGCTGGAACACAACATCTACTCGTATCTCCCCTCGTACGTCGAGGCCGCGTTCCTGCACATCGGCGTCATGATGGGCGCCCCGCCGGCCCCCGGCCCGGCCGGCGGCGCCTGGGGACTGCTCGCCGCAGATGGCGCCGGCGTGATCGCCGCACAACTGCTCAGCGCCATGATGGCGCTGCTGGCCGCCTGGCTGATCGCGCGCCTCACGCTGCGCCTGCTCGCAGATTCACCACGCTGGCTCGCTCAGGCCGGCGCCGGACTCGCCGCCGCCGCCACCCTCGCCACACCCTGGACCGTCGTCGTCGGCGCCCTCCCCTACACAGAGCCGGCCACCCTCGCCCTCGGCGCCGCCGCCGGCCTCGCCGCCCTCGAAACCGGCCTTGCCCCCTGGCGCCGCGCGGTGCTCACCGGCGCCCTCGTCGGCGTCGCCTGCGGCGCCAAGATGACCTCCATCCTCCTCGTCACACCCCTCGCCGCCGCCCTGCTGCTCGGCAGCGCCCCGTGGCGGAGCTGGCTGGGCCTCATCCTCCCCGGCGCCGCCGCCGGCCTGGTCGCCATCGCCCCCTGGATGGTCCGCAACTTCAGCGCCGGCGCCAATCCCGTCTTCCCGCACGCCATCGCCATTTTCGGCCAGGCCCACTGGACCGATGAGCAGGTCGCCCGCTACCACGCCGCCCATTCCTTCGACGGCAACCTCCTCGATCGCGCCCGCATGCTCGCGCTGCCCGACCGCTCCATCCCGCCGCCGGGCCCAGACGCCTCCGCCGCGCAGCGCCAGGCCCACACCCTGCAGGCCCGCCGCGGCCTGACCCATCCGCACTGGGCCGCCACGCCCGCGCTGGTCATCATCTTCGGCGCCCTCGCCTTCGCAGCCCCGGCCCTGCGCCGGCACGCCGCACTGCTCTGGATCGGTCTGCTCGGACAGATCCTCGCCTGGCTGCTCTTCACACACCTGCAATCGCGCTTCCTCACACCGCTGCTGATCCCCGGCGCACCGCTCATCGGCCTCGGCGTCGCGGCCGGCGCCCAGGCGCTCGGCGCACAGCGCGACAGCGCCCCCGCCCTGCGCCGCTGGCTCGTCCCCGCCGGCTGCGCCCTCGCCCTGCTCGCACAGAGCGTCATCATCCTGCTGCGCTACAGCGCCCAGCGCGACGGCGACCCCAACGCCTGGCTCGCCCTCGGACCCGACGCCTTCAGCGGCGCCGCCCCAGAGATCACCTCCATGGCCGACCAGCGCCCCGAGTGGCTCATCGGGCGCGCCCTGCCACCCGGCGACACCATCTACCTGCTCGGAGATGGCGCGCCGTTCTATTTCCTCAGGCCGACCATCTACACCACCACGTGGGACAAGTCCATCCTCGCCCGCGCCATCGACGCCGCCCCCGATGATCCCGGCGCCTGGCGCGCCGCCATCCGCAGCGCCGGCTGCCGCTGGATCCTGCTCAACGAGCGCGAACTCGCCCGCCTCAGCGCCAGCGGCTTCCTCGATCCCGCCCTCACCCCGGACACCATCGCCCGCCTGCTCGCCGAAGACGCCCGCCTCGAAGCGACCTGGCCCGACCGAGGCCAGAGCCTCTTCCGCCTGCTGACGCCGCCCGGCGAACAATCGCCCCCATGACCGGCGCGCCTCACCCCCCGGCCCCCGATGCCGATCCCGCCGATCGCCCGGGCAGCGCCCGCCGCTGGCTTCGCGCCGCCATCCAACTCGTCGGCTTCGCCGCCGGCCTCGCCCTGCTCGCCTGGTGCGCCTCCGAAGCCTTCAGCGACGAGAACCGCGCCCAGCTCGAGCGCCTGCGCGAAGCGCCCGCCACCATCGTCGGCGCCCTCGTCGCCCTCTCGGCCCTCAGCCTCATCCTCAACGGCCTGATCTTCTGGGTCACGCTCGCGCCGGTCCGCCGCATCAGCGTCGCCAGCGCGATCACCACCAACGCCCTCGGAACCTTCCTCGCCTACCTGCCCATGAAACTGAGCGTGGCGGCGCGCTTCCTGCTGCACCGCACGCGCGACGGGGTGCCGGTGGCCCAGATCGGCGGCTGGTTCGCCGCCGTCGGCGTGATCCTCATCGCGACTATGGCGCCTCTCGGCGCCGTCAGCTTCGCGCTGCGCCGAGTCGATCTGGTGTGGGGCGCTGCGCTCGGCGCAGCCCTGGTGCTTTCGCTGGCGATCACGATCATCGGGGCCCGCATCCTGCGCACCGATGCCGCCCTGGCGCGGGCGCGCCGCACCCTGCTCACTCTCCACCTCGGCTTCCTCGAACGCCTGACCCGTACCGAAACGTTCGAACACCTCCACAGCGGCCTCTCCATGCTCGCCCACCCCGGCGCGACGATCGCCTCGGCAGCGCTGCGACTCGCCGATGTCGGGGCCCAGGCGGCCCGCTTCCTGCTCGCCGCGGCAGCCGTCGGCGCCACCCTCCCCGCCGACGACGCCATCCTCGTCGCCTCCGTCTACTTCCTCATCGGCGTCTTCAGCCCCGCCGGAACCCTCGGCGTGCGCGAGGCGGGCGCCGCCGGCGCCGCCACGCTCCTCGGCGTCAGCAGCGCCAGCGCGTTTGCCACCGTCGCCCTCGTCGTCGGCGCCGCCGAAGCCATCACCAACCTCGCCTGCGCCGGCGCCGCCGTCGCCTGGCTCCGCCCCGACCGGATGCTCCGCGCCCGGCAGCCCCAGTAGCCCACAACTCGATGCCTCGATGCCACGTGCCTTGATGCCTGCTTCCATGTCACTCCTCGTGGCTGTCCCACCGATCAACCCGACCATCGGCGACATTCATGGCGCCGAGGCCCTGATCGAGCATTCACACGGGGGTGGAGCGAGCCCAGCGAGCGACACCCCCGGACCATCGCCCCGATTCGACACGATCCTGTAAGGGTCGTCGAGGCGCACGCACCGCCTCCACCGCAAAATCTCGCGCGCATCGACCACCTGCGCGCGCATATTCGCGGACATGCGCCCCGCCCCCCTTGCAACCCCTCGATTTCCCCAGCACAATGCTCCCGTGCAGCACGCGCCCGACCATGCCGACACGCCCGCCTCGCTGACACCCATCGAGCGCGATGTCGCCCTGCTGGCGCTCTCCACCGCCGAGGCCACCGCCGCCGAAGCCCTCGCCGCCCGGCTCGACCTCAGCGAAGTGCGATTCCTCCAGATCCTCGCCCGCCCCCACGTTGCCGCCTTCATCGACGCGTCCCTCGCCGTCGAGCAGATGCGCGCCGATCTCGCCGCCCGCCGCGCCCGGACCGCCGCCCTCCAGACGCTCACGTCCGTCTGCCAGGATGAACAGGTCGATCCCGTCGAGCGCCGCCGCGCTGCCACCGCGATCCTCCGCATCTCCGCTGCCGAACTCCGAACCCGCGCTGGCGCCCCGCCCGCGCCGACCCCCGCTCCAGGTGATCGCCGCGAGCACGCAGACCACCCGGAGCACGCAAGCGCACTGAACGCCGCACTTCTGGCCCGCGCCATGACCCACCTCGCGCCCGCCGACGCCTCGCCCGACGACGGCGTCTCCACCTCGCCCGCCCGCGTCCTTCAGGCCGCCGCCGACGCCATCACCGACGACGACCAGTCCCGGATCGAGAAGATCCGCGCCCTCTGCGCAGCCGATCTCCGCTGCCCCACCACCGCCGACTTCCTCGAAACCCCGCACGGCGCCCTCCTGCGCGCCCTCGCCGGCGCTCCCGTCGCCGCCAGCGCTGCGCTCTTCGAGGATGGCCGCTGGCGCTGCCGCCGGTTCACCTTCCAGGTCGAACCCGAGCCCGTCACGCTCCAGCTCTCCTGTCTCGATTTCGGCTACCGGACCCCGCGCTGGCGCATCGCCCACATCGCCCACGTCGGCCGCTTGCCCGACAGCCCGGCCGATCCCGCCGGCGCCGCGCAGCCCGCTTTGCACGACAACCCCGCCGGCGCCGACGTCAGCGGCCACCTCGACGAAGCAGCGCTCGAAGATGCGCTCGATGACGCCGACCTCGACGAGAACGACTTCGTCGAAGACGACTTCGTCGACGACGACCTCCGCGACCGGCGCCTTGACCCCACCGGCCGCCTCGACCCGCACGACCACCCACCCGACGGCCGCGACAACCACCACCCGCCCTGACAAGGCGCTGCGCCACGCGCTGCCGATGCGCGCTGCTGATCGCGAATACCATCCCCCATGCGCATCGCCCTCGCCCCGATCAACCCGACCATCGGCGAC
>JBICIE010000249.1:0-5418 GCA_043101635.1 Phycisphaerales bacterium JB039 | reverse complement strand
TCTGGTGGTCGACTTCATCAGCTACGAGGGCATTGTCCTTGCAACCGAGGGCCCTGCCAGCGGCATGCGCTCCGAGGACATCGGCGTACGCCAGACGGGCGCAACGCCGCCGGGGCAGTCGCTGCAACTCGGCGGCAGCGGCTGCCGGCGCGGCAACTTCGCGTGGCTGGCCCCGGCGCCGGCGACGCCCGGAGCGATCAATGTCGGGCAGGAGTTCGCCGACTGCCCGTAGTTCAGAGAGCCACCAGACAGGAGACGAGCGCATGACGCTGTCGTTCCTGACCCCATTGCTGCTGATCGCGGGCTTCCTCGGCGCCCTGTGGCTCATTCGCCGCTATCGCCAGTACTACCTCACGGAGTACCTCTTCTTCGTGCGCTATCCGCTGCTGATCGCGGTGACGCTGGCGCTGCTGCCGATCTTCGGCCCGGCGCTGGTACCCGAGAGCCTCACGAACATCTTCGTGATGTCGCCGCGGGCGGTGTTCGGGACCGTCTTTGTCGCATGCTTCGCGAGCTGGAGCGTGGCGTACACGGCGGCCCTGATCACGGCCTCGATCCCCGCCCGCTGTGGCCTGCCCTGGCGGCGGTCCGACCGGGAGCGCGTGCAGGAGTTCCAGGAGGCGCCGCAGAGCGAGGAACTGGTCCGCGGCTGGTGGCGCATCGCGGCCTGCGCCTTGCCGCTGCCGACGGTCGCAGCCCTGGTGACGCAGGTGGAGTCCGGCGAGTACCTGTCCGGCGCAGTGGCCGGCGCGGCAGGATACGCCGCCGCGATCGGCGTGTACGCCCTTTCCGCCGCCTTTGCGCGGCGCATCCGGCTGGATGGCGCCGGCGAGGCCCCGCTGTATCTGGCCCGCTGGCCGCTGGGGATCCTGCATCGCTACGGCGACCTGCCGCGCTCCATCCAGGCGCTGCACGCCCGGGCCGGGCGGTACTTCCTGCTCACGCTGGTGGTGTACCTGCTCATCGGGTTCATCGGCTCGCCGGCGGCGCCGGCGCTCGGGGGCGCGGCGCCCTGGCTGGATTCGTGGTTTGCGCCGCTTGCGTTCGCCTACATGCTCCTGGCGATGCTCACGTGGCTGCTGTCGCTGCTGTCGTTCCAGTTCGATCGCGGACGGATTCCCGCCGTCGCGATTCTGCTGGTGGCGATCGCGATCCTGCAGACCGTCTTCCCCTTCCGGCACACCTACAACGTCTACGACTGGCCCGCCGCGGTTCCTTCCGAGCGGACCGCTCCCACAGTACTGGAGTCACGCTGGGCCGAGCGCGCCGACGGCAGCCCGGCCGGCCTCCGCAGCGCCATGATTGCGGCGAGCGGCGGGGGGATCACCGCATCCTACTGGACGGCGGTCGTGCTGGAGCGTCTGCACGCGGAACTGGACGATCTGGGCGCCTGCGTCGACCTGCTCAGCGCGGCCTCCGGCGGCGGCGTCGCGACCATGTACTACATCGACGCCTTCAGTGACGCCGGCCCGCCAGGTCCTGAGCAGCTCGCGTCGATCGTCGAGCGGTCCGGCGCCTCCAGTCTCGACGCCACCGCGTGGGGGCTGGCCTATCCGGACCTCTGGCGCCCCGCCGTGGGCTTCCTCATGCCGGGGATCGATCGCGGCTGGGCGCAGGAAGCCGTCTGGTCGGACCGGCTCGCGCAGTCCGCGGAGCTTGGCCGGCCGGTCCGCCTGTCCGACTGGGCGCCCGGAGTACTGGACGGCTGGCGTCCGATTCACATCGCCAATGCGACGCTCCAGGAGACCGGCCAGCGCCTGCTGCTGGCGCCGGTCCCCATCGGCCGGGAGCCTCCGCGCGAGGGCGTGCGCCGCTTGGACAGTCTGACCTGGATTCCCATGCGCCAGGACCTGTTCGAGTTCGTGCCTGCAGGTGATATCCGGGTCGCCACCGCGGCGCGCCTGTCGGCGACGTTCCCCTATGTTGCGCCGCAGGCGGCGCCGGAAGTCGCCGCCGGTGTCGACGCCGCGCGCGCCTACCACGCCGCGGATGGCGGCTACTACGACAACTCGGGCGTGGTCTCGATTCTGGATGTGCTGCTGGAGACGCTCGACGGCGGCGCGCCGCAAACCGTCCCGGAGCGGATCGCCATCATCGAGATCCGGGCGGCGCCGGCGGCGGACACGCTCGCCTCCAGCCCGCGGCCGGCGAACCGCGGCGGGCTGGTGAATTCCACCATCGGGCCGCTCGAGACGCTGGAGAAGGCGAGGGCGTCAACGCAGATCTCCCGGACCGGCCTGGAGTTCGAACTGGCCCGGGCGCACTGGGAGGGCTCGCGCGCCATCAAGGTGCGCAAATTCGTGTTCCACCTCAGCGGCGTCTCGCCGCTGTCCTGGAGCCTGAGCGCTGCCGAGAGGCAGCGCATCGGAGAGCACTGGCCTGGCGGTCCGCTTCGCCCCGCGAGTCAGCGCGACGCGGAGCTTGTCGAGGCCCGCGCAAGCAACGCCGAGGAACTGGAGGCCCTGATTGCGTTCTGGCGCGGCGCTTCGGTCCAGGCCGCGCCCCGGGCCAAGTGAGGCGTCGGTCAACCTTCCACGAACCGCTCCAGGAACCGGCTCTGTGATTCGCGGCTGCCGACCAGGATCATCTCGCGCCCGGCCACCAGGCGCGTCTCGGCCTCCGGGTTGATCAGCAGCCGGCCGGATTCGGTGCGCAATGCGACAATGGTGCAGCCGGTCTGCTCGCGCACGCCGGAGCGGGCCAGCGACTTGTTGTGCAGCGACTCGGGCGTCTGCAGGCGCACCAGTTCCAGCCCCTCGGCGATGGTCATGATCTGGCTGCGCTCGATGAGATTGAAAACGCTCATCGCGCCCATCGAAGCGTAGGAGAGCACGAAGTCGGCCCCGGCCCGGTGCAGCATGTCGACGTTGCGTTCCAGCGTGCACCGGCTGACGATCTGGATGTCGGGACGCACCGAGCGGCAGTAGATGGTCAGGTAGGTGTTGAGATTGTCATCGTGCGTCGTCACCAGCACGGCCGGCGCCTCGTGCAGCCCGGCGCTGCGGAGCACCTCGGGATCGCCGGCGTCGCCGATGATGGTGCGCTGCGGATCCAGGGCGTGGTCGGGCTCACGCTCGACCATGCGCCACTCGACGCCGCGGGTCGTCAGGGCCTCGGCCGCGGCACGCCCGACGCGTCCGCCGCCGAGGATGACCACCGGCTTGACCGAGACGTTGTAGATCACGAAGTGCTCGTCGTAGTTGGCGAACTGGCTGGCCGAGCCGGCCAGCAGCAGGATCGTGTTCTCGCCCACCACCGTGTCCGGGGACGCGTCCTGAAAGCGCCCGCGGTCCCACAGCCCCACGACGCTGACGCCCAGTTCGCGCAGGTGGTTCTCGCGCAGCGTCTTGCCGACCAGCGGCGTCCGGTGCGCGTTGGCCTCGGCGATCAGCAGTTCATCGACCGAGCCGACCACGTGCGTCACGGCGTCTCCGCCGACCATGCTGCGCGAAAGGGCCTTGCCCATCATGTCGCCCAGGCGCAGCACGCGGGCGGCGCCGGCCCGGCTCAGGATGTCCAGCGCCGTGCCGGTCTCGGCCGTGGCGATCACCGGCGTGTCCGGCGCCACCTGGCGGGCCGTGAAGGCGATCGTCGTGTTGACGATGTCATCGTGCGTCGTCGCCACCAGCGCCGCCTGCTCGGCCCGGATGCGCCGGTACGTCTCCGGATCGTCCAGTTGCCCCAGCACCACGCGGAGCCCGCTGTCGTGCAACTGCACCGCCTCATCGAGTTCGGGGATCACCAGCACGTAGTCGTAGTTGAACTGCTCCAGCTTCCGGATCAGGGCGGCCGTCACCGGATCGTGGTGCGTCAGGATGACGTGACCGTGGGTCCCCGGCGGCAGTTGCCGCGGCGCCCGCGCCATGGCCTGAGCCTCCACCCACGGCGCGTAGAAGAACTGAATGATCGTGAACGGCAGCAGGATCAGCAGGAAGACGATCCCCGAGAGCAGCACGATGATCGAGAAGAGCCGTCCCAGATCACTGTGGAACGTGATGTCGCCGAAGCCCAGCGTGGACATCACCGTCAGCGTCCAGTAGAAGCCCGTCAGCCAGGTGTAATCCCGCCCCTCCCACATCATCACATAATGGAACAGGGTGCTGTAGATCGTCACCAGCAGGGCCAGCACGAAGACGAACCGCGCCAGGGCCCGGATGTTGCGCTGCGTGGGCTTCTGATGCAGGAAGTGCGCGGCCTGGGCGGAGAGGTACTTCATGCGGTGCTCGGCGCCGGCCCGCCGCCCGCCGGCAGGCCCGATATCCGGCGATCGGGGCCGATTCTACCCCATGGCGCCGCCCCTCCCCGGCGCCGGCGATATCCCCCACAGACAGGGTCAAATTCCCGTGGCGGCGCATGGCGCATGGGGTACATCATTCAGTGATTCGCGCCTCTGGAGATCAGCCATGGCAGATGATCGCCAACCCCGGTGGATCGCCGCGGTCGACGCCCGCCACGCCAGGCTCCTGCGCTGCGTCCCGACCAGGACCGGCTGGCGGATCGAGGAGGTCGGCGAGCTGCAGAACCAGTGGGAGGATGATCACGAGCACGGCCGGCCGACAGTGCTCGGGCACGGGCCGGCGACAGCGCCGCCCCACCTGGTGGCGCCCGGTGGCCAGCAGGCCGAGTCGCTGCGGCGCTTTGCGCGCGATGTCAGCGCCTGGCTGGCGAGCCACGCGCCCGCCAGGGATGGTGAACTGGTGATCCTCGCCCCGCCCCGATTCCTCGGGGCCCTGCGCCCCCATCTGGACCTTCATCGCCCCGTGCTGCAGATCGAGCGCGAGGTCGCCCACCTCCGGGCCGCCGAACTGGCCGCGCATCCCGCGGTTACCGAGATTCTGGAGCGCCCCGCCTGAGCGCTGCGCTGGTCACAGCAGACGGAGCAGGTCGAGGCTTGTGACGATGCCGATCGGGAACCGCTCCTTATCGATGACGGTTACCCGGTGCGATCGCGCTTCGATCATCCGGGCCGCCACATCCGACACCCGCTCGCCGGCTCTGGCCGTCAGGGGTTCCTCATTCATGAAGTCATCCACCGTGATGAGCGTCTCGGGGATGACCTCAGTGTCCTCGCCCCCCTGCTCGGCGAGGATCTCGAAGAGGTAAGCCGGCGGCGTGTTGCCGGTTCCCTCGGCGCACCGCCGGATCAGGGCCGTCTTGGTGGCGATCCCGATCAGCCGTCCCTCCCCGTCGATCACCGGCGCCGACGAGATCTCGTAGTCCTCGAAGATGCGGGCGAGCTGCAGGATCGTCGTGTTCGGATCTACGCACACCGGCTCGCGGGTCATGATCTCCTCGATCGTGGTCGCCGCCGAGGTCTGCATGGCTAATTGACCCCGGCTCACCCGCCGCCGGCTACGGGAAAACGACCCCGATCTGTGCCCGGCCCGGGCGCCCGGGCCCGCCTTGAATCTGGCCATG
>JBICIE010000248.1:0-2957 GCA_043101635.1 Phycisphaerales bacterium JB039 | reverse complement strand
TGGCGTTGCCACCCTCGAAGAGCACCCGTTTGCCGGCGCCGAGGGCGTCGTGCAGCAGATAGGTGGTGTCGGTGATCATGGGGGCGAGGCGCCGGCCGGCCTCGACCATCCGCGCGGTCATCTCCTCCGGATCGAATGGCCCGGGAGCGCCGGTGAGCGCCTCCATGACCGCGTTCTTGAACTTACAGGCGACCCGCACCTTGTGAGAAAGCTCGGCGGGGCGGAGCAGATCGCCCATTCGCACGGCGGTGGCCCGGCCGGCCTTTTCGGCGTAGCAGGGCCCGATCCCGCGCTTGGTGGTGCCGATGGCGAGGCTGCGGACCTCATCGCCGGCGCCGGCCCGCTCCAGGGCCAGCTCGCGCAGTTCATCCTCGTGCTTGTGATAGGGCATGACGACGTGGGCCCGCGAGGAGACGACGAGCCCGGAGGTGTCCACCCCGCGCTGCTGGAGCCCTTCCAGTTCGCTCAGCAGCGCCTCGGGGTCGACCGCGACGCCGTTGGCGATCACGGCGGTCTTGCCCGGGTAGAGGATGCCGGACGGAACAAGGTGGAGGGCGTAGCGCTGCGAGCCGACCACCACCGAATGGCCGGCGTTGGCCCCGCCGTTGTACCGGACAATCAGATCGTGGTCGGCGGCGAGCAGATCGACGAGCTTGCCCTTGCCCTCGTCGCCCCACTGGAGGCCGACGACGGCGGTGGCGGTCCCTCGCCCGGCGGCCGGGGCGATCGCTGCTGAACCTGGGTGAAGCGTTCCCTGTGTCACGGCAGAGGATAGCGGAGCGGGTCCGATACCGCGCTCAACTCGGGGACGGATCTCGCCGATTGGGGTCCCAGAAGGTCTCCGCGAGGTATCACAATGAGCGACACCGTGCGCATCATGTGCCCGAACCTGGTCTGCCGCAAGGTGCTGGCGGTGCCGGCCGCGGCCCGGGGGCGGACGGTGCGATGCAAGATCTGCGGGACCAACATCCGCGTGCCGCTGGCGGAGAAGCCGGTGGAGAGCTCCGCGGAGGCGGTGGGCGCCGAAGGTGGCAAGCGGGGCAAGCGCGTTGAGCCCGAAGCGCCTCAGAGCGGCGGCTGATCGTCCTCATCATCCATGCTGAAATCGAAGTCCCCCATGCCACTGGCCTCCTCGTCGAGGGCCTTGCTGATGTCCTCGTCGCTCTCAAGGAGGCTTGGGCGCCCGGTGGAGGGGGCCGGCGCGTGGCCGGCTCCGTCGGTGGCCGCGGAGGCCGCCAGGGCCTTGGCGGCGGCCTTGGCGACGGCCTGCTGGTCGATCTGGGCCGGCTGACCATCGATCCGGATGACGAAGTTGGCCGGTCCGATGGAGAGGACGTCGCCGGCGTGCAACTCGGCCTCATCAACTTGATTGCCATTGACGAAGGTGCCGTTGCTGGAGGCCAGATCCTTGATCTGAGGGGGCTGGCCCGGCTCGACGACGACCTCACAATGCTCGCGCGACACGGTCGGCGCCGGGATGCGCAGGTCGCACTCCTCCTCCCGGCCGATGATCCGCGAGCGCGTGATGCGGATCTCCTTGGTGGAGCCGTCGTCTTTCACCAGAACGAGGGAGAATGTCACTGATCCGTCCTTTCCCGGCCCGTCCCCACGGGCCTGGCCGTACTTGTTCTTCGCCGCCGGTGTGGCCGAGGCCGACTGCACAGGCCAACATATCGCGATGATCCGGATCGGGCAATGGCCTCGGCAGCACCAGAATCCGCTTCGGGAGCTTTCCGCGGCCCCCGAGGGCGGCTCGCGTCCAGCGTCACTGTACCTTCACGCGCCATTCTGCTTCCACAAGTGCCACTACTGCGATTTCTACAGCATCGTTGACTCCAGAGACCGCCAGGAGGCGTTCACCGGCCGGCTGATCCGCGAACTGGAGGCCCTGGCGCCCTTTGCCGCCCGGCCCCTGCGAACGATCTTCGTGGGGGGCGGGACGCCGAGCCTGCTGCGGGTCGAGCTGTGGGAGCGGCTGCTGGCGGCTCTGGAGAGATACTACGACCTGTCGGAGATCCGCGGCGGGCGGGGGGAGTTCACGGTCGAGTGCAACCCGGAGACGGTCACGCCGGAGCTGATGCGGGCGCTGCGGGCCGGCGGGGTGGACCGGGTGAGCGTCGGGGCCCAGTCGTTCGAGGCCCGGCATCTGAAGACGCTGGAGCGGTGGCACGAGCCGGCGAACGTCGGGCGGGCGCTGGAGCTGGCCCGGCAGGCGGGCATCGAGCGGACGAGCGTGGACCTGATCTTCGCGATCCCGGGACAGACGCTGGAGGAGTGGCAGCGCGATCTGGAGCGGGGGCTGGAACAGGGGGTCGAGCACATGTCGTGCTATGCGCTGACGTACGAGCCGAACACGGCGATGACGAAGCGCATGGAGCGCGGGGAGTTCGCGCGGGCGGATGAGGAACTCGAAGCGGACATGTACGAGTTGACGGTGGAGACGCTCGGGCGGGCGGGGCTGGCGCGCTACGAGGTGAGCAACTTTGCGCGCCGGGGGCAGGAGAGCCTGCACAACCTGGCGTACTGGCGCGGCGAGCAGTGGCTGGCGGCGGGACCGAGCGCTTCAGCGCACGTAGCGGGATGGCGCTGGAAGAACGTGGCGCGGCTGGATGACTATCTGTCGGGTGATGATGCGGGCTTTGCGCCGGCGGTGGATGTTGAGGCGCCGGACGGGCGGCGGGCGCTGGTGGAGCGGATCATGATGGGGATCCGGCTGCGCGAGGGGCTGGAGCGGGCGGGCGTGTTGGAGGAGGCGCAGCGCGCATTTGGAGAAGGCGCGGTCGAGGCAATCGAACGCGAGGCGGCGGCCCTGGAGGCGGAGGGCGTGCTGGCGTGCGATCCGGAGAGGCTGCGGCTGACGGAGGCCGGGTTTCTGCTGGCGGATCTGGCAGCGCGGCGGCTGGCGCCGGCGTAGCGGCTCAGGGGCGCAGCGGTCGTTCTTCAGGCCGAAGGCCTTG
>JBICIE010000247.1:0-9379 GCA_043101635.1 Phycisphaerales bacterium JB039 | reverse complement strand
GACGGGCATCGGCGCGAGTTCGAGGGCGACCTCGGCGCCGCGGACTGAGCGTCCTCAGACGGCCCGCCACTCCGCGGCAGGTTCCCCTTCTCCCGCGGCCGGTTCAGCGGCCGGGCTTCGCGAGCAGATCTGCAAGCACTTCCACCGGATGCGCGGCCTCGCGCCCGGTCCCATCCCGGATCTGATGCCGACACGAGGTTCCCGGTGCGCAGATCGCAGCCTCCGGGGCTTCGCGCACCGCCGGGAAGACCGACAGTTCACCGATCTTCATCGACAGGTCGAACCGCCTGCGGCTGTATCCGAACGCCCCGGCCATGCCGCAGCAGGTGGTGTCGGGCACGCGCAGACGCTGGCCGACGATGCGCCCGAGCAAATCGCCGCTCGATTCGGCGCCCCACAAGGCCTTCTGATGGCAGTGGGCGTGGAGCAGGACGCCGCGCGATGGCCCCGCCATCTCCGGTCGGCGCGGATGGGCGCCCCACCGCCGCTCCAGGAACTGCTCGACGAGCTGAGCCCGATCGGCGATCCGTGCGCGCACATCCGCGGACACATCCAGCTTCAGCCGGCGCCAGTCATCGGCGATCGCCGACAGGCACGATGGCTCCAGGACCAGCAGCGGCTCGCCGACTCCAAGGCTCCCCTCCAGCCGCTCGGCTGTTGCGCCGATCGTCCCCCGCGCCTGCTCCAGCAGCCCCATCGAGATCATCGCCCGCCCGCAGCAACCGGCGTCCACCAGGCGCACCCGGTAGCCGAACGCCTCCAGCAGCCGCCGCGCCGCCAGCCCGATGTGCGGCTCGTTGTACATCGTGAAACAGTCGGCAAACAGCGCCACCGACGGGGCGTCCGCCCCGGGATCGAGCGCGCCGGCTGCCCGCCCCCCCCACCGGCGCCTCAGCGACGTGCGCAGCGGCGGCAGCGACCTGCGCGGATCCAGATCGATCAAACGCCCGAGCGCCCAGCGCCCCGGCGCCGACGTTGCGATCGCATTTGAGAACCCCGGAGCGATCGCCCCCAGCCGGCTCAGCGTGCGCACATGCCCGACAATGCGGGCGCTCACCGGCGCCCCCTGCGCCCGATACCCCTGCGCCAGGTACTCCGCCTTCAGGCGCGCGATATCGACGTTGCTCGGGCACTCCGCCTTGCACGCCTTGCAGCTCAGGCACAGGTCGAGCGTCTCGAGCGTCTCGGGGTCGTTCCAGGGCGCCTTGCCGCCGGTCAACTGCCCGGTGATCGCCAGGCGCAGGGCGTTGCCTCGCCCCCGCGTGGAGTGCCGCTCATCCAGCGTCGCCTTGAAGCTCGGGCACATTACGCCGCCGGACTTCTTGCGGCAGACGCCGGCGCCGTTGCACATCTCGACAGCGCCGCGCAGCCCGTGCTGGTCGCTGTAATCGAAGAAGGTCTCGCCCTGCGCGCTGCCGACCACATCGACGATCACCTCGCCGGGGCGCACGCGCGTGCGCTGCGTGATCGATCCGATCTCGCTTCCGCCGCCGGGCCGCGGCACGATGTTGCCCGGATTCAGCAGATACTGTGGGTCGAACAGCTCCTTGACCTGCCGGAAGACGCCCATCAGGCCCGGCCCGTAGAACCGCTCCAGCAAGGGCGATCGCACCCGCCCGTCCCCGTGCTCGCCGGACATCACCCCGCCAAGCTCGCGGGCGAGGTCGGCCACTTCGACGGCGATCGCCTGCATGCGCCGCTCATCCTCCGGATCGCGCAGGTCCAGCAGCGGGCGCACGTGCAGCACCCCCACCGACGCGTGGGCCCAGTACGCCGCCGTTGTGCCGTGACTCGCCACGATCTGCTTGAACCGGCGCACGAATTCGGCCAGGTTCTCCACCGGAACCGCGTTGTCCTCCACGAAGCTCAACGGCCGGCGATCCCCCGCGATCCCGTGCAGCAGCGGCTCGCCCGCCTTGCGCAGCTTCCACGGGCCCGCCATCGCCTCCGGCGTCCGGCGCCCGCGCATCGCCGCCTGCGGCGCTGCGGCGCTCAGCCTGCGAAACGACGCCTCGATCTCCTCGGCCCCCTCGTCGCCCGGCAACTCGGAAAAGTACTCGACGTACAGCACCGCCCGCGCCGGCTTGCCCGCCACCGGTGGCATCAGGTCGGCGTATCGCCGGTACTCGATATTGCCCCGCGCCACGCGCAGCACCATGTCATCGAGCAGTTCCACCGCCACCGGGCGCGTCTGGAGGATCGGCGCCACCGCCTCGATCGCCGCCTCCAGCGAGTCGAAGCCCAGCGTCGCCAGCCCCTTGTGACGCGGCGTCTCCCGCAGGCGCAGTTCCGCTCCCAGCGTGACCGCCAAGGTCCCCTCGCTGCCGCACAGCAGGCTCGCAAGGTTCACCGTCTCCAGCGGATCGCCACCGTTCGACTCGGCCTCCTCGATCTGATCGAGGATCAGGTCCAGGCTGTACCCGGCGTTGCGCCGGATGGTCTTCGGGAAGCGCTCGCGGATCAGCCCGCGATGCGCGCCCACGATGTCGATTACCCCCTGCGTCAGCGAACGCACCGCCGCATTGGATGCCCCCGCGCCGCGCCGAAACCACGCCCGCCGGCCATCGACCAGCAGCGCCTCGATCCCGAGCACGTTCTCGCTGGTCCGCCCGTAACGGATCGAACGGGCCCCGGCCGCGTTGTTGCCGATGCACCCGCCGATGTTGGCGTGCCGGGCCGTCGCCGGATCCGGCGCGAACATCAGCCCGCTGTGGCGCAATTCGTCGTTGAGATCATCGATGGTGACCCCCGGCTCGACGCGGCAGGACCGCCCCTCGACATCCACTGCCAGCACGCGGTTGACCGCGCTGGAGACATCCAGCACCACCGCTTCACTGGTGCACTGGCCGGCCAGGCTCGTCCCGCCGCCGCGGGCCAGGATCGCGGCGCTGCCCGCGGCGCACACCCCGACCGCCCGCACCGCTTCCGCGACCGACCGCGGGATCACCACGCCGACCGGCTCGACCTGGTAGTTCGAGGCGTCGGTCGCGTACAGCATGCGGTCGTGGCGCCCGAAGCGCACCTCGCCGCAGCCGGCGGCACGAAGGGCCCGCTCCAGGTCACCCGGCGATTCCGGGAGCGCCGCTGCGGGAAAGACCGGCAGCCGGGGCATGCCCTACGCGATGGCGCGGGCCGCAGGCGCGGCCCACTGATACAGGCGCTCGGCCACGCCCGGGAGCACGGCGTCCGGCCCGGCCAGCGCGTCGTTCCAGGCCCGGTCCCACTCATAGACCACCCAGCCGTCGAAGCCTGCGGCCCCCAGCGCGCCCACGAATTCGCCCACGGGCTGGACGCCCCGTCCAAGCGGAACCGGGTTGCCCGATTCGTCCAGATCCTTCACGCGCGCCAGCGCAAGGTCCGAACTGAGCGTCCGGACCGCATCCCCGGGCGCGTCGCCCGCGGCGGCGCCGGGCGCAAGCCCGTAGGCCGCGCTCAACAGTGGATGCGCCTGCCGCCGAATCAGGTCCCGCAATTCTGCGGCGGAGGAGAACGAGCCCCCGTTCTCCAGCGCGATCCGCACGCCGCGGTTGTGGGCCTGGTCCAGCACCATGCCGAGCCGCCACAGGATCAGCTTCGTCGTGCTCGCCAGTGTCTCCCCCGGGCCGACCTCGAACCCGAAGATCCGCACCAGCGGCGCCCCCAGGGCGCTGGCCAGGTCGATCAGGCGGCGGGCCTCGCGCACCGACCGCTCCTGGTCAAAAAACGCCGTCCGCCCGATCACGCGGGGCCGGATGGGCTGATCCAGCCGGATCGACGTCGCCAGACACGCGATGTCGATCCCGGCGCTGTCGAAGGCCCGGCGCACCTTCTCCGGATCCGTCATCGCCGGGTCGCACGCCGAACGGGTCGAACCGAACCCGAACGTGCGCAGTTCGACCCCGTCGAATCCATACGCAGCCGCCTGCGCGGCCACATGGTCGAGCTTCCATTCCGGACAGACCAGTGTGCTGAAAGCGGCTCGGATCATCGGTCTCCCCACTGCAAGGGTCGGGATCGTACGCGGCGGCAGGGCCTCCGAGCGCCCCGCCGCGGGAACTCAGCCCGCCGGCCGCCCGTACAGGTCTGGAAGGGCTGCTGAGGCCACCGTGGACCCACGCCCGAGAACGCGCCCGCGCGGCCCCCCGAGGCTGGGCAGGCTGCCCAGGATCCCGCCCGCGCAGGAACCCGCCCGCGGGCGCCCTTGAAATCCGGTCAGTTGATCGTCGAGTGAAGGAGTGGAGACGCCCGCGCGGTCGCGGACCGGTCCGGAGAGAGCTTCCTTGAGCGGCAAGCAAGTCGAGAGGCGCCCCTTGTGGCGCGCCGCTGTTGCAAACGGACTCGCGGCGACAATCGCCGCCATGGCCGGCTGCGCTGCCCCCGAGGGCGCCGTCGGCGAGGAGCCCTGGCCGCCCCGCCTGCGCCCGGCCGAGCAGCGCATCGGCGTCGCGCCGACCCTCGCCGAGCGTCGCGAGCAGGCCCTGCGCCGATCCGGCGAGACCGTCCTCCGCGACTCCCCCTACCACTGACGGCGCGCCCGGCCCACTTCTTGACAATCCCCTGACAGAGGCCCGCCCCGATCGCATCTCTGTGGTCGGCGCAACTATCGTGCGTTCTCGCCACGCGTCCGGAGGCCTCATGAGCGCAACTGCCCCAGCCGAGATCGACCGCCTCATCGAAGACCACAGCCCGATCATCCGGCGCCTGGTGGACTCCATCGGCCAGATCGTCGTCGGCCAGCAGTCCATGATCGAGGGGCTGCTGATCAGCCTGCTCACCGGCGGCCACGTACTGCTGGAGGGCGTCCCCGGCCTTGCCAAGACCCTCACGGTCTCCGCCCTCGCCGGCGCCATCCACGCCCGCTTCAGCCGCGTCCAGTTCACCCCCGACCTGCTGCCCGCCGACCTGATCGGTATGCTGATCTACGACCCCCGCGAGCACACCTTCACCCCTCGCAAGGGCCCGATCTTCGCCAACATCGTGCTGGCCGACGAGATCAACCGCGCCCCCGCCAAGGTCCAGAGCGCCCTGCTGGAGGCCATGCAGGAGCGCAGCGTCACCATCGGGGACACGACCTATCGCCTCGATGAGCCCTTCCTCGT
Source organism: Phycisphaerales bacterium JB039 (assembly GCA_043101635.1). Taxonomy (GTDB): domain Bacteria; phylum Planctomycetota; class Phycisphaerae; order Phycisphaerales; family UBA1924; genus CAYMJK01. The sequence goes on along the minus strand of JBICIE010000247.1, from coordinate 4,301 downwards.
GCTGGCGACGCAGAACCCCATCGAGCAGGAGGGCACCTACCCGCTCCCGGAAGCGCAGATGGACCGCTTCATGCTCAAGCTCAAGGTCGAGTACCCCACCCGCGAAGATGAACGCGCCATCGTCGATCGCATGGCCGCCACCAGCCGCCCGAAGCTCATGCCGGAGGCCTCCATCGACCTGGGCGAGATCCACGCCTCGCGCAACGTCGTCGATCAGATCTACGTCGATGGCAAGATCAAGGACTACGCCGTCGACCTCGCGCAGGCGACCCGAAACATCGGCGCCCTGGACCCGGATCTGGCCGGGTACGTCGAGTACGGCGCTTCGCCCCGGGCCCCGATCAACCTGGTGCTTGCCGCCCGGGCCCGGGCCTTCCTCGAGGGGCGCGGCTACGTCACGCCCTCGGACATCAAGCGCGTCGCCCCGGATGTGCTGCGCCATCGCATCATCATCAGCTACGAGGCCCAGGCCGACGGCGTGTCCAGCGATGACATCGTCACCCGTCTGCTGGCGAGCGTTCCCGCCCCATGACCGCCCGCGGCCCCATCGCGGCCACGCGCCGGCCACGCACCGCCGCCGCCCCCGAGCTGCGCAGACTCAAGCTCCGTGCCCGGCGCAAGGTCGACAGCCTCTTTGCCGGCGACTACCTCAGCGCCTACAAGGGACGCGGCATCGAGTTCGCCGAGGTCCGCGAGTACCAGCCCGGCGACGATGTCCGCGCCATCGACTGGAACGTCACCGCCCGCACCGGCAGGCCCTTCATCAAGGAGTTCGTCGAGGAGCGCGAGCTGACCGTCATGCTTGCCCTCGATCTCAGCGCTTCGGGACGCTTCGGTTCCACCGACCGGCTCAAGACCGACCTGCTGCGCGAGGCCGCGGCGGTGCTGGCCACCGTCGCCACCGACAACAACGATCGCGTCGGCCTGCTCACCTTCACCGATCGAATCGAGCGGTTCATCGCCCCGTCCAAGGGCACGCGCCACATCTCGGCCCTGCTGGACGCCGCCATGGACAGCCAGGCCGCTGGACGCGGCACCGACCTGCCGCTCGCCCTGCGAACACTTGCGAGCACGATCCGCCGGCGCGCGGTGATGTTCGTCATCAGCGACTTCCTGCTTCCATCGATGCGGGATGTCGAGCGGCCGCTCGGCGCGCTCGGCCGACGTCACGATATCACGGCCGTGCGCCTGACCGATCCGCGGGAACGCGACCTTCCGCCGGCGGGCCTGCTGACGGTTGAAGATCCCGAATCCGGCCTGCGCCTGACCGTCGACGCCTCGTCGCGACGCCTCAGGCGCGAGCTGCGCGAGCACTTCGATCGGCAAGGCGCGGAGTTCGGCGCCCTGTGCGCCCGTACCGGCGCGCAGCTCATCGACCTGGCAACCGATCGGCCGCTCATCGCCGATCTCGTGCGCGGACTGCGAGCGCGGGGGACAGGGCGATGAGGGCGCTCGCCGTCATCGCGATCCTTGCGCCGGCCGTAGCCGTGGCCGGGCCGATCGAGACCAGCGTGCAGACGGGCCCGCTTGCCCTGCTGGTGCGGGCGGAACGCTCAAGTCTGTCGACGGCTGAGACGCTGCGCCTGCGTCTGGAAGCGACATGCCCGCCGGGCGTGGCGGTGCGCTGGCCCGAGCTTGGCCAGTCGATCGGCGAGTTCTCCATCATCGATCAACTCGGCCTGCCGCCGAAGCGAACCGATGATGGACGACACATCGTGACCCGCATCTACACCCTCGCCCCGTTTCTCGCCGGGGAGTACGAGATACCGTCCATCGCGGTTGAGTTCGAAGGCGAGGACCGGCAGCCGGCCTCACTGCGCAGTCAGCCGATGCGCATCGAGGTGCGCTCCGTGCTCGATGAACCGCCCGAGGAACTGACCATCGGCGAGCCGCTCGGCCCGGCGCCGCTCCCGGCGGCGGACCCCGGCGCCGGTCCCTGGCCGTGGATTGCCGGAGCAGCCGGCGCCGGCGCCATTGCGGCAATCGCGATCGCAGCAGCCATCACCCGCCGGGCCCGTCGCGAGGGCCCCGCGCACGATCCCGTGCGTACTGCCCGCGTCGCCCTGGCCGCGATGCGGTCAGGCGACACGCGCATCAGCGCGGCGGAGATCGATGGCGCTGTGCGCCCCGCCCTGTGCCGGCTGCTCGGCGCCGAGACCGCCGGCGCCACATCCCTGGAACTTGTCGACATCGCCCGGCGCCTTGTGCCCGCCGCGACCCTCGCGAAGGTCGAACGCTACCTCGCCGGCGCCGATGAAGCGCTCTTCAGCGGCGCCGCGACCGATGATGCTGCCGTGCTCGAGGACGCAACCGCGTCCATCGAGGCCCTCGTCGCGTGGCGCACCAGCCTGCGGGAGGCCAGCCGATGATCGACCGCTTCGCCGCCCCCGAAGCGCTCTGGTTGCTGGCGCTGGCGCCCGGACTGATTCTGCTCTGGCGCCGGCGCCGCCGGGCCCGCCTGTCGCTGCCGACGGCGCCGATCGCCGCCGGCCTCGCCCCCTCCTGGCGCCAGCGCTTGGCGTGGCTCCCCGCCGCGGCGCGCCTGGCCGCCGCCTGCCTGCTGATCGTCGCGCTGGCGCGCCCGCAGGATGTCAGCGGCGAGATCAGAACGTCGCGCGACGCCGTCGCCATTCAGATGGTCGTCGACCGCTCGCTCTCCATGGCCGAGGAGATGCGCTATGGCGATGAAACCCTGTCGCGCCTGGAGGTCGTCAAGCGCGTCTTCGCCCAGTTCGTCGCCGGCGACGGGCGCTCCCTGCGCGGCCGCCAGGGCGACCTGATCGGCCTGATCGCCTTCGCACGCTACGCAGACACCATCTGCCCGCTCGTACACGCGCACGACGCCCTGCTCGATCTCGTCGATGGCCTCGTCGTCGAGCGCATCCGCTCCGAGAGCGGCACCGCGATCGGCGACGCCATGGCGCTCGGCGCCGCCCGCCTCAAGCGGGCCGAGGAGGATCTGCGCGGCCGCAGCGATGAGGTCATCGACGCCTCCACCACCTTCGACAGCAAGATCATGATCGTGCTGACCGACGGACGCAACAACGCCGGCCAGATCGCGCCCGAGCAGGCCGCGGCGCTGGCGGCCGAATGGGGCATCCGCATCTACACCATCGGGATCGGCTCGCCCGGCGGCGAAGAACCCGGCTTCCTCGGCATCATGCGACCCGACCGCGAGGTCGATGAGGCCACGCTGCGCAGCGTCGCCCAGGGCGCCGGCGGACGCTACTTCCTGGCGTCGGATGCCGACACCCTGCGCGACGTCTACGCCGAGATTGACCGGCTCGAGAAGACCCAGGTCGAGTCCATCGAGTACACCGAGGTCGATGAGCATTTCGCCCCCGTGGCGATGGCCGCGCTCGGCGCCCTGCTCGCCGATCTGCTGCTGCGGATCACCGTGCTCCGGAGGCTGCCGTGATCAAGTGGGCCCAGCCGGACATGCTGCTGCTGCTCTGGGGCGTGCCGCCGCTGGTCGCCGGGCTCGCGCTCGCCGGGTGGCGCCGGCGCCGGGCTCTGTCGCGCATCGTCCCTGCGACCGTTGCGCCGATCGTTGCGCCGGGCGCCAGCCGCTCGAGGCGCAGCGCACGCGCTTCGGCGCTTCTCGGCGCCATCGCGCTGGTGATCGTCGCGCTGGCCCGCCCACAGCACAGCCCGCAGGAGCGGCAGATCCAGCGCCAGGGACGCGACATCGCCATCCTGCTGGATGTCTCGCGCAGCATGCTGGCCCGCGACCTCGCCCCCGACCGCCTCGAGCGCGCCAAGCTCTGGATCGGCGATCTGCTCGGCTCCCTCCGCGGCGACCGCGTCGCCCTCATCGCCTTCGCCGGCAGCTCCGTCATCAAGGCCCCGCTGACCACCGACTACGGCTTCGTGCGCCTGGCCCTCGATGAACTCAGCCCCGAGAGCGTCTCCCGCGGCGGCACGCTCATCGGCGACGCGATCCGCACCACGCTCAACGAACTGTTCGACGAGGAGGAGGGCCGCCAGCGCGACATCATCCTGATCACCGACGGCGACGATCAGGAGAGCTTCCCGCTCCAGGCCGCCGCCGAGGCCGGCGAGCGCGGCGTGCGCATCATCGCCATCGGCATCGGCGATCCCCAGGGCGCGGTTGTCCCCGGCGCCCAGTACCAGGGCGAGCGCGTCGTCAGCAGTCTCAATCCCCAGACGCTGCGCGACATCGCCGCCGCGTCCCGCCGCGGCGCCGACCTGCCGGTCGGCGCCGGCGCCCAGGAACACGACCGCATCAACGCGGACCGCCTCGAGGCCGCCGAGCCGAACCAGTACGACGACACCCTCGC
>JBICIE010000246.1:0-3500 GCA_043101635.1 Phycisphaerales bacterium JB039 | reverse complement strand
ATCAGCGGGCCGCTGCTGGATCGGATCGATGTGCACGTGGAGGCGCCGGCGGTGCCGTGGGAGCAGCTCACGCGGCGCAATGGGCCCCCGGGAACATCCTCGGCGGAGATGCGCGAGCAGGCCGCGGCGGCCCGCGAGCGCCAGAAGGCGCGCCAGGGGCCGGTTGCCAACGCCCGGCTGCGAGGGAAGGACCTGGACAAGCTGGCGCCGATGGATGACGACGCCCATGCGCTGCTGGGGCAGGCGATGACGGAACTCGGGCTCTCGGCCCGAGCCTACGACAAGATCCGCCGGGTGGCCCGGACGCTGGCCGACCTGGCGGGCGAGGACCGTCTGCGGATGGCGCACGTCTCGGAGGCTGTGCAGTACCGCCTGCTGGACCGGAAGGTCTGACAGCCGGCGGGCGGCGCGGCGCGGCGGTATCATCGGGGCCCGCGATCGTGGGTCGGGGCGTCGGCGCAGCGCACGATCGGGACGCCCACAGCGCAGTCCTTGCGCCGGGGCCGGCGGCGGCGTTTCGGGAGCCGCAGCCCGGATTCAAAGGGCCTGAAGCGATGATCGATATCCGCAAGCTCAAGGAACTGGTCAAGCTGATGGTCGAGAACGACCTTTCGGAGCTTGATCTGCAGGATCAGCAGGAGACGGTGACGATCAAGCGGGGCGGCAGCGCTCCGCCGATGGTCAGCGTTGCGCCGATGGCCGGCGCCGGGGCGTCGGCGGCGCCGGCGCCCGTGCCAGCGACGATCGAGACCGAGGAGGGCGACGATGGCCTGGTGGCGATCGAGAGCCCCATGGTCGGGACGTTCTACTCGGCGCCCGATCCGGATTCCGGCCCCTTCGTGAAGCCGGGCCAGGAGGTCAGCGCCGATTCGGTGGTCTGTCTGGTGGAAGCGATGAAGGTCTTCAATGAGATCAAGGCCGAGATCACCGGTCGTATCGAGAAGGTGCTCGTCGGCAACGGAGACGCCGTCGAGTTCGGCCAGAAGCTCTTTCTTGTAAAGCCGGCCTGAGCCGAGCCCGGGCGCGCGAATGTTCCGACGCATTCTGATAGCAAACCGCGGCGAGATCGCGCTGCGGATCATCCGCGCCTGCCGCGAACTCGGCATCGAGAGTGTCTGCGTGTACTCGCAGGCCGACGCCGGCGCCCCGTACCTGCGCCTGGCGGACCGGGCCATCTGCATCGGCAAGGGGCCGTCGCGCGACTCGTACCTGAACATCTCGCGGATCATCAGCGCCGCCGAGATCGCCGATGTCGACGCCATTCATCCCGGGTACGGCTTCCTGGCGGAGCGGGCCGACTTCGCGCAGATCTGCCGCGACTGCCGCATCGAGTTCATCGGGCCCAGCCCCGAGGCGATGGGCAAGCTCGGCGACAAGGTCGAGGCCAAGAAGGCCGCCAAGGCCGCCAAGGCGCCGGTCTTCCCCGGCTCCGAGGGCGCCATTGAGAGCGAGGACGAGGCGGCTGAGCTTGCCGACGAGATCGGCTATCCGGTGATCATCAAGGCCGCGGCCGGCGGGGGCGGGCGCGGCATGCGCGTCTGCCACAACGAGGCGACGCTGCGGGCCAGCATCAAGAAGGCCCAGCAGGAGGCCCAGGCCGCCTTCGGCAACGGCGCCGTCTTCATCGAGAAGTTCCTCGAGAACGCCCGCCACGTCGAAGTGCAGGTGCTCGGCGACAAGCACGGGCACGCCATCCATCTGTTCGAGCGCGACTGCTCGACGCAGCGCCGCCACCAGAAGCTCATCGAGGAGGCCCCGGCCCCGGGGATCGACCGCCGCAAGCGCGACGCCGCCTGCGAGGCCGCCGCCAGGCTGGTCCGCTCGGCCGAGTACTCCGGCGCCGCCACCGTCGAGTTCCTGATGGATGACAAGCAGAACTTCTACATGCTCGAGGTGAACACCCGGGTGCAGGTGGAGCACCCGGTCACCGAGATGATCACCGGGGTGGACATCGTCAAGATGTCGATCCTGGTGGCCGCGGGCGAGAAGCTGCCCTTCCGCCAGCGAGACATCGAGATCCGTGGCCACGCCATGGAGTGCCGGATCAACGCTGAGGACCCCGAGCATGGCTTCCGGCCCAGCGCCGGGCGGATCGACACCTACGAGGTCCCGGGCGGACCCGGCGTGCGCCTCGACTCGCATGTGGTCCCCGGCTATATGGTCCCGCCGACGTACGACTCGATGGTGGGCAAGCTGATCGTGCACGCCGACGACCGGGCCCAGTGCATCGAGCGGATGGCTCGGGCCCTGCGGGAGTTCCGGATAGGACCGATAAAAACGACGATCGGACTGCATCAGACCCTGATGCAGAACTCTGCCTTCCGAGATGGGGGGGTGGACATCCACTTCCTGGAGCGCCTGCTGAAGTAGGCCGCCGGCGCAAGTTCGCAAAAAACTCGGTCTTTTTGTGCAATAGCCGCGGAAAGGGGTTGATGGACGCGGCCAAATCCGGGATACTGCCGGTGAGAGACAAGTGGCGCCGTGGTCATGCGCGGCGCCGGAGGACGAGAGAGGGCCCGCATCAACGTTGACTCAGGGTCCCGTGGGCTGCGCCCGCCGGCGATGGCTGTTCGTCGCGGGGGACGTGAAGACTAGAAGGAGGAGTTCATGAAGAAGTCTGTTTTTGCTCTGGCTCTGCTCGCTGGCGCCACTGCCGCCAACGCGCAGTTGCTCGTTGGTCATGATGACACCAGCGGTGGTCCGAACGCGTGGGAAGTCGATGTGACTTCCGGCATGTCGACGGTGCTTTGGAGCGGCGTCGAGGTGTGGGGCATGGCCTACGGCAATGGCCTGGTCTACGCCAATGACGGCTCGATCCTGCGCTCCGGCCCGCTCGGCTCCGGCGCCCCGACGAACGAGGTGACGATCACCTTCGCCGGCGCCGCCAAGTCGATGACCGGGCTTGCGTTCGCAAACGGGTTCGTGTACGGCACGCCGAACATCGCCAACGAGGCCGTGTACAAGATCGACCCGGATACGGGCGTGGCAGAGATTGCGCTCGACTATGAAGATGGCGACTTCGACTTCGGCGGGCTGGCCTACAACCCGGCCGACGGCCTGTTCTACGGCACCAACGACGACACGTCGCCGGGCAGCGGCCTGTATTCCATCGACGTCTTCGGCTCCGGCGCCATCAACCTCATCACTGCCTATCCCGCCGGCGAGACCGACATCGACGGCCTGGCCATCGGCAACGGCATCGCCTATCTCGTCGAGGACGAGGCCGGCGACACCATCCACCGCTACGACCTTGGCGCGGGCATGTACCTGTCCTCGCTGACCAGCCCGATGACCTCCAGCGAGGTCTTCAGCGGCGCCGCCTGGGTGCCGGCGCCGGGCGCTCTGGCCCTGCTGGGCCTGGGTGGTCTGGCCGCGGTCCGTCGCCGGGCCCACGCGCGGTCCGCGTCGTCGAGCACGTCGGTGAGCCGGCGCCCGGCGAGCGCGCGGGCCCACGCCGGGGTCGCGCCGCCGGGCACGGCCTCCTGGAGCACCCACTCGAG
>JBICIE010000245.1:0-7962 GCA_043101635.1 Phycisphaerales bacterium JB039 | reverse complement strand
AGATCCTCTGGGATTCCGGCTTCGGCGGCGCCGGCGGCCTGCTCGTCGGCGGCGTGACGCTGTTCATCCTCCCCACCATCGAGCGCCTCTTCGACATCACCACCGGCATGACGCTCATCGAGCTGCGCGACCCCAAGCAGCCGCTGCTGCGCGAACTCCAGCAGCGGGCCCCGGGCACCTACAACCACTCGCTCAACGTCGCCAGCATCGCCGAGACCGCCGCCGACGCCATCGGCGCCAACGCCCTGCTGACCTACGTCGGCGCGCTCTACCACGACATCGGGAAGATGAACAAGCCCGAGTACTTCGTCGAGAACCAGTCCGGCGGCCCCAACAAGCACGACAAGCTCAGCCCCGCCATGAGTCTGCTGGTCATCGTCGGCCATGTCAAGGACGGCCTGGAACTTGCTCGCGAGTTCGGCTTGCCGCGCTCGCTGCAGCACTTCATCGACGCCCACCACGGCACCACGCTCGTCGAGTACTTCTACGAGCGGGCCCGCAAGCGCGCCAAGGAAGCCGGCGACGAGAGCGCCCCCACCCCCGCCGAGGCCCCCGAGCCGCAGGAGATCGAGTACCGCTATCCCGGCCCCAAGCCGCAGATCAAGGAAGTGGCGATCCTCATGCTCGCCGATTCGGTCGAGAGCGCCACCCGCTCCATGGCCGACCCGACGCCCAGCCGCATCGACGCCCTGGTGCGATCACTGGCCAACAAGCGACTCATGGACGGCCAGTTCGACGAGTGCGACCTGACGCTGCGCGAGCTGGAGACCATCAGCGACTCCATCTCCAAGAGCGTCGCCAGCATCTATCACGGGCGCATCATCTACCCGTCCAGCGGCGAGGCCCGGCGGGCCTGATCTGCGCGGCCGTTCAGAAGTTCCCATGTCGCGAGCGCATTGCTCGATTGAACGCCTCCGTCTGCCCGGGCGGAATGCTCAGATGTTCCCACGTCCCGCCCGACCGCTGCACCAGGATCCTGGCAATCAGCACGATCTGGCCCGCGTGATACCCGTAGTGCGAAACCTGCCGCTCGATCGCCTCCGCCACCGAGTGCCCCTCGCCGCGGATCCGCACCGTCCGATCCACATCGGCCGGCGACAGGGCCGCGAGGGCCTCCAGCAGCACGCGCCACGACGCCTCCCAGCGCGACATGATCTCATCGCGCGACAGCGCCCGCGCCGCGGCGAGGTCGAACTCCCCCTCGCGGTTGCGCCACGGCTTCTCCCCGTCCGTCGTCAGCCAGTCGGTGAAGCGGCTGCGCATCGAGCCGGCCACGTGCAGCAGGATCACGCTGACGGGATTGGTCTCCGGCGCGACCGGCTCGTGCAACTGCGCATCGTCGAGCTGCGCAGCGGCGCGCTCGATCAGCGACTTCTGCGACCGGAAGATCCCCTGCCACGCCTCGATCACGCTGCCCGCCATGCCGCATCTCCTCTTCAAGGGCGATCAGGTCCCGCACGAACAAAAAGAGGCCGCGCACGCGGCGCGGCCTCTTGAGTTTCATGCGCGCCCCGGCCGAACCTTACGGGCAGCCGACCGCGAACTCGTTCTGGAAGCACAGGAAGTCGAAGAAGTCCAGCGCCCCGGTCCCGTCGCAGTCCGCGTACGGATCGCCGGTGGCAAACGCGTTCTGGAAGCACAGGAAGTCAAAGAAGTCGAGCGTGCCGCTGCCGTCGCAGTCGGGATAGCAGGCGCTGTCGCCCGTCAGCGTGATATCGTCGAAGAACATGCCGGTGTGCCCGCTGCCGGGCTCGCCGGCGTACAGGTCCACCGCCTGCAGGCGCAGCGCCCCGCCCGCCGCGATCGCGGCCGTCCACGTGTCCTCCCAGATCTCCACGCCGTCGTAGTAGTACTTCGCCGTGTCCGCGTCGAGATCGAAATCCACCCGCACTTCCACCCACTCGTCCGGCTTGATCAGCGCGCCGGTGAACGTGCCCGGCCACACCGTGATCTCGCCGAAGAACGAGTCGAACTCGATCACCACCGACCAGTGCTCGTTCGAGGTGGCCGGGAACGTGTTCAGCAGGATGAACGAGGCCGTGCCATCCGCCGTGCTCGGCAGGTAGGTCATCGCGGCGAACGACCACTGGCCGCCCTCGATCCCGCTGAACGTGTGCACCGTGTCGTCACCGCCGCCGCCGGAGCCGCCGATGGCGCCCTCGATGAACAGCGACTTGCTGCCGCTCAGGAACACCTCGTCGCTGACCTCGCCGCACACGTCCGCCCCCGCCGTCCAGGGCTGCCATGTGCTCTGGGCGCACAGGTCGCCCACCGAGTAGCTGTCGAAATTCTCCTCGAAGACCTGGGCCGAAGCCGTCCCCGCGGCCAGCGCCAGAGCGCAGGCCCCCACGAATGTCTCACGGATCATCTGTGTCCTCCCTTTCGCCGCGCCGACTGGCGCGTGGTTCAACGCTCCCCTCAGCCCTGCGGACCCACGCGGCCCGCCCGCGGCTGATCCGCCCATTGTGACCGAAACGCCCCCCGATCGCAAGCCCCTATCTCAGGTCCAGCGTCCGAGAACCGCCTGGCGCCTTGACGCCCCCTGCCTTCTTCGAGTTCAAGCGACCCCCGATCCCCGACTCCCGACTCCTGCCCCCCGCCCTACCCCCGCATCACAAACCCCATCTTCTCCATCAGCCCGTCAAAGTGATCCAGGCTGTAGAACTCGACCGTCAGCCGCCCCCGGTCCCCCTTGCTGTTGGCCGCGATGCGCACCTTCGTGCCCAGGTGCTCACCGAGCTGACGTTCCAGATCCGCCAGACTCGCAGGCCGGTCCGGCCCGCCTCGCGCCGGCGCAGGTTTGGACGGCTTGGCCCCCCCACCGTCGCGGCACTCCTGCTCCAGCCGGCGCACGCTCCATTCCTCGCGCGCCGCCCGCGCGCCCAGCTTCACACGCGGCGCTCCTGGCGCGGCGCCGAGCAGCGCCTTGCCGTGCCCCTGGCTCAGCAGCCCGTGTGAGATCATCTCCAGAAGCTCGCTCTCCAACTCCAGCAGGCGCACCAGGTTCGTGACACTCGAGCGTTCCAGCCCGATCCGCTCGGCGATCTGCGCGTGCGTCAGATTGAACCGATCCCCGAGCGCCCGCAGCGCCCGCGCCCGCTCCACCGGGTTCAGATCCTCCCGCTGCAGGTTCTCGACGAGCGCAAGCTCCGCGGCGCCTTCATCATCGATCTCGCGCACGATCGCGGGCAACTCTCCCAGTCCCGCCAGCTTCGCGGCCCGCAGGCGCCGCTCGCCCGCGACGAGCTCGAACCGCCCGCCCGCCGATGGCCGCACCACGATTGGCTGCATCATCCCCGATCGCGCGATCGAGTCGGCCAGGTGGCGAAGCTGCTCTTCATCGAAGCGCTGGCGAGGCTGGAAGGGGCTCGGGTCGATCAGGCCCGGCCGGATCCGGCGCAGGCCGTCAGCCGACGCCGGGGCTTCGGGCTGCGCGGCCAATGCGTGCTTCGAGTTATCGGGCTTCGACTCGATCGCCAGTCCTCCACCGCCGTTGTCCGTCACCCCGGGACCCACCGATACTGCGTTAGGTCCGATAAGACTGCTCAGCCCACGCCCAAGTCGACGCGGCTTCTCCTTCACGCTCGCCGTCATGCTGATCGCCTCCGTGCGATTTCGGCTCTCTCTGCGGCCGCCCGGCCGCGACATGCCGATTCTAACGTCGGCCGCAGGGTCGTTCCGCGCCCAATCACCAGGCCGGAAACCAGACGCCAGGAGGGGCAGGTGGCGAAGGAGATCGAGCTGATCGCGCGGGGCCTGCTGCTCAGGGGCGGCGATGTCCTGCTCTGCCGCAACATCGAGCAGGGCCACCTGTTCCTTCCCGGCGGGCACATCGAGTTCGGCGAGCCGGCCGCCGACGCCCTCGCCCGCGAGTTCGCCGAGGAGTCTGACCTGGCCGTCCGCGTCGGCCCCCTGCTGCTCGTCACCGAGGGCAGCTTCGAGCAGAAGGGCAAACGCCACCACGAGATCAACCTCGTGTTCCACGTGGAACCCACCGCCGGCCCAGCCCCCGAGCACGTCGCCAGTCGCGAGCCGCAGATCACCTTCGACTGGACCCCGCTTGCGGCGGTCCAGGAGCGCGATGTCCGGCCGCAGGCCATCCAGGCCTGGCTCGCCGCCGGCGGCAGGGGGGATCCGGCTGGGGCCGGCTGGCTCTCCGACATGCACTGAACGCCGGCGCGCGCCTGAATCGCGGGCCCGCGTGGACCGATACCCGGGTGGGTCCAGGCATGCCCGAGCAACCGTCCATCATCAGCGGACCGCTCGAATCCCATGAGCGTCAGCTCGCCACGCTCGGCGCGCTGGTCGCCAGCATCGCCCACGAGATCAACAACATCCTCACGCCGATCGCCAGCTACGCCGACCTGGCCCGCATGCATCCAGAGGACACCGAGCTGGTGGCCAAGGCGCTGGAGCGGGCCGCATCCGGCGCCCGCCAGGCGAGCGAGATTGCCGCGGCGATCCTGGCTCTCGCCCGGCCCGATCGTGGCGAGGCCCCCACCGTCCCCGGTGACCTGCGCGAGATCATCCAGCGCTCGACTCTCTGCCTGGGCAGCGAGCCGGATCGGTGCGGCGTGAAGGTCACGTGGGATGCGCCCGAGGGCTTGTGCCCAGCGATGCCCGCAGTGGCCCTCCAGCATGTGCTTGTGAACCTGCTGATCAACGCCCTGCGCGCCTCGCGCCGGGGCAGCGTCATCGAGGTCAAGGGCCGCCCGGGTTCCACGTGGAACATGGCCGACATCACGGTTCGTGATGGCGGCCCCGGCATCCCGGCCGAGCGGCGCGAGTCGATCTTCCGCGACTTTGAATCCGGGACCGGCTCGACGGGTCTTGGTCTGGCCATCTGCCGGCGCCTGCTGGAGAAGTGGGGGGGCGCCATCCAACTCGACGAGACTGGCCCGCACGGCAGCGTCTTCCGCGTCTCGGCGCCGCTGGCAAGAGCCAACCATGCCGCGGCATAGGGCGCCCAGCCCGGCAACTCAAATTGTTTGCATTTTAATAGGGTTTCCAGGAATGCGCGTCCCGGCGCAGTGGTGGGCGTCGGCGGGCGTCCCTGTTGCGCCCTTTGCGCCTCGGCGCTCAGGCTCGGCCATCCTGCGTGCCGGGGCGCTGCCCGGGCCGATGGTGATGCGCGGCCTGGCTGCCCTCGCGCTGCCGGCTGCAGTCCCAATGCCTGAAGGAACTCGATGCCTGTCGCCCTCTCAGCCGTCCGGCCACCCGCCGGCCATCCCGCCGGCGCCCTGGCGCCTGTCCCGGATGGCGCAGATGGCCGCTTCGCGCCGCTCGACTCGATCGCACCCGGCGCTCTGGCCGGTCTTCTTGCCGGCCTCGAGGAAGACCGCCGCCGCTTCCTCGCAACGTACGCCGACATCTGGCAGGCAGTGGGGGACTGCCGGCGCACCCGACTCGACTGGGCCCGCATGAACCAGATCCTCCGGTTCGCCGACGCCATGCTCGCAGACGGGATCGAGGGCGACTTCGCCGAGTTCGGCGTGTGGAAGGGTGGCGTCTGCTTCGCTGTCGCGAATCGCTGGGCTCATGAGCCGCGGCGGCGCATCCTCGGCTTCGACTCCTTCCGCGGCCTGCCCGAGCCGGACGCGCGGCGCGACGGCGCGCTGCAGGCAGGCGTCTTTGGTGATGTTGATCTCGCCGAGATCCGCGCGTTCATGCAGGCGCAAGGCGTCGGCGCGCAGGTCGAACTCATCGAAGGCTGGTTCGAAGACACGATCGGCGCCATCGACGACGCCCGTCTGGCCCTCTGCCACGTCGATGCCGACTGCTACGAGTCGGTCAAGCTCGCCCTTGAGCGCGCCTGGCCCCGCATGACCTGCGGCGGCTACATCATCTTCGACGACTACCTCGCCCCAATGTGCGCCGGCGCAACGATCGCGGTGGAGGAGTTCTTCGCCCCCCGCCGCGAACGCGCCCGCATGACGCCCGGGCTTGCGTGCTCGGCGTGGGTGCGCAAGGAAGCGGACTGAGGGCGCGGCCTCTTTGCCCGCTGGCGGAGTGTGAAGCGGCGTTTGACACTTCGGGCCGAAAGTGTCAAATGGAGGCGGCGCCGCCTGCATTCCCGGCCCGTGGCGGGTTCATGCCAGATCGGCAGCGTGCTCGGCGCCGGCTGACGGCCCGGGCGACGATCCAGGCCTCTGGAGCCTCTGGTGGCCATCCCCGCGGGCGCCCCGCTTGCAACTCGCTCGTGAGCCGGCCCCGGCGCCGGCTCGGAGCAATGCCATGAGACCAGACAGACTCACAACTGCCGCACAGCAGGTCCTCGCCGACGCCCAGTCCCGGGCGCTCGGCGCCAGCCACCCGGAAGTGGGGGGGCTGCACCTGCTCGCCGCGCTGCTCGAAGACCGCTCCGGCCCAGCCCTCAGCATCCTGCAGAAGGCCGGCGCCGATCCGAACACGCTCGGCATGATCGTCGACGCCGAACTCGGGCGCCTGCCCACCACCAGCAGCGGCGCCGGCTCGACCGGCCAGAAGCTCATGGGCCTGCTCGGCAAGGCGGACGGCGAAGCCCGGCGGATGGGCGACTCGTACGTCTCCACCGAGCATCTGCTGCTCGCCCTCGCCAGCGAGAAGGGGCCTGCCCACGATGTGCTCTCGACCATCGGCGTCACGCACAAGCTTGTCGACGAGACTATCGCGCAATTGCGCAAGGCCAGCGGCGTCGAGCACGTCAACGACCCCAACGCCGAGACGCAGTACGAAGCTTTGAAGAAGTACGGCATCGACCTCACCGAGCGGGCCCAGCAGGGCAAGCTCGACCCAGTCATCGGGCGCGATGAGGAGATCCGGCGCTGCATGCAGGTGCTCAGCCGGCGCACCAAGAACAACCCCGTGCTCATCGGCGAGCCCGGCGTGGGCAAGACCGCCATCGCCGAGGGGCTGGCACTGCGCATCGTCAACGGCGACTGCCCCGAGGGCATGCGTGAGAAGCGCATCATCGGGCTCGATGTCGGCCAGCTTCTCGCCGGCGCCAAGTACCGCGGCGAGTTCGAGGAGCGCCTGAAGGCCGTCCTGCGCGAGGTCACCGCCAGCGAGGGCGAGGTGATCCTGTTCATCGATGAACTGCACACGATCATCGGCGCCGGCGCAGCAGAGGGCGCCGTCAGCGCCGGCAACCTGCTCAAGCCGGCCCTGGCCCGCGGCGAGCTGCGTTGTATCGGCGCCACCACGCTGGATGAGTACCGCAAGCATGTGGAGAAGGACGCCGCCTTCGAGCGCCGCTTCCAGCCCATCTACGTCGATCAGCCCACCGTCGAGGAGACGGTGGCCATCCTGCGCGGCCTCAAGGAGCGCTACGAGGCGCACCACGGCGTGCGCATCCTCGATGCGGCGCTGCTGGCCGCGGCCAATCTCTCCCACAGGTACATCGCCGACCGCTTCCTGCCCGACAAGGCGATCGATCTCGTGGACGAGGCCGCCAGCCGCCTGCGCATCGAGAACGACAGCATGCCGACGGAACTCGATGAGCTGCGCCGGCGCATCATGCAGCTCGAGATCGAGCGCGAGGCGCTGAGTTTGGGTAGCCCCTCACTCCGTGAGGGGAAGGAGCGTGCAGAGCGGGACCGCAAGGGCAAGACGCCCCCCACGGAGTGGGGGGGTACCCAGGAGCAGCGCGAGCTGGAGCGCATCAACCGCGAACTGGAAGAACTCCAGGAGAAGAACCGCGCCCTCTCCGCCCGCTGGGACGCCGAGAAGAAGGAACTCGACGCGGTCAAGCAGATCAAGGCGCAGATGGACCACAAGCGCACCGAACTGGAGCAGGCCCAGCGCCGCGGCGACCTCGAAGCCGCCGCACGCATCCAGTACGGCGAACTGCGTGATCTCGAAGCCGACCTGAAGAAGGCCGAGGCCTCGCTCGACGAGCGCCAGTCCCGCGGCGACGCCCTCGTCAAGGAAGAGGTGGATGCCGAGCAGATCGCCGAGATCGTCGGCCGCTGGACGGGCATTCCG
>JBICIE010000244.1:0-2850 GCA_043101635.1 Phycisphaerales bacterium JB039 | reverse complement strand
TCACAGCTCGGCGTCAGATGGGGCCGCCGCCTGCTTCGCTCGAACCACCCACATGGGCAACGCCACCGGCGTTCGCTCGAATAGAAGTCTGGGATCCCCAAACCGCCTTGACAAAACGCAGGTCTTCATAGAAGTGGCACGAAAACCATGCTCACTCGCCGCGCTGGGCCGACACCGTCAGCGGCACCGCCCCGTACACCTCACGCGTCACCTCCGGCTTGCGGACGTGGATCCGCCGCGAGGCCGGGTCGATCCCGCGCGACTGCATCTGCCGCCGCAGACCCGCCGGCGGGGCGAAGTACACATCCTCATCGAACACATCCCGCTGCTCGATCGTGGCGCCGTACCGCGCCACCAGCGTGCGGCAGACCTCGGCAACCAGATCCTCCGGCGCCGAGGCGCCGGCGGTCAGCAGCACCGTGAAGTCGGGCGCTTCGAAGACCCCTTCGGGGTCGGGTTGGTTGGGCGGCGCGCTCTCCGGGGGCGCCACTGCGCCCCTCCGGGGCTGCGCTCTGCCCCCGGCTATTGTCGATAAGCCCTTCGGGCTCGAAGACAGGGCGCGGCCGGCGGACACCTCTTCACTTCGTCTCTCCGTCTCTCCATCTCTTCGTCTCTCATTTTCTTCTCTTCGTCTCTCTCGCCCCGCAAACCACTCCTCCTCCAGCATCGACGCGTCATCGATCAGCCGCGCCGGCGTGCCCACATTCTCGCTGATTTCGGTGAGGCGTTTGCTGTTGCTGCTGGTGGTGCTGCCGACGACGAGGGTCAGATCGCACTCGCCGGCGAGCTGGCGGACGGCGTGCTGGCGGTTGGTGGTGGCGTAGCAGATGTCCTCGCTCGGCGGCGCCTGGATCTGGGGGAAGGCGCGCTTGAGGGCGTTGATGATGACCGCGGCATCATCCGTGCTCAGCGTGGTCTGCGTCAGGTAGATGAGTTTGGTCGGGTCGCGGATGTCGAGGTTCGGGATGTCATCCGGGCTCTCGACGACCTGGGTGGCGTCGGGGGCCTCGCCGCGGGTGCCCTCGATCTCCTGGTGGTTGCGGTGGCCGACCAGCAGGATCTGGTAGCCCTTGCGGGCGTAGCGGATGGCCTCGGAATGGACCTTGGTCACCAGCGGGCAGGTGGCATCAATGGCGCGGAGACTGCGGGCCGCGGCGGCGGCTCGCACCGCGGGGCTGACGCCGTGGGCGCTGAAGATGACGATCGAGCCCTCGGGGACCTCGCTGACATCATCGACGAAGGTCACGCCGCGGCTCTTGAACCGCTCGACGACGTGGGTGTTGTGGACGATCTCGTGGTAGACGAAGATTCGCTCGCCGGCGAACAGGTCGAGGGCCTGGTCCACGACATCAATCGCCATGGCGACGCCGGCGCAGAAGCCTCTGGGATTGGGGAGGATGATCTTCAACTAAGTCTCACGGATTCAGGCGTTTAGGAGCCTCGATGCGGCGGCGCCGGGGCCCGGGGAATGGTAGCGTCGCCCGCCGGCGGGGCGGTATGCTCAGGTTGCGCAAAGAAGCGGGCAGCCGACACGCCCGGGGCCGGATATCCCCGAATCCGGGTTTCTATTGTTCAGAGCGCCGGCGCGGGGCTTCGGGGAGCGGCGGCTGCGAACCGCGGGGTGGAAAGGAAGAGCATGCCAAGCCGACTGCGGCGAGCCTCTGGCGCCTTCACGCTGATCGAACTGCTGGTGGTGATCGCGATCATCGCGGTGCTGCTGAGCATCCTGCTGCCGTCCTTGGGTTCGGCCCGGGATTCGGCCCGCACGGTGGTGTGCAGCGCGAACGTGAAGCAACTGGTGCTGGCGCATGCGACGTACGCGGACGCCAACAAGGAGGCGATCGCAGGCTCGCCGACGACGAGCGGCTTCCAGGCGGCCCAGCGGAAGTTCAACGGCATCTCGATGCAGACCTACGACTGGATCGGCCCGCTGGCGAACTACACGGGGTTCCAGGGGCCGGGCGAGGGTGAGGGGGCCGCGGCGCTGACCGAGGAGGTGCGGGCCCAGCGGTTCGACTGGTATCGCGAGGGGTTCGAGCCGGCGATTTGCCCGTCCAATGACTTCCAGGCGTTTCCGTACCGGGCGGGGCGGCCGTGGACGACAGCGCGGATGATCTCGTACAACATGTCGACGCAGTTCACCTCCACGACGGACGCCCCGCCGCTGGGGACGGGCAGTTCGTTCCCGGAGATCCGCGGCGGGTACCGACCGGAGGTGTACCGCGTCGGCGCCGCATACCAGAAGGTGGCGGTGTTCGAGGGGCACCGCTTTGCGCGCCCCGGGGACGCCCCGGACCCGGACTATGACCCGGCGATTGACGCCGCCTACGGGGGCGCGTTCGGTGGCGTCGGCGCCTGGTGGCGCCAGAGCGCCGAACTGAACCGGGGATCGGCGCCCGGTGAAGCGGGCCGCGCGCTCCACATCGCCGATCCGGCAAAGTACCCGGACTTCCGGCGCTACGCGTTCCGGCACGGGTATAAGAAGGATCCGCGCGACACGGGCGCCGGGCAGGTGTTCGGCGTGATGGGGTTCTTCGACGGGCACGCCGAGGTCATGGAGTCGGCCGACGCGACGAATCCCGACTTCTGGTTCCCCTCCGGCACAAAGCTGACCAGCCCTTCGAGCTTCTGGCGGCACATGCTGGAGACGTGGCCGACCAAGACGCTGAAGATCTCGTCGAGCAAGCCGTACATCGTGCCGTAGGGGGATAGATGGCGCGCGCTGAGGAATCGGGGTCGCTGGGATCGCTGGTCGACGATTTCGATCGCGATCGCAGCGCCCGTGCGACGAGGCCGAAGGGGCCGGACCGCGGGCTGAAGCGCCTGATCGGACCGGCGCTGATCGTCGCG
>JBICIE010000243.1:0-3465 GCA_043101635.1 Phycisphaerales bacterium JB039 | reverse complement strand
CGCGGCGCGGGCGGCGGGGCGCTGCGCGGCGCCGCCCCCCACGGAGTGGGGTACCCGAGCGGGGGGTACCCGGGGACCGGGCAGGGCGCCGCTGCTACTTGATCAGGCGGAAGGTGGCGGGGTAGCGGTAGTACTGGCCCTTGCTGCCGGCGATGGCGGCGAGGATGCCGCAGATGATCATCACGACGAGGATGGCCGGCACGATCAGCATGCCGACGCCGCAGGTGACCATGGCCAGCAGGACGGCGATCAGCCCCCAGATGAGCACGGAGATCTGGAAGTTGAGGGCCTCCCTGGCGTGGTCGGCGACGAAGGCGGACTTGTCGCGCTGGCTGAGCCAGATGACCAGGGGGACGACGAACTGGGCCAGGCCGCTGGTGAGGACGGCGACGATGAGCGTGCCGAGGTGGGCCCACATGGCCCAGGTCCTTTCCCAGGGCTCGAGGCTGGTATCGACGTAGTCGGCGGTGGGCATTGCGGCGGCGACCCCCATTGGCGGCTCCTCTGAAGCGTTCTTGGGCGGCGGCCCGGGCGCATTTCAGAGCCGAATCCAGCGTAGAACGCAACACGCGGGGGCGCCGGCCCCTACAACCTAGACCCGATTCCGGGGACAGCCCGGGAGCGGGGTTCAAGGAGCTTTTCGATGACACGCAGGATCATGCTGGCCGCCGCGGCGGCGGCCTTGGCACAGACGGGGCAGACGACCATGGCGCAGACGGACCTGATCAGCCGGGAGCATCTGTTCGGCAACCCGGAGCGGGCGAGCGTCCGCATCAGCCCGGATGGGGAGCGGCTGTCGTGGCTGGCGCCGGTGGGCGGGGTTCTGAACGTGTGGGTGGCGCCGATCGACGAGCTGGATCAGGCCCGGGCGGTGACCAGCGACGCCAGCCGCGGCATCCGGCAGTATCAGTGGGCGCCGGGGGGCGAGCACATCCTGTACCTGCAGGACCGCGGCGGGGATGAGAACTGGCGGATCTATTCTGTCGACCTCGAGAGCGGCGAGGAGATCTGCCTGACGCCGCAGGATGGGGTGCAGGCCCGCATCCAGCACGTCAGCCACACGCGGCCGGGGGAGATCCTGATCGGGATCAATGACCGCGATCCGCGCCTGCACGATGTGCACCAGGTGGACATCGACACGGGCGCCTCGAAGATGGTCGAGGAGAACACGGCCGGGCACATCGGGTATCTGACCGATGACGACTTCAAGGTGCGCCAGGCGGTGACGTTCCAGCGGGACGGCTCGATCGCCATCATGGAGCGCAGCGCGGATGGCGCGTGGGCCAAGGCGGACGAGATCGGGCCGGGGGACTCGCTGACGACCACGAGCCTGGGGTACAACCACGCCGGGGACACCGAGTACATGATCGACAGCCGCGGGCGCAACACGGCAGCGCTGTTCGCGATCGACACGAAGACGGGTGAGAAGACGCTGCTGTTCGAGGATCCGCACGCGGATGTCGGCGGGATCATGAGCCACCCGACCGAGGGCGTGCCGCAGGCGGTGAGCGTGAACTACCGGCGCCAGCAGTGGCACGTGCTGGATGACCGCATCCGCCAGGACATGCGCCGGCTCGAAGAGGCCCATCCGGGCGAGTTCAGCGTGACCAGCCGCACGCTGGATGACAGCAGGTGGATCGTGGCGTACACCAACGATGATGGGCCGGTGAAGTACTACCTGTATGACCGGGCCCTGGGAACGACGGAGTTCCTGTTCACGAACCGGCCGGCGCTGGAGAGCGCGCCCTTGGCGCCGATGCATGATGTGGTGATCAAGAGCCGCGACGGGCTGGATCTGGTGAGCTACCTGACGCTGCCGGTCAGCGCCGATCCGGATGAGGATGGCCGGCCGGCGAAGGCGCTGCCGATGGTGCTGCTGGTGCACGGGGGGCCGTGGGCCCGGGACACGTGGGGGTACAACCCGATTCACCAGTGGCTGGCGAATCGCGGGTACGCGGTGCTGAGCGTGAACTTCCGCGGCTCGACGGGGTTCGGCAAGGACTTCATCAACGCGGCGAACCTGGAGTGGGGCGCCAAGATGCACGACGATCTGCTGGACGCCGTGGCGTGGGCGGTGAAGGAGAAGATCGCCGACGAGGACCAGGTCGCGATCATGGGCGGCAGTTACGGCGGGTATGCGACCTTGTGGGGGCTGGTGGCGACGCCGGAGGTGTTCGCCTGCGGGGTGGACATCGTCGGGCCGAGCAACCTGCTGACGCTGGCGGAGAACATCCCGCCGTACTGGGCGCCGTTTGCGCCGGTGCTGACGCAGCGGATGGGCGACTGGACGACGGAGGAGGGTCGCAGCTTCCTGACCAGCCGCAGCCCGCTGACGTTCGTGGACGCGATCACCAAGCCGCTGCTGATCGGGCAGGGCGCCAACGACCCGCGCGTGAAGCAGCAGGAGTCGGACCAGATCGTGCGCGCGATGCAGGCCAAGGGCATCCCCGTGACGTACGTGCTGTATCCGGATGAGGGGCACGGCTTTGCCCGGCCGGAGAACAACATGAGCTTCTTCGCGGTGGCGGAGGCGTTCCTGGCCGAGCATCTGGGCGGTCGCTTCGAGCCGGTGGGCGACGATTTCGAGGGGGCCAGCATCCAGGTTCCCGAGGGGGCGCAGCTCGTGCCGGGGCTGCGCGAAGCGCTGGACTGAGCGGCGGCGATCTGAGCGAGTCGCGGCCTCGGCGCAGCGCCGGGGCCGCGTTTTCGTATCGGGCGCCGGGCGTTCTATCATGGGCGTGCCTCACAGCGCCCCGACGAGCGCCGGCGCCTCCCGATTGAAGCTGCTCGGACTGTGCGCGGCGTGCGCGCTGGCGGTGGTGACGGCTGCGCTCTACGCGCGGGCGTTCGGCTGGGAGAACCTGTTCGTGGAGGGGAGCTGGGCCGAGATTGCCCAGCAGATCGTGTGGGTGGCGGGGGCGTGCTGGGCGTGGTGGCGTATCCCGCGGGTGGCGGGGCGGGACCGGTGGATGGTCTTCTGGCTGGCGGTGATGGCGTCGCTGGCGGCAGCGCGGGAGCAGGACCTGCAGAAGTACCTGAACCCGAAGCGGTTCGGGGACTATGGGGTGCACTTCAAGATCAACTGGTGGCTGGATGGGTCGGTTCCGCTGTGGCTGAAGGCGGGGTGGGCGCTGGTGGGGCTGATCCTGGTGGCGGCGGTGACGGTTCCGCTGCTGCGGGCCCGGCCGCGGCTGGTGCTGCTGACGCTGGGGCTGGACCGGGCGGTGTGGCTGTTCGGGGCGGGCGGCGCGCTGCTGGTGGTGGGCTACGGCGCCGACGACCTGTTCGGACGCGGGCAGGTGATGAGCCTGACGGCGTCGGAGGTGCTGGAGGAGACGTGCGAGCTGATCGGGGCGCTGTTGATCGTGTGGTCGATTGCGCTGACGGCGCGCGTCGGGCTGGATGAGCGGGAGGCGCGGGCGAAGGACGTGCTGGCGCGGCTGCGGGGGCGGCGCGCCGGTTAGA
>JBICIE010000242.1:0-5210 GCA_043101635.1 Phycisphaerales bacterium JB039 | reverse complement strand
CGCTCGTAGGTGCCCAGGTCCATGTCGCACTCGGTGCCATCCTCGAGGACGAACACCTCGCCGTGGCGGTAGGGGTTCAGCGTGCCCGAGTCGATGTTCAGGTAGCCCTCCATCTTGATGGGGGCGACCACCAGGCCCTTCTCCTTGAGCAGCTTGGCGGCGCTGGAGGAGAAGATCCCCTTGCCCAGCCCGCTCATCACCGTGCCCAGCACGATCACGTACTTGTGCCGGCCGCGCTGATACCCCGGCGGGACCGGGCTGTAGAACTCGGTCTCGGCGCTGCGCTCCCCGGCCTCGGCCAGCAGGGTTCCCTGCTCGGCGGCGCCGTCGCCCGGAACGCCGGCGGACCGCAACCGAGGACGCACCGCCGCCGTCACGATCTCCGGCCGGCGAGGACTCGCCCAGATCTCGTGGTCCGCCTCCTCGATTGGATGGGGCATACACCATCCTAATCACGCCGAAGGTCCGACACAAGCGCCAACTGGACAACCCGTCAGTTGCCGCGAGCCCGCCAGCGGGCGACGAAGGCCCGGTACTGCTCCGGCGTGTCGATTCCCGTCGTTTCCACCCGCCTGATCACGACCGCGATGGGCTGGCCATGTTCCAGCGCCCGCAGTTGTTCCAGCTTCTCGGCCTGCTCCAGGGGCGTCGGCGCCAGCGCCACGTACTGGTGCAGGAACGACGTCCGGTAGGCGTACAGCCCGATGTGCTTGAGCGCCGGCGCCCCGCCCGCGCGGGGATACGGGATTCGCGCCCGCGAGAAATACAGGGCCCGGGCCGCTGGAGCAGCGCTGAGAGTCGTCACGACCTTCACGATATTGGGGTCCGCCGGGTCGTCGGCGCCGCTCATCGGCGAGCCGACCGTCGCCATCGGCGCATCGCCGCGCGCAACCGCCTCGGCGACCAGGTCGATCAGCTCCGGCTCGATCTCCGGCTCATCGCCCTGCACGTTGACGACGATTCCGTGCGGGTCCAGCCCCAGCGCGCCGGCGGCCTCGGCGATCCGCATCGTGCCGTTGGCGTGCTCGGCCGAGGTCAGGACGCACTCGGCGCCGAAACCGGCGGCGGCCTGAAGGACGCGATCATCATCAGTTGCGATGACCACCCGCCCGGCGGCGGTCGATTTGCGGGCCTGTTCCCACACGTGGCGGATCAGCGGCCAGCCGGTCTCGCTCGCGAGCACCTTGCCGGGAAACCGCTCCGAGCCCATCCGCGCTGGGATGATGACCGTCACCGGCGCCGGCTGGCTCGCCGCCATCAGTCGCTCTTGCGCAGGCGCATCAGAAGCTGCTTGATCGAGTCGCGCCGGGCCCGGATGTCGCGGAAGGCGATGTTCTGGATCGCGATCGAACTGGCGAGCTTGTACGCCTCCTCGGCGGCGCCCAGGTCGTCCTCCTGCTCGCCCTTGGCCTCCAGGGCGCACAGCAGCCCGTAGCGAAGCTCCATCCCCAGATCATCCTCGGGCACGCGGTGGGCTGTCAGGGCGTCGCGGAAGGTGCCGATCGACTCGTCGATCCAGTCGATCGCAAGGAACGCCTGCGCCAGCATGTTCAGGCACGCGATCCGGTGCTTCGGATCGCCCTGGGCCTCCTGCAGCATGGCGATGGCCTGCTCGTGCTGGCCCATGTTGAAGTAGCGCTTGCCGAGTTCGTACTTCAGCCCCAGGTCGGTCGGGTACGCCTCGACCCGGGCCCGGTATTCCTTCAGTTCCAGTTCCTGGAAGTCCTTGAGCGCCGCCTGGTACTTGGACTGGGCCTCGGCGTCGCCGGGCTTCTCCTCCGCCTCCTGCCGGTAGCGCGACAGGTTCCGCCGGGCGTGGCGCAGCGCGATCTCGCCGGCCTGCTGGCGGAACTGGAACTGCCCCGTCTCCTCGAACGCCTTCTTCAGCAGGTTGAAGGCCGTCTTCTCATCCTCGGGCGTGCCCCGCTCCAGCAGGCGCTTGGCGTAGATCCGGATCGCGGCCGGGTCCTGCGGGCGCGACTCCCAGTCCTCCCGGGCCGCCTTCAGCAGGGCGTCGATGGTCTCCTCGGTCTTGACGATGCGGTCCTGCGCCTCCAGCGCCTTCTGCCTGGCGGCGTCGCGGATGTTGGCCCGGAAGCCGCCGGACTCGCCGGTCTGGTCATACCCGCCCCGGCTGAGGGCCGCCTGGGCCGACATGTTGCGGATCTCGGTGGCGAGCTTGCCATCGGAGGGGTCCAGACGCACCGCGGCCTGGCCGATCTCCACCGCCTTGTCATACGCCTGAATCTGTGCGAACAGGTTCACCAGCTTCACCAGCAGGCTCTTGCTCGGCTTCTTGTCGCTCGCCGCGACGTTCGTGGCCCGCTCGCCGATCCAGTACGCCTGCTCGGGCAGATCGAGCTTGACCGCCGCCTCCATCGCGCGCACGGCGCTGACGGCGTCGCTCGGGCGCACGCCCCACTGCAGCAGCGCCAGCAGGAAGCGCTCCAGCGGGGTCCTGGCGCCGGCGAACTGCTTGACCGAGTCCTTCGACGGCTGCTTCTTGCCGGACGCCAGGAACGCGTGGGCCGAGCGGAAGAACGACTCCATCGCGTCCATGCTCGTCGGGTCCTGCCGCAGCCCGTTGAGCCACAGCGTCATCGCGTACTCGTAGTTGGTCGTCTCGTGCATCGACCGGGCGTGCGCGAAGAACTTGGCCGCGTTCTCCGGGTTGTACGCCGAGCCGTCACCCGGCGAACCGTTGGCAGACTGTGCGCCGCTGTCGGCGCCTGCGGCGGCCTCCGGCTGTGCGGCCTCGTCCTTGTCCTTCTTCTTGCCGAATAACGCCACCAACGCCACCTTCCCAGATCGTCCTGTCGGGCGCCCGCCGACCCGCCGACTCCGGCGCCGGCGCGCCGCGGAGGGGTCCGTTTGCGGCCAGTCCGGCGGCCGCAGGGCCCCAATGGTACGGCCTCCGGGGCCGGCAGATGTCGGAACCCGCGACGGGCCGCCATACGATCGGGATATGCCTGTGGATCCCGCGAACCTGCGCATCGAGCTCTACCCGGCCCCCTGCCTGCGCCAGGTCGCCGCCCCGGTCGAGCAGATCACGCCCGAGGTGCGCCAGGCTGTCGCCCGGATGGCCGAACTGATGTACGACGCCGAGGGGATCGGCCTGGCCGCGCCGCAGGTCGGGCTGGCGTGGCGCATCTTCGTCTGCCATGTCCCGCCCTCGGAGGACCGCAGCTGCGGCGAGGATCCGCCCACCGCCAACGACCGCCTCGAGGTCTTCATCAATCCCGTCATCGAGGCCACCGAGGGCGCCCCCGAGCCCTTTGAAGAGGGCTGCCTGAGCCTGCCGGACATCCGCGGCGATGTCCTGCGCCCGCCCATCGTCACACTCTCGGCAACCGACATCGAGGGCCAGCGGTTCACGCGCCGGGCCGGCGGGCTGCTCGGGCGCTGCTGGCTGCACGAGTTCGATCACCTCGAGGGCGTGCTGATCCTCGATCGCATGACGCAGATGGGCCGCCTCAAGAACCGCTCGGCCATCCGCTCCCTGGAGCGGGAAGGGCCCCGGAGGCTGTGACCGAAGCGGCCCGCCAGCGGGTGGTGTTCTTCGGCGCCGGCGCCTTCGGCCTGCCCACGCTGGGGGCCCTCGCCGAGGCCTGCGACCTGGTCGCCGTGGTCACCCAGCCCGACCGCCGGGCCGGGCGCGGCCGCGCCCCGGCCCCGACGCCCATCGGCGCCTGGGCCGATGCCCATCTGGACCTCGAGCGCGTGCTCCGGGCCGAGTCGGTCAACAAGCCGGCCGTGTGCGATCGCATCCGCGAGCTGCCGGCCGATGTCTGGGTCATCATCGCCTTCGGCCAGAAGCTTGGGCAGGCGCTGCTGGCCGACCGCTTCGCGATCAACCTGCACGCGTCGCTGCTGCCGCGCTGGCGCGGGGCGGCGCCGATCAACGCGGCCATCCTGGCCGGCGACATCGAGACCGGCAACTCGGTCATCACGCTCGCCGACCGGATGGACGGGGGCCTCATCCTGGGCCAGTCGCGCCGCTCGATCGACCCGCAGCAGACCGCCGGCGAACTGCACGATCTGCTCGCGGCCGATGGGCCGGACCTGGTCCTGCGCGTGCTGGCCGAGCGGGCCGCCGGGCGGCTTGCCCCGCGCACGCAGGATGAGTCGAAGGTGACGATCGCCCCCAAGCTCAGCAAGGCGGATGGCTGGGTGGACTTCGCCGAGCCGGCCAGCGCGGTCCGCCGGCGGATCCACGGCCTGACGCCCTGGCCCGGCGTGACGGTCCAGTTCCGCGCTGCGCCGCTGAAGCTGCTGCGCGCAAATATCGAGCCGCCGGCGCCGAAGAAGCTGGCGCCGGGCGCGCTGCTGGATCCGGCCCTCGGGACGATCGCCTGCGGCGCCGGCGCGATCCGCCTGCTGGAGGTCCAGCCGGCGGGCGGCAAGCCGATGGCGTGGAGCGAGTTCGCCCGCGGCAGGAGCCCGCAGGCGGGCGAGCAGTTGATCGGGCATGCGCCCGCGGAGCCGACTTCGTGAAGACGCTGTGGGACCTCATCAAGCGCAAGCCGCGCCAGCCGGCGCCAGAGCCGCCGGCGGCGCCCGCGGCGCCGAAGCCTGCTGCGCGCCCGCAGGCGCACGCGCGCACCGCGCGCTCCACCTCCGCCCGGCCGACCATGGCCCAGCGCTACGAGGCCCTCACCCGCGAGATGCTCAAGACCTACGACATCCGCGTGCGCAAGTGGCGCACGAGCATGAGCGGCTGCGCCTGGGAGGTGCACTACGCCTCCGGCCGCGTCAGCCGGCTGATCGAGGCGCCGCGCCCCAGAGGCCCGATGAGCTGCGCCATCTTCCTGCACGAGATCGGCCACCACGCCATCGGCTTCGGCCGTTACCGCCCGCGCTGCCTGGAGGAGTACCACGCCTGGCGCTACGCCCTGGAGCAGATGGAACTGCGCGGCGTGAAGATCACCGATGGCGTGCGCAAGCGCATGGATGAGTCGATGCGCTACGCCGTCGACAAGGCGAGACGCCGCGGCCTGAAGGTCCTGCCGCCGGAACTGGAGCGGTGGGGGGGCTGCAGAGCGAATGAGCGAATGAGCGAGTGAGCGAATGGCCCTCCTGGGTGGGCCCGCCGCTCCGCGGCGGGTTCTTCGTGCCCCAGACGGGCGCTGCCGGCAGTGCTCCCCCCCCCGGTTCTCCCCGCAACAAATAAGCCGCGCTCCCGCGGGCGCCGGGGCGAAGGCGGTAGATCG
>JBICIE010000241.1:0-16905 GCA_043101635.1 Phycisphaerales bacterium JB039 | reverse complement strand
TCACAGCTCGGCGTCAGATGGGGCCGCCGCCTGCTTCGCTCGAACCACCCACATGGGCAACGCCACCGGCGTTCGCTCGAATAGAAGTCTGGGATCCCCAAACCGCCTTGACAAAACGCAGGTCTTCATAGAAGTGGCACGTTGCGGCGGCGGGGGCTCAGGGCGGCGATGGCGCGGCGGAGGGAGAGGGTTCGGGCGAAGGACTTGGCGCGTTCGATCGGCGTGAGGATGGCGAGGGCAGCGCGGAGGACGGTTTCCATGGCGCGGATGAGGTGGGACTCGGTGGTGTAGTCGCCGGCGTCGAGAGGGGAGCGGACGAGGTTGCCGAGGGCGGCTGCCGCGGCGGCGGCGTTGTGAGCGCGGATGTCCTCGGCCCGTCGCGCGTTGAAGGCGCGGAGGCGGTCGAGCGCGTGCTGCGTGTCGGGATGGGCGGCCCAGGCGAGGAGGGCGTCGAGATCGAGGTCGTGCTTGCGGGCGAGTTCGTGGTGGTTCTGCGACTGGTGGTAGTCGAGGAGGAGGAGGTCAGGGTCGATGTGGGGTGCGAGGGAGGGAGCGCGGGGGGCGGCATCCGGCGCCCGGCATGCGGCATCCGGAGGAGGGGACAATTCTCGCGCAGGGGACGAAGATTCTTCGCGGTCCTGCGCGGGATCGTGTCTGCGGTGCGCGCGCAGGGCGTGCAGGTCGAGGGGGAGCGCGGCGCCGTCGGCCGAGTCATGGGCGGGGAGAGCAGGGCTGCTGGCGCTGCGGAGGGGGTGTTTTGGGGTGGCGAGTGTGGTCATGATGCGGCCCTGAGAATGGGTGTCTGTCTACCCATGGGCGGCGGGACGGGTTTGCGCGCGCGGATCGGGTGGATGCGGGCGGCAACGAGCGTGGGTTGGCGGCACGGGCGTCTGGGCGGATGGGCGACCGCTGTGCCCGCCGCTGGCGCGGCTGGGTTCCTTAGCTACACCCTGCGGCGAACTCGTTCTGGAAGGTGAGGAAGTCGGAGAGGGTGAGCTGGCCATCGCCATCGAAATCGGCGGCGAGGTCGCCGCCGGCGAAGAGGTTGAAGAACCTCAGGAAGTCGAACAGGGTCAGCGCGCCATCGCCATCGAGATCGACGCGGCAGAGGGTGCAGCCGAGGTCGAAGAGGTGCGCAGCGCCGTTCTGGAAGCCGATGCCGGTCGAGTCGTTGGGCGAGCCCACGATGGCGCTGGCGCCATCCGTGGCGATGGCCCTGCCGAACTCGAGCGTGTCGGCCGCGGGCCACAGGCGAGTGGCCTTGCTCCAAGACCCGTCCGAGCGGCGTCGGAAGGCGTACGCGGCGCCCTCGAGCCCGAACACGCCCGCGTCATCGTACCGGAAGGCCCCGGCGACGATCACGTCGCCCGCAAGTGAGACCGATGCCCCGAGGGCGTCGGCGCCCTGCGGGTCGCCGTGCTGGAGCAGCGCCTTGTCCACCCAGTTTCCGCCCTCAAACTCGAATACGTACACGCCGCCCTGCGCAGCCGTCACGCCGTCGACCGACGAGGCGCCGACCGCGAGGGTTGTCCCATGCAGATCAAGCGAGTCACCGAACACCGGGCTATCCGGATCGCCCGGCGCGGTGAGCTTGCGATGCAGTTCGTAGGCGCCGGGCGGCTGACGACGGTAGATGTAAACGGCGCCGGCAGCGGGGCCCTTCTCCTCATCCAGCCGCGCGCTGACCATCAGCCAATCGCTATTCAGCGCTATCGCGTGGCCGAACTCGGCGCCGGCCATCGGGTCCGGCGCCGCAAGCATCTGCTTGAAGACCCACCGGCCATCGTCTTCGATGTAGATGTACGCTGCGCCCGCCCGCATGCCGGAGACGGAGCGGATCGGCGCCCCGACCACGAGCGTGTCGCCGCGCAGCGCGACGGCCATGCCGAAGCTGTGCAGGAAGACGGGGTCGGGCGGCAGCACCTCGGCGACCTCGCGCCACCCGCCGCCATCGTGCGCGAAGATGTACACGGCGCCCGAGTCGGTTGCGGCGATGTCCTCGCCGGGCGACGATGCCACGAATCGCACGCCGTCGAATGAGATCGCCCGTCCGAACGTGTCGAGTTCGGAGATGCGCGAGGAGTAGACCGTCCGGTCGAGCGTCCAGGCGCCTTCCACGAGATGGAAGACATGGACCGCCCCGCTCTGGCACTCGTAGCCGGGACAGTGCAGGTGATCGCTACGGTCCCCGATGACGGCGACATCCCCGACGGCCTGAACCGCCTCCCCAAACTTCGCGAAGTCGTAGGGCGTCGGCGAGGACACCCGCTGCGGCCGGCACTGGGCCAACACAGGCGCCGTCAGCGTCGTCAATACGGTCCCGACCACGAGCCTCTGTGCGAGGCGCATCGAACCCGCCTCCCGGGCGGAACAGCGCTTCCGCCCCTCCGCCCCACTGTTCGCACGGCAGCGCGGACCTGTTGCCGCGGACTGCTACCGCCGCGCCAGCTTCTGGATCGGGTGGTTGTAGATCCAGACCTTCTCGGCCGTCTCCAGGTTGACCAGTTCCAGCGTCACCTGGTAGTACTGCACCAGCTTGTTGCCGCTCTTGGCCTTCTGGCGGTCGTAGTTCATCACGCCCAGCAGGATCAGGTCGGCGTTGACCTCCATCGCCGCGGCCTTGACCGAGGCCGGGTCGTTGAAGTCGATGTCGAGCCGCTCCTCGCGCAGCTCCTCGCGCAGCTCGCGCTGGGCCTTGACGCGGATGCGCCCGGAGTTCAGCAGCTCTTCCTGGATCGGGTTGGTGAACAGGCCGGTCTCGATGTACTCATCGGTCTCGTTGCGGACGTTGCCGACGACGACCAGCGGGCGCTGACCCTCGTGATTGGCCATCCACTCATCCAGCCAGGGCTTGGAGAGGATGTCGGCCGTCATGGCGCGGGCGGTCATGCGGGCATCGGCCGCGTTGAAGTCGTAGTCGAGGTCGATGGTCTCATCGGGGTCGCGCCGGTCGATATCCCATTCCTTGGCGCAGGCGGGGATCAGCAGGCAGGCGCCGAGCAGGAGCGAGAGAGCGGTCCGGGCGGGGCGAAGGGTGCGGGCGATCATGGGCTATCTCCAGTAGTGCGTGACAATCGTTGTCAGGTCGCGCGCCTCGGGGGCGACCTCGGTCCATTCGGTGGTGTGCAGCGTGGCGCCGCCGGGGGCCCGGTAGACGATCCGGGCCCGGGAGGCGCCGGCGGGGATCTCGAGCAGGGCGCCATCGGCGCGGGCCGGCAGCATGATCCAGGTGCGCAGGTCGGCCCGCTCGCTGGCGACGATCATGCCGAGGCCGGCGAGGCGCATAAGCCAGCGCAGGTCGTCGTTGGAGTCGGTCACCGCCCGGGTGGCGACCGTGGCGGCTGCGCTCTTGGCGGCGGCGCGCAGGAAGGCCCGGGTGTATATGGCCGGAAGCATGCGTTTGTAGTTCTCCTCGGCCACCCGCCCGGTGAGTTCGATCAGGTCGAGGCTGACCCTCTCGCCGGTGTCGAACTCGAGGTCGGCAGCGCCGACCTGCGCGCTGTAGCCGGAGAGCACGGGGATCTCGAAGTAGATGGGCACATCGCCGAACAGCAGCGGCGGGATGCGCTCCGCGTGCTTGGTGGGGGCGCGCCCGGAGAGGGCGACGACGAGCAACTGGCCCGGCGCGGGCTGCCGCTCGGCCAGCCCCTCGAACGACTCGGGCTTGACCGCGCCGATCAGCGAGCCCTGGCGCTGGATCGTCTCATCGAGTCGCAGCGCTGCGACGCGCTGGAACTCGGCCTTGCCCTCGCGCATGAAGGTCACCGCCGCGAGGAACGTTCCCAGCGGCGACTCGATGAACTCGGCGGGAGCGTCTGACCGCAATTGCGCGCGCTTGTCCTCGCCGCCCGGGACGCTGTCGCCGGTGGCCTTGAACATCGCGTCGCTCCACTGGCGCAGGTACTGGGTCTTGTCGATGTAGCGCCGGGCCTCGACGGAGGCGCCGTTGTAGATGACGCCGGCCTCCAGATGCGCCAGCATCTTGATCACGTTGACGTACATGTCCTCGTGCGGCGCCGCCTGGTAGGGCGCGGTGCGGTCGTTGATGGTCCACTGGCCGATGTTGTCCAGGGCGGTGCGGCGCTGGCGGGCGATGCGCACCTCGGCGGTGTTGAGGACCTCGACGGTCTTGTCGCGGTCGCCATTGGCCAGCGCAACGGCCCCGCGCTCCAGCAGCCAGAGCGTGCGGCTGCGGACGCCGTAGTTCTCCTGGACATCCGGATCGTCCAGGAGTTTGGCTGCCGCGTCGTAGCGGCCCTCGGCGTGGTAGCGGGCCAGGGTCTCCTGGTTGCGGTCGAGCGCGCAGCCGGCCAGCAGCGCGGCGAGGCCGAGCAGCGAGAGGACCCGGAGTGGAGCAGCGAGACGCATTGCGATGTAAGTATATCCTAACTTCTTGGCCGCCCGGTTCCGCCGCCTATCTTGCCCCATGGCCGAATCACTGACCGTACGGGCGTTTCAGGACCTGATCCGCGAGCGGTACTACGCCACGGACGCAGCCCGGGGCGTGCCGGGGACGTTCATGTGGCTGATCGAGGAGGTGGGCGAACTGGCGACGGCCCTGCACACCTGCGCCCGGCCGGAGGCGACAGAGGCCGACCGGGCCAACCTCGCCGAGGAGTTCGCCGATGTGGTCGCGTGGCTGGCGACGCTGGCGAACATCGCGGATGTGGATCTTGCGGCAGCGCTGGCGAAGTACACCGACCCGGACCGGGTCAAGGGCGTCAAGAGCTGACGGCGGCGGCGGTTTTGGTGCGCGGAGGAGGCGCCGGCCTAGGTCGCGCAGTCGGCAGGCCGCAGGCGATCTCGATGATGAGGGTGTCGTCCGGTGCCGGCCCGTGGCGGTGGCTTCGGACCGCCTCGTGGATGTGCTGGGACCAGCCGCCCTGGGTTGCGCCGGCCGCGGCGACGAGCCGACGCACGCCATCGATGCGCAGCATGGACCCGTCGCGGCCCGGAGCCTCGATGACGCCGTCGGTGTAGGCGATGAGCGAGTCACCCGGCCCGAACGGGCGACGGGAGGTATCGGTTTCGAACGCTTCGGTCGGGGCTGCGCCGAGGACGAGGGCGGTCGATTCCAGCTCGTGCACGGTTCCGTCGACAGCGCGCAGGAAGGCGGGGGGATGGCCACCAGAGGCGTACTCCAGCACGCCGGCGGCGGGATCGATGCGAACGCACAGGGCGGTGGCGTAGATCGAGTGCTGGGCGAGGGTCAGGTGCACATAGCGATTCAGAAGACTGAGGGCCTCACCGGGGCTGGTGTCGGGCCGCTCCGCGTAGATTCGTTCCAGTTCGCCGTGGAGACGATTGACGGTGAGGGCGGCGGCGATGCCGTGGCCGGTGACATCGATCACCACGAGGTTGAGCGGCGCCGCATCATCCTCTGCGTGGCGTCCGAAGGCGGCATACAGGAAGTCACCACCGATCTCTCGCATTGGCTCGTAGATGTAGCTGAAGCTGATGCTGCCGCAGCAGCCGGGCTGTGGAAAGAGGGCCTCATGGATCATGCGGGCGTTGCTGAGTTCCTGGCGCAGGGCGCCGAAGCGGCTCTTGAGCATGCGGTTGGTGAACTTCTCGCGGAACTTGCCGTGGCGGTACCAGCAGATGAGGGCGCCGGGGGCGCCGATCAAGGGAAGCAGCAGCAGTGTGACGAGCTTGACGATCCAGGAATCGCCGGAGAATACGGCGATCACGGCGTACACCACGAGCAGCGGAATGAGCGGACGCAGCGATTCGCGCGGCGTCAGGGGCAGGAAAAGACAGGCGAAGAGGTGCGTCGTGAAGATCTGGAGGGCCCACTGCAGGCCGACGGAGCCGCCGGCCTGGGCGGGCGGTACTGCCGCGCTTGCCGCGGCGCTGGCGCACAGCGCCAGGGCTCCGTTGGCGATGATCAACCCCTGGACGATGCGCACCAGCGTCGGGCGGGCCAGCTTGTGCCGCCAGGCGTAGATGAACGCGGCGACGTACAGCGCCGTGCCGAGGAAACTCGCGCCGAAGGTCACCCAGACGGCGCCGCGGCCGGACCAACTCGTCCTGATGTCGACCCCTGCCGATCCACTGCTTCCCATGAGCAGGCCGGCCAGGCCAACCAACAAACCGATCAGCCCGAGCGCGCCAACGACGCCTGCATACCACAGAAACCGGCGACGCAGCCAGCGCTCCCGCTCGACCTCGAACTCGTGGCCGAACTCCATGGTGAAGGCGCCGCTGTGCCACTGGCTGGTCACGGCGGCGGCTCCCGCGACGCCCCCGGCTTCCAGAGGACATCCGCCGCGCCCTTGTCGTTGGCGACGCGCGACAACACGAACAGCAGGTCGCTGAGCCTGTTGAGATAGCGGATGACTTCGGGGCTGGTCGCCTCCGGCTCTGCCTCCAGCAGGGCCACGCACAGGCGCTCGGCTCGGCGGACGGTCGTGCGGGCGACGTGCAGACGGGCGCCCGCTTCGGTCCCTCCCGGGAGCGTGAAGCTGGTGAGCGCCGGCAGATCGGCGTTGTACTCGTCGATGACGCGCTCGAGCCGCTCGGTCTGGCCGGTCGTGATGCGCAGGTGGGAGTCGGCCGGCTCGCCCGGCTGCACCGGGAAGCACAGATCGGCGCCGGCGTCGAAGAGGTCGTGCTGCGTGGAGCGGAGCAGATCCGCCAGCGGGAGGGCCGGGGCGCCATCGGGCGCGGCGGCGCAGGCGAGCACGGCCATGCCGATGGCGGCGTTGGCCTCGTCGACGGCGCCGTAGGCCTCGACGCGGAGGCTGGCCTTGGAGACGCGGGCGCCGGAGCCGAGGCCGGTCTGTCCGCTGTCGCCGGTCCGGGTGTAGATCTTCGTCAGTCTGACCATTTGCCTTCTCGCCTTTTCCGACAGGCGATACCGCCCGAGACGGCCCCGCGCTGCGCCACTTCGGCTAGTCTAACCCCCAGCGGCGCCGGTTCCCACGGACGGGAGGAGATGACCCAGTTCGCCAGCAAACAGGCCAGCGTCCGCGGGGTATGCCGCCGGTGGCGACTGCCCGAGCCGGTGGAGGTTCCGCCCGGGCTGGCGGTCGAGCCGGTGGTGGCCCGGGTGCTGGCCGCCCGCGGACTTGTTGATCCGAAAACGCTGGAAGAATTTCTCGCCCCGAGCCTGCTGGGGCTGGCGGATCCCTCGCTGATCCCGGACCTGGACCGGGCGGCGGGGCGGCTGCATGACGCGGCCCGTGCCGGCGAGTCGATCGTGATCTACGGCGACTACGACGTCGACGGCGTCACGGCGACGGCGATCCTGTTTCACATGCTGCGGGCCGTGGCCCCCGAGGCGCCGTTGAGCACGTATGTGCCGCACCGGGTCGAGGAGGGCTACGGGCTGAACGGCGCGGCGATCCGCTCGCTGGCCGAGGGTGGGGCGAGGGTGATCGTGTCGGTGGACTGCGGCGTGACGGCGGTCGCGGAGGCTCAACTTGCGCGCGCACTTGGGGTTGATCTCATCATCACCGACCATCACAACCCGCCGAGCGCGATGGAGGATCTGCCGCCGGCGTGGGCGGTGGTTCACCCGCGCCGGCCGGACTCGACGTACCCCTTCGGTGAGTTGTGCGGCGCGGGGGTGGCGTACAAGCTGGCGTGGCGGATCGCGACGATCGCATCCGGCAGCGATCGGGTGCGGGATGATCTGCGCGCGCGACTAATCAACCTGCTCGCGCTGGCGGCGCTGGGGACGATCGCGGATGTCGTGCCGCTGGTGGGCGAGAACCGGATCCTGGCGCGGTTCGGGCTGGCGCGGATCAAGACGTCGCCGCTGATCGGACTGCGGGCGCTGGTGCGGGCGAGCAATCTGGATGGCGAGGAGATCGACTCGGAGCGGGCGGGCTTTCTGCTGGCGCCGCGCCTGAACGCGTGCGGGCGGATGAGCCACGCGGCGGACGCCGTGGAGATGTTCACGACCGCCGATGAAGCGCGGGCGGCGCAGATCGCCGGCGATCTGAACCGGCTGAACTCGCGCCGGCAGGCGACCGAACGGCGCATGGTCGAGCAGGCGTGCGCGATGGCGGAGGCGGCGGGCATGACCGGGCCCGAGCAGCGCGCGATCGTGCTGGCCCACCCGGAGTGGGCGCCGGGGGTGGTCGGGATCGCGGCCAGCCGGCTGGTGGACCGGTATGGGCGGCCGACGATCCTGATGCAGGCGCGGGAGGATGTGTGCGCGGGGTCGGGGCGGTCGATCGACGGGTTCAACCTGCACGCGGCGCTGTCGGAGGTGGCCGACACGCTGGCGGGGTTCGGCGGGCACGACATGGCCGCGGGGGTGCGGGTGGCGCCGGAGCGGCTGGGGGAGTTCTCGGACCGGTTCATGGAGGTCGCCGGGTCGCGCCTGACGGCGGAGGATCTGACGCCGGCCTGCCGCGTGGATACCGATGCGCTGCTGGGGGAGTTGAGCGTGGCGGCGGCCAGGCAGCTTGCGTCGCTGGCGCCGTTCGGTCGCGGCAATCCATCAGCTCGCATCCGGCTGACGGGGCTGCGCCTGGCGGCGGCGCCGGAGCGGTTCGGACGAACGGGCGATCACCTGTCGCTGCGGATCACCGATGGCGCACGGCAGATGCGCTGCGTCGGCTGGAAGTGGGCAGCGCAGGCGCCGGAGATGTCGCGCGGGACGGGCGTGGAACTGGTGGTCTCGCCGAAGCTGTCGAGCTGGAACGGGACCGAGCGGGTCGAGCCGACGCTGGTGGACCTGCGGGTGATCGCCTGACACTCGGCAGAGAGGGGGAAGCGGCTATGAGCACCCTGCCGCGAACTGATTCTGGAAGGCGAGGAAGTCGAAGAGGTCGAGGGCGCCGTCGCCGGTGAAGTCGGCGCGCAGGTCGCCGGCGGCGAAGAGGTTGCCGAAGGCGAGGAAGTCGAAGAAGGTGAGTTCGCCGTCGCCATCGAGGTCCGCCTCGCAGAGGATGCAGCGGAGGTCGAAGATGTGGGCCGTGCCCGCCTGCTGGGCCGTTCCCACCCACTCGTCGGGGGCGCCGACGATGGCGGTGGCGCCATCGGTCGCGATGGACCGGCCGTAGGCGGTGGCGAACGTCGCCGGGCGCAGGTGCGCTGACGGGCCCCATGAACCATCGGCGCGCCGCCGGAAGGCGTACGCGGCGCCGATGGACTGTCCGGGGAAACGCCATCGCGTGGCGCCCGCGACGACGATGTCCCCGCTGAGATCGACGCTCGCGCCGAGGGCGTCGTCAGCGATCGGGTCGTCGTGGAACAACGTCGCGGTGTGGCGCCATTCGGAGGCGGCCAGTTCAAACATGTGCACCACGCCTTGGGCTATTAGAGCGCCGTCTGCGCTTGAGGCGCCGACAGCCATGCGCTGCCCGTCTAGCGCCACATCGGCGCCGAACACCTGGTTCCACGGTTCGCCGGGCGCTATAAGCTTGCGCTGCAGTTCGAAATCGCCACCCGTCGCCGACCGGTAGATGTACACCGCGCCCGCGTTATGACCCATCTCGTCGTCATTGCGCGCAGCGATCATCAACCACTGCCCGTCGAGCGCGATGGCGTTACCGAAGCGGGCGCCGAGGCGGGGCTCCGGGGCCGTCAGCTTCTGCCGGAAGCTCCAGGCGCCATCCTTCAGGCGATAGACGTACGCGGCGCCCGCGCTGATCCCGCCGATGATGTGATCCACTTCGCCGACCACCAGCGTGTCGCCTTGCAACGCGAGTCCGTCGCTCGCAAAGTGACTGTTCCATCTCGGTTCCGCCGGGAGGACCTGAGCGGTCTCGACCCAGCCCGAGCCGTCATGCTCGAAGATGTACACCGCGCCGGCGTCCGGCTCGGCCGAGTCATCGCCGGGCGAGCCGGCCGCGAAACGCGCTCCATCGAGCGCGAGGCTGGCGCCGAAGGCGTCTCGCTCGGCGATGGCCGAGGAGTACAGCGTCGCCTCGATGTTCCAGCGGTCGCCGTCGCGCCGGAACACGTGCACGGCGCCGCTGCTGCACGTGGAGATGGAGCAGAACGTGTGGTCGGAGACGTCGGCGATGACCGCCAAGTCGCCCTCGACTGCGACGGAGGAGCCGAAGTTGCCGTTGTACCACGGCGTCGGCGAGAACACCCGCTGCGACGGGCACTGGGCCGCGGCAGCGGCGGCCACGCCGAGCGCCAGCAGCGGGATCCGGCCGAACCACATGCGAACATCCTCCACCCGGATTATGCCACAAACCGCGGGTCAATGCAAGCCCCTCGGTCGACCGGCGGTGGATATCCAGCAGATGAGCTGGGCTTCATGCGGCCCTTGTAGACTACGCCTGCCCGCATCCAGTGCGGGTGATGAAGGAGAACCCCTGATGAACAGCCTGCGAGTCCTCTTCGCCTCATTCTTGCTTGGCGCCCTGAATCTGACGGCGCCAGCTCAGGTCCACAAGGTGGCCTTTGAGCTCGATGTGGCCGACCCACTGGGCGCGGATAAGACCGACACAGCGGTCGCCGTCAGCAAGACGCGCGTGCTGGTCGCGACGAACCAGCGGCTTCAGTTGTTCGACCGGGCAGGGACCCTGCTCGACGAGGAAGTGGTGGACACGGCCGGCTTCCCGCTTCAGCCGACCGTCGCTGGCCCGCGGCTCTTCGACCCTCGCGTCGAGTACGATCCGGGGCACGACCGGCTGTGGATCATGTACACACAGCAGAATAGCCCGATCGTGCATCTCGGAGTCTCCAAGGCAGGCGTAACGCCGCAGGATCTGAGCGCGACCTATTGGCACTATTGGACTGGGAGCGGCGCGAATGGCGCGTTCATCCTCGACTCGCCGCTCATCGATGAGGATCTCCGCTTTCAGTTCATTGCCGACCACCCGACGTTCAACGTCGATGATGACTACCTCTATCTCGCTGCATTTGACTTCAATCCGGGCACTATCCGCGACGCGATCGTCGTGTTTCCTCTGACGCACTCAGGCGGATCCATGCTCAGCGGCGCCCGGCCTTCGGAGGCCGAACTCGACATCCTGCAGGTCAGCTTCGATCCGATCCTCGACGACTCGTATTACCGCTACGCTGTCCAGGAACCGCACGAGGAAGTTGCCGACGTGCAGTTCTTTCTCTCGACCGCGGAGCCACCCATCTTCCTCGCAGGCTCGCCCGGTCCGCCGCAGTTTCCGGTGTACGGCGGCGTCCAGACGGCCATTCGCCTCGGCGGCGCGTATCGGTCGGGCGGCGTCTGGCAGTATCAATGGGAGGATCTCCCGCTGCCGCAGGACTACTTCAACCCCAACGTCGATGGCTTCCGCCCAGCGACTCCGGATCCCACAGGTTGGGAGGTTAATCCACTGGCGAGCTTCATCGACAGCGGCGTGCTGGCGCGCGACGTCAACGGTGAGTTCCGCGTATTCACGGGCCAGCACGTCCTCGTCGCCGCGGGCACGCCGCTTGCGCCGGTGGATGAGACGCAGTTCCGCTGGTACGTCATCGACCCGGACCTCGCGAACTTCCCGGGGCCATCGTGGGCGCCGTCGATCGAGGTCGTCGGGATCGCGCCGGCCGGGATCACAGATGGCGAAACCCATCAGGGCGTGATCAGTGTGAGCAGCGGCGGTATCGCGTTTGCGGCATACACGAAGTCCGGGCCCGTGGCTCCGTCCGGCTGGCCGGCGCTCTACCGCTCGCGGCTGGTCGCGAACTACACCGGCAGCTTTATCGAAACGCTGACCGAGCAGGGGCCGACGCAGCGCTGGACCGGCGGGAGCATCCTCGGCGGAGACTTCGCGGACATTCAGCCGGACCCCCTTGGCTGCGGCTTCTGGGCGGTTGGAACGCTGGTGGGTCACGACACTGAGACCGCCGGCGATCCGATCGAGAGCGACCTTCGCGCAATCTGGCTGACGGAGATCCCGTTCGGCTGCAACAACGCCGAGATGAACGGAGACGGAACGGTCGACGAGACGGATCTGGTGGTCTATTCGAAGTACCACAGCGCGGGTGATCCGGTGGCGGATTTGAACCGCGATGGGAAGGTGGACACGCTCGATTTCGCGAAATACCTGGATGAGTATGCGAAGCGCTGAGATCGGAAGTCATCGCATGGCGCCATGACCCGCCCTTCGGGCCGTCGCGCAGGCGGCACAAAAACAGGCGATCGCCCGAAGGCGACCGCCTGTCCTCCCGCATGTTGCGTGGCGCCGGCGCGGTTCAGTTGCCGCCGTCGTCGGGGACCGTGGCGAAGGTCTCGCCGGGCAGGGTATCCAGCAGCGCCTTGAGGCTGGCGTTGTCCGGGTCCTCGGCCGACGCCGTCTCGAACGCGCTGCGAGCTGTGTCGAACTGCTCGAGCTTGCGGGCCACGAGGCCCTTGAGCACCAGCGGCGAGGTATCGTCGCCGCGGAACTGGCAGGCCTTGTCGAGGCTGGCCAGGGCGCCTTCCAGATCGCCGCGGCTGCGCTGATAGAGGGCCAGGAGCGTGTAGCCCTCGGCCCGGTTGGGCGTCAGGGCGATGACGCGGCTGGCGCAGGTGCGCAGGCGGGCCTGGTCCTTGATGACGTAGCTGACGTGGCCGAGCTGAACCCAGGCGTCGACGTCCTTTGCGCCGCCGTCGCCCTGGGTCAGCCTGGTCAGGAGGTCGCGAGCCTCGACGGGCCGGTCGAGGGCCACGAGGCAGCGCGACTGCATGTGCATGAGGTCGCGGCGGTCGCCGTAGCCCTCGGCCTCGAGCAACTGACTGAGGTTGTATTCGGCCTCGGCGAAGCGGCCGGTGGCGACCTCGGCGCGGGCGAGATCCTCGAGCACGCTGAGATCCTCGGGCGCCATGAAGCGGGCCTCGGTGAACAGCGAGCGGGCCTTCTCGGCGTCGCCGCCGAGCAGGGCGATGTGGCCCAGTGTCTGGCGCACGCCGGCGCTGTACTCGAAGTCGCTCTGTCGCTCGACGAGGAACTGCTCGGCCTCGGCGAGTTGGCCGGCGTCGATCATCATCTCGGCGGCGGCGATGGCGTACATGGCCTTGGAGGTGTCCAGTTCGGAGGCGTTGCGGTAGTGGGCGGCGGCGACATCCTGCTTGCCGAGGCGCTCATGCGCGACGCCGAGGAAGTACTGGGCGTCGATGTTCTGCGGATCCAGCGACTCGGCCGTGCGCAGCGACTCCATGGCGCCGTTCATGTTCCCCATCTCCATGAGGATGCGTCCGCGGAGCACGTGGCTCTTGGGCACGCTGGCGTTGAGGGCGATGGAGTCGTCGACGTGCTTGAGCGCCTTGTCGAGGTCACCGGCGAGGAAGGCCTGACGGGCCATGTCCCACTCGGTGGCGCTCTTCATGGCGCTCATCTTGGCCTGGGCGGCGTTGAGATGCGCCTGGGTGTGCTTGCCGTGTCCGCCGAAGCATCCCATGCCTCCGGCCGCCATGATCAGAGCTGCGCAGGCGCCGGTCGAGAAGCGGAGGACGGAGTGGGTGTTGCGAGTGAACATCAGTGCCTTCCTTTGGTTCTTCGTGGGTGGAGCAGGGCGTTGGATCACACGAGTGTGGGCTCGGGCGACGGCGCCGCCCCCACCTCATCCATCGGCTTGGCGGCCGGCTTGCTTGGGGCCGCGGCCGGATCATCGGTCCAGTCGGCGGGCTTGCGGAACGACTCGCTGGCGCCCTCGCGGGCGGACCGGGGGGTCACCAGCGTCGCCGGCTCGAGCCAACTGAGATTGCGCAGCACCGCGCTGGCGGCGAGCTGGGCCTCCAGCGCCTCTTCCTGCTTGGAGAAGGCCGCGTCGCCGAAGCCGGCGCCGGTCGCGGCGGATGCGTCCGGGGCCGCGGCGGCCTCCGGCTGTCCGGCGACGACCGTGGGCGGCGCCTCGAAGGTCTCGACCCGGCTGACCCGGACGAGGGCGCCCTCCTGGGTGTAGCGGTAGCCGCTCGACTCGAGGATGGCGGCCAGCGCATCTTCGAACTCGACGCCGTACAGGGTGGCGGTGATCGGCTCGTTGGCGTCCGGCGGCACGACGATGTTGCGCCGGAACTTGACGCCGACGTCCGCCATCACGTCCTTCAGGGGCTTGCGGTTGTAGACCAGATCGAGGGTCTTCGGCGCGGGCGGGGTCGCGGGCGCTGCCGCGGCGGCCTCGCCAAGCTCGGAACCGGCGATCGCGCCGAGCCCGGTCGCCGCGCCGGCGGCGCTGGCGACCTGTGGCGCCCGGGCGAAGCTGCGCCCGGAGGCGTGCGCTGCGGCGTCGGTCGGGTCGGCCCCGTCATCGACGAACTCAGGCGTCGATGACGAATCCTCCACCGGCGCCGCAGCGACCGAGAAAGGGACTGCGCCGGGAGCCTCCAGCTCCCCGGCGTCTGCACCCTCGAACTCCTCGGGCTGATCGGGAACCTCGGTGACGACCCCGGCCTCGGGCGTCGGCGCCGCGGTCGGCGTCGCCGGGGCAGCCGTCGGGGCGGCGCGCCCCTGCCCCTGGGCCGATGCGCTCTGGGCGGACCCAGTGGTCTGGCTGGTCATGGCGTCGGCCTGGGCAGCGCGAAGCTGGCGGCTGACGACGTGCTCGTCGTCGGAGCGGCCCATGACGGACTCCATCTCCGTCTCGACCTCGTGATTGATGATCTCCTCGAGCAGGCTGCGGTCGGGCCACTGCTTGGACTCGCCGGTGAGCGACTCGAGCATCTCATAGGCGTCGGGCTGGAAGGGATTCAGGCCCAGCGAGCGGCGCACCGCGTAGGCGGCCTGCTTGACCTTG
Organism: Phycisphaerales bacterium JB039; assembly: GCA_043101635.1. GTDB lineage: Bacteria > Planctomycetota > Phycisphaerae > Phycisphaerales > UBA1924 > CAYMJK01. The sequence continues at coordinate 2,262 of JBICIE010000241.1, read as the reverse complement.
CCCTCGTCGGCCAGGCGACGGGCGTCGACGAGCAACTGGCTGGAGCGCTTCTCGCGGCTCCAGGGCAGCAGCCCCTCGCGGGCGCCGGTGCGGGCGTGATCGATGAACTCCATGCCGCGCTCGGCCTGCTCGATCAGGATCTGATCGTTGACGATCGTCGGGGTGATCATGAAGATGATCTCCTGGCGATCGGTGGTGTCGTCGTTGCCGCGGAAGGCGGCGCCGATGACGGGGATGTCGCCCAGGAAGGGGACCTGGCGGCGGGTGGCCTGTGTGCTCTCGCGGAACAGGCCGCCGAGCACGATGGTCTGGCCGTCGCGCACCATCACGTTGGCGACGATCTCGTTGGTGATCTCATCGGGGATGGTGACCGTGCCGCCGGTCGAGTCGGTGCTGGTGCGGATCACAGCCTCCGAGACCTGCGGCTTCAGCTCCATCCGGATCATCCCGTCCTGCGACACGAAGGGGCGCAGGTAGAGCTGCGTACCAGTATCGAGGAACTCCACCGTCTGGGTCGAGGAAGTATCGGTCGTAGTGGTGCTCAGGTAGCCCACCTTGCGGCCGACCAGGACGCGGGCCGGCTGACGGTTCAGCGTCAGCAGCTTCGGCCGGGACAGGACCACCGTGTCGGTGACCTCATCCAGCATGCGAAGGAAGACGGCAAAGTCACCGGAGACGACGCCGGCCTTGAAGGTGGCCGGGCCCTTGGTGTTACCGGGCGTTGAGGTATAGGCGTGGCCGAAGCCGTCGCCGGGCATCGGGACCTCGCCGCTGCCGCCGGCGGATTCGCCGGCGCCATTGAGCAGGGCGTCGACGGCCTCGAGCGGGCCGCCGAGGCCGCTGGTGAACTCGTCGAAGTCGAGGCTGCCGAGGATGGAGAAGTCCACGCCGAAGGCGTTGGCCTCGGTGACCTGGCTCTGCAGGATGGTGGCCTCGACGAGCACCTGGCTGGGCCGGGTGTCGATCTCGTCGATGAGGCTGGTGACCTGGGCGACGTTCTCCTCGAAGTCGATGACGACGATCATCGATGCGAGGGCGTAGTCGTCGGCGCCGACGGGCCCGTTGCCCGGGATATTGAAGTCCTCGGTGGCGCCGGGGGTCTTGATCTGGCCGGTGTCGGAGAGGAAGGGCGTGGCGAACTCGGCGGCGTCGACCGCGTTGAGGTAGTCCAGGTGGATGACCTGGCTGACGCGCTTGCGGTTGGCCTTCTCGATCTCGATCAGCTCCTCGACGGTGTAGACATAGATGAAGTTGCCTTCCTCGATGTAGCCGTAGCCGTTGACGTGGAGGATGGCGTCGAGGGCCTCGTAGAAGGTCACGCCGTAGAGCGTGGCGGTGATGGTCGCGTTGACGCTCTGGCTGGTGATGATGTTCTTCTGCGTCTGCAGGGAGAGCATCTGGAGGACATTTGCCAGGTCCTCGTCGGCGACGTGGAGGTCAACGATGTTGTGCTCGTTGACGGTGACGGTGCCGTCGAGATTGAGCGGATCCGGATCGAGCGGGTCGCGAAGCTCCCCACCCTCCTGCTGTCCGGAGGACATGATCTGTCCGCCCTGCGAGCCAAGCTTGAAAGGATCGTCCTGCGCGACACCAGCCGGCGCTCCGGCGAGCATCGCCAGGGCGACGGCCAGGCCGAATGTCTTCCGGGTCGCGCGATCGCGGAGCCACTGCGTTGCCATTGCGAGCCCTTTGTCAATGCGAACGTGAACGGTTCGTGAACTTACGTCGACTCCCCCCTGACACGGCCCGGCCCACGCTCGAATGACCGGCGCATCAGGTTGACGTGAGAGTTTCGACGCTTCCGGACAGGTACTTTGCGTCAAGTCTTCCTGCGCCGGCCGGGTGCGCAGTGTGCGTTGACCTGACGGTCTGTGCCGGTTGTCGCGGTCGCAGCGCGCGCGCAAAGACGCGGCCGAAGGGCCCGCGCCGAGTCGCGTCCGGGGCGGTTTTAGCGGGCTCTACCAGTGATCGGCCGGCGGAAGCTCGGCCAGGCGGCTCATGGGCGGCGCGGGCTGCGCCGGCGAGGAGGTCTCGATGGCGTAGGCCATCTTCGGGATCCCCGTCACCAGGCGGAGCTTGACCCAGATCAGCGGGCTGGAGGCCAGTGCCATGATGATCAGCGAGCGCAGGGCCCGCCGGCGGATCTCTCGCGCTCTGGTTGCGCCGGGTCGCATCTTTGCCCTTTCACTGCGGCGGCCGCCGGGGGCGGCGTCGCCTGCAGTCTACCACAAAGGGCGGAAGATGCGAGGAGCTTTCTGCTCA
>JBICIE010000240.1:0-5267 GCA_043101635.1 Phycisphaerales bacterium JB039 | reverse complement strand
TCGGCCATCATCGCATCCAGCAGCCCCGCATCCTGATTCCGTCGCTCAGCCATCACGCGCCTCCTGTGCGACAAACATCGTCGCTCACAAAAGATTCGCCTGAAAAGCCGGCCCGGTTGCGCCCAATTATTCAGAGGACTCGTATCTGAGAGCGAATGGTCCCTCGACATACCAAGTACCATCGTCGCCACTGTTGGCTCAAGGGGCAGCTCGGAGGGCAGGCGCATTCGGGCAGACGGGCTGGGCGACCCTCACCGGCATCGACAGGCGCAATGGCTACGCCGGCGACGAGCACGCGCCCGAACTCGCCGGCCGCCCCCGGCGGACGCACGGCCGGGGACCCCTCTACACTTGCTGCCCACTCCGGAGAGGTGACCGAGTGGCTGAAGGTGCAGCACTGGAAATGCTGTGTACGGGTAACCGTACCGGGGGTTCGAATCCCCCCCTCTCCGCTTCCGCCAGAGACACGCCGCGCCGGTCTCGGCCCTGACGCTGACGCCCGGCTCTGCCCCTGCCGCGCCCTTCCCGAGTCGCAGGGCGTTGATACACTTACCTCCGGAGCGAGGACCATGTCCGACTCGACGCGGACGGGGACAACGCTGCTGGAGGGGCTTCAGGACCCCCACAACACGCGGGTCTGGGGCGCCTTCGTCGAACGCTATCAGCCGCTGATCATGGCCTACGCCCGCCGGCACGGCCTGCAGGACGCCGATGCCGAGGATGTCGCCCAGGAAACGCTGGCGGACTTCGCCCATGCGTACCAGGCGGGCCAGTACGACCGGACGCGCGGGCGGCTGCGCCACTGGCTCGGCGGCTTTGCCCGCCGGCGGATCTCCAGGCGGCTCGCGGAGCTTGGCCATCAGATCAGGCCCGTCCAGTTCGAGGGCAAGACCGCAGCGCTGCAGAGCGTGCCAGACCCGGAGTCGCCGGATGCGGCCTGGGATGAGGAATGGGAGCGGCACATCCTGGCGCTCTGCCGCACGCTGGTGCGTCACGAGTTCGAGGATCGCTCGCTGCGCGCCTTCGAGGAGTACGTGCTCAACGGGCGCCCGGCCGAGGTGGTCGCCACCGACCTGGGAATGACGACCAATAGCCTGTATGTCGTGAAGAGCCGGATCCTGGCCCGCATCCGTGAGTTGAGCGAGCAGATCGAATGCACGGGTTGATCAGTCGCTACTGGATCTGCTCTGAGTCTTCGGCCGGCGGCAGTTTTGCGCGCCACTCGGCGGCCTTGAGGTCGTAGCCTTGGTCCGGTTCGGCGGCGTCCCAGGCGCTGTATAGGTCGATCACGGCCTGGCAGTATTGGCCCACGGCTGGATGATCTGGACGGCCATGAGTTCGTGCCACAGCGCCAGAATAGGCTTCCAATAGCGCTTCCTCCGCCTCCGCAAACCTCCGCAGTGAAGTCAAGGAGATCCCATACTGCCATGTCGCGGCAACACGGAAATCATGTGTTGGGGCGAATCTAGCGCGCGCCCCACGAACTGCTTCGGCGCCGAGCGTCTCCGCCTCAGACAGTCGTCCCATTTTACGGAGTAGCCTGCCAAGGTTATTGATCGCGATCAGCGTGTCTAGATGGTCGTCTCCAAGCACCTGGCGTTTCCCCTCAACGGCAGCGCGGCAGTATGCTTCTGCCTCGCTGAATCTATGCATTTCCGTCAGAATGAAGCCCATCATGTTCGTAGTGATGAGTGTGTCTAGGTGATGATCTCCAAGGACACGCCGGAATCCATCCAACGCTTCGCCAAGATGTGCGACCGCCTGATCATCCTCTCCCATGAAGTGGAGTACCAAGCCCGTGTTGGCCAGGAGTGTCAACGTCTTCTGATGATCGTCACCCAATACTCGTCGACTTGCTTCAATTCCCTCACGAAACAGGGCCAAGGCCTCGTCGTTTCGCTTCATTCTCAGAAGCATGGATCCCATCTCACCAATCGCAGCAATCGTCTCTTCATCATCGTTGCCCAATACGCGACGCCTTCCCACAAGCGCCTCTTCCAGATGGTTCAATGATCCGTCGACGTCGCCGAGCGCCTGCAGTAAGGTTCCCATGTTACCAACCACATTCAGAGTATCGGGATGATCATCTCCTTGTATGCGCCGATGACCTCTAAGTGATTCTCGCAGATAGGGGAGTGCCTCGTCATATCTGCTTTGCCAGTAGAGCAGTACACCCATCTCGCTCATTGAGTCCAACGTGTCCAGGTGATCGCGGCCGAGCACTTCACACCGCGTCGCAAGCGCCGCTTCCTGCAGCGGCATTGCAGTCTCATAGAGGCCAACATCGCGATAGGTGTTGGCAAGCGCCTGCTGCAGGGCCGCGCGGATGAGCGGCTGGTCAGCGAAGTTGGTCTCGATCGCCTTGGCCGCCTTGGCCAGCACGAACTCGTCCAGCACCGACAGGGCCACGTTGGTCGGGCCGGCCCGCAGGGTCTGCTGGCGCCAGTCATGCATGAACTGGTCAAGCTCCGCGGGATCCTCGTACCGGTCCGCCATGGCAGCGCGGATGCGCTCTTCGAAGCTGTCGACGATCGCTAGACCCATGCCTTTGGCGTCGGTCTCGCCCAGCATCGAGGAGTGGAACTCGGCGACCACCTGGGCCTGGTCCCGGGCCATCTCCGCTGCGTGCCACTGCCTGTCAGCCTCCCGGTACAGCAGCCCCAGTCCGACCGCCGCGGCTGTGATCAGCATGAGGAAGCCCGTCGCCACGCCCACGCCAACCCGATGCCGGCGGATGAACTTGCGGATGCGGTATCGCGCAGTCGGCGGGCCGGCGATGACCGGCTCGTGGGCCAGGTGGCGCCGGATGTCCGCGGCAAGCTCGTGGGCCGAGGCGTACCGGCGGGCCGGATCCTTCTCCATCGCCTTCATGGTGATCCAGTCCAGATCGCCGCGCAGGGCGCGCAGCAGGCCGCTGACGCTGGCGCTGCGGCGCTGGGCCACCTCGCCGGCTTTAGACGACTCCTGGGCGCGCAGGCGCGCGCTCGGCCGCGGCGGCTCGACCTCGCGGATCCGCCGCCGCACTTCCTCGATTCCAGCGCTGCGCAGCTCGCTGGCCTCGATTGGCATGCGCCCGCACAGCAGCTCGTACAGCAGCGCCCCCAGGGCGTAGACATCCATCCGGGTGTCGACCCGGTCAGCAGTCTGCCCAGCCTGCTCCGGGCTCATGTACGCCGGGGTGCCGATGAGCTGGCCCTGCTCGGTGTACAGCGTCTGCTCCGTCAGGCCCGCCTCCAGCGCCTTGGCGATGCCGAAGTCGATCACCTTGGGGACCGCCGTGCCGTTGTGCGCCGCCGTCAGGATGTTCGACGGCTTCAGGTCCCGGTGGATCACGCCCTTCTGGTGGGCGTGCTGCACCGCGTCGCAGACCTCCATGAACAGTTCGAGCCGCTGCTCGATCGTCAGGCGCTGCTCGTCGCAGTACGCGGTGATCGACGGGCCCGGGACGTACTCGCTGACGAAGTAGGGCCGGCCGCGTTCGGTCATGCCCGCGTCGAAGATCTTCTCGATGCCGGGATGATCCATCAGGGCCAGAGCCTGGCGCTCCTGCTCGAAGCGGCTGAGGGCCTGCGCCGAGTCCAGGCCCGGCTTCATGATCTTCAGGGCGACCTGCCGGCGCACCGGCTCGGTCTGCTCGGCCAGCCAGACCTGCCCCATGCCCCCCTCGCCGAGCCGGGAGACCAGCGTGTAGCGCCCGATGGCCGCGCCCGGCTGCTCGATCCAGTACGACCCGTCCAGCAGCCCGGCGCCGGGCGCCGCCATGGCTGAGCCGGCGCTCAGCCCGCGGGCATCGCGCAGCCGCGCCACAAGTTGCTGATCCGCCCGGCCCTGCTCCACCCGCACCTGGCAGGCGTGGCAGTCACACAGATGTCGCTCCAGTTCCAATCGGTGGTTGGCTGAGAGCGTCTCCTCGAGCAGCCCCTCGATCTCCTCATCCGTCAGGCACTCGTTCATGGCGTGTCCCCCATCGGAATGCGGCGATGGCGTAGCGCAGCGGGCGATCGCCCGGGCAGCGCACTGCCGCGGTCGTGAGCGCGCAGTGATGGATCAGGGTTCGCCCAACCGCTCGTCGGCATTGCCTGCTGCAACGCACGGTCAGTCCCTCGCTCGTTCTGGTCGTCCCTCGAGCAGTGCAGGCTAGGTCCGCCGGGCGGCGTCGGGGCGGCCTCCACGGCCGCGCGACGAGCCGAGACGCGGCGGCTCGTGCACATCGCGATCTTCACAGAAGTGGTGTAAGAACGGCCGCGCAGGCGCGCCATTGAGGATGGAGCAGGGCGCCAGGACGCCCCGGAGGGCTCCGCCATGAAGACCCCGAGGGCAACGGCCGGATCTTCACCGAAGCAAAATGGGGGCGGATTCCCCTATCGCGTCGCGCTTTGGCCCCGAGCCGTCGGCGCGCAAAGAGCGCGTCCACATCTCGCTCACACGCGATCACTTGACTGCACTGGGACGGCAACGGTGTCCACGGCGCGGAATCACGGTTCGATATGACGGAAGGAGCAAGCCATGAAGTATTTGCATGCAATCACCCTGACAGCCACTGCGGCAGCTATCACGACACCCGTCGCGGCAGAAGACCCGTATGACATCATCTGGCTCACTGAGATCGGTAGTCCGGGCGCAGAATTCAGCTATGAAATGGCCGTCGACAGCACTGGCAATGTGTACGTTGGCGGCGAGACAGACGGCGTCCTTGGTAGCGCACGCCTTGGAGGATGGGATGCGTTCCTGGCTAAGTTCGACGCGGACGGGAGCTTTGTTTGGGTGCAGCAGTTCGGTACCACGGAGGATGACTTTGGGATCGGCGTGGATGTTGACACGGCAGGCAACATCTACTTCTCTGGTCACACGAAGGGTGACCTTGGCGGGATGACGGGCAAAACTGACGCGTTCCTTGCCAAATTCGACTCATCCGGCGCCGTGCAGTGGATTACTCAGTATGGCGCACCTGCATCGTTCTGCTACGGCGGGGAGGTTGTGCTGGACGCGGCGGGTAATGCGATTGTCAGTGGAAGCATGGCGGTTGATCCTGATCGCGACGCATACGCTGCCAAGTTCGACACTACTGGCAAGATGATCTGGATCAGCCAGATTGGTAGTGCTCACTGGGACTCAGCCGGCGGAGTGGCCATTGATGATTCGGGCAACGTCTACGTCTGTGGGTACACGGAAGGCGATCTTGGAGGGCCCAGAGCTGGAGGCAATGACGCGTTACTCGCGAAGTTTGATTCGTTCGGCGCGAACATTTGGATCGAGCAGATCGGAAG
>JBICIE010000239.1:0-12425 GCA_043101635.1 Phycisphaerales bacterium JB039 | reverse complement strand
GCGAGACCTTCGACGGCTGGATCGCCCAGGGCACCAAGGTGATCAACGAGCTGCGCCTGGACCTCTCGCGCGATGAAGATGCCGAGATGTACGACGAGCACATGTACGAGTACCTCGGGATCGACCGGGAGTTGCTGGAGCAGCTTCGCGGTCAGGGGTGACGGCAGCGAAGCGGCGCTGGTCTTGTGTTCACCACAGAGACACAGAGGGCACAGAGCGGGATCTGTGTAGCAACAGGCGTCGGCCGCGATCATGGCGGGCCCGGCGCGCCATGTGACCCGGCGTGATCATCATGGTCGCATCGGCCTTCGGCTTCCTCTCCCGCGCCCCGCGGGAGAGGCCAGGTGAGGGCTTCTCTTTCTACACCACCTTCATGTCTCGTTGCAGGTTGGATGGACTTCAGCCCGTCGTGATCCTTCGAGCGAGCCGTCATTGCCCTTTGTAGGCTTGCGTCACCGCCCGCCCCGTCGAAGTGACGAGCGTTCGAAGGAGAAGTAGGAGCAGTAGCCCTCACCCTGCCCTCTCCCGCGGGGCGCGGGAGAGGAAGCGGAACGGACGCCTGTGAATTGCCGGGGTCGCGCGTGCACTCGGACGCTTCCGCGTGACAAAATCACCACTACCTGCCACCGGCGCGCGCATTATCGCGCCCCTACGCCGTCGCGCCCTTGGCGCACCCAATCGCCCCGCGCACAGTCCCCCATGCACGCCAACGGCCACATCGCCGCCGAAGCCTCTGGTGGCACAGGCGTCCCGCCTGTGCGCCCCTCCCTCCAAGCCCCGCCACTCCCCGCCCACATCGATCCCGACCAACTCCTCACCGACTGGCTCCGCGGCAGCTTCAACATCGTCGACATCGCCATCCGCCACGACTGCCCGCTGGATGCTCTGATCGCCTGGGCCCGCTCGCCCGACATGCGCGCGCTCCTCGACGGCCTCGTCGCCGCCGCGACCCAGCGCGCAACCGATCTCCGCGCCCTCCACGCCGCCGGCGCCATCACCGCCCTCGCCGAGCACACCGCCCAGGCCCCGCCCGAGACCCCCCTCGAAGCCCGCGTCCTCGAGTCCCGCCGCAAAGCCGCCGCCGCCCTCATGCCACCCCGCGCCCCCTCCCGTGGCGCCGGCGCCCCGTCCACGCCTGCCCCAGCTTCCACATCCTCCGGTGGCACCGGCGTCCCGCCTGTGTCTACCCCCTCTACCCAGCCTCCCGAGCCCAGCGAGCCCAACCCCACCCTCTCCCCACAAAGTGGGGAGAGGTCCCCGGCGCAGCCGGGGGGTGAGGGGTCAAAAACAACCTGCGAGCGCAGCGAGCAATCCTCCGCCCCGTGGGAGAGGCAAGGCCCGAAGGGCCGCGGTGAGGGCGAAAGAACAGCCTGGGACCTCCCTCTCCCGCCCCCGGCGGGAGAGGAAGCGGCACGAAGTGCCGCAGGTGAGGGCGAAAGAACAGTCCGCGAGCGAAGCGAGCGCTCAACCCCAAACCCAACCGCAACCACACCCCCCAATCCCCCAACCCACACCCCCGATTCCGGGCCCCATCGGCCCCGCCCCCGCGACCTCCTCGCCGCCGCCGGCGCCCTCGATGTCCGAGCCCCGCCGTGCTGAGCCGCCAGCAAATCGCTGCCGACAAACGCCCGAACGCGTGATCCACGCAACTGCTGTATGCTTGTCACGAACCCCAGGGGATCTGTAATGAGTCTGATGCCCAAGCTCCGAGCCATTGCCGAGCGACTTTCCGAATTGGAAGGAAGGCTTGAAACCGAAGAAGCTACCAAGAACGCACTGATCATGCCGTTCCTGCAGGCCCTCGGCTATGACGTCTTCAACCCCGCCGAAGTTGTGCCCGAGTTCGTCGCCGATGTCGGTATCAAGCGCGGCGAGAAGGTCGACTACGCCGTCATGCGCAACGGCTCCCCGATCATTCTTGTCGAGTGCAAGGGCTACGCGGTCCCGCTCACAACGCACTCGTCGCAGTTGTACCGGTACTTCTCGGTGACCTCTGCCCGAATCGCCATATTGACCAATGGCGTCCAATACCAGTTCTTCAGCGATCTGGCGGCGCCCAACAGGATGGACGACCAGCCCTTCATGGAACTTGACCTCGGCAACCTGCGCGAGCCGATCGTCGAGCAGCTTCAGGGAATGACCAAAGGCGCCTTCGACCTCGACCATTTGCTCACTGCCGCGACCGACCTCAAACTCCGGCGTGAACTCAAGAACCGCCTCAAGGAGGAGATCGCCAACCCCTCCGATGCAGTGGTCCGTGCCCTCGCCGAGCCCGTCCACAACGGCCGCATGACCCAGTCCGTGATCGAGCGATTCCGCGGGTTGATCACCCAGGCGTTCACCGAGTACGTCCGCGACTCGGTCGATTCACGCCTGAAGGCGGCCATCTCCCAGAACGCCGAAGCCAACGCCGCCCAGGCTGATTCGGCCCCGCAGGAAGACGAGCGCGGCGTCGAAACGACTGTCGAAGAACTCGAGGGCTTCTTCATGGTCAAGGCCATCCTCCGCGAGGATGTCGAGCCGTCCCGCGTCCACGGGCGAGACGCCAAGTCCTACTTCGCCATCCTGCTCGACGACAACAACCGCAAGACCATCTGCCGCCTGTGGTTCAACCGAAGCCAGAAGTACCTTGGTGTGTTCGATGAACAGAGGAAAGAGACTCGCCTTCCCCTAGACCGGCTGGACGATCTGTTCAAGCACGCCGCTGCGATTCGAGCGTCTCTTTCGAATCTACTTTGAGTATGAAGCGTGACTTCGCACTACCAGGCGTTCTTCCACATGAAATGCTAAGGAGGCACGTCCAACATGCTTGCGCTGAGTAGTCGGCGAAGAGCCGATTGGATCCTGGGTAAAGTGCAATTGGTGATCGCTGGCGGCATTGTGCTGTTCGGTGCGGCGCTCAAAGCGGACCTTGCACATTTTGACCGCGTACCGTTCATCCAAGTAGCCCTTCAGTGGATGCAGTCGTGGGCGTGGCTCGTGGTCGTAACTGGCCCTCTGCTCGTGGCGGCTGTGCAGTGGTTCCGCCGCAAGTTCGGGGCCCCGTGGGCGTGGGAGGCTATCCAGAAGATCCTCGACGAGTTCCGCGACGAGGTCTTTGGTCAGGTCGCGAATGAGCCACTCGACCACCACCGCGTAACGCTCTTCAAGTACAAGCGCATGGTCGCCACTTCTGCATCCCCCAAGCAGTGGTGCGACTGGCTAGTTGCTGTTGCCCGTTCGGGACATTTGACAAAGCACTGCATACGCCGCTTTCGAGCTCCCGATGACGGCGAACATTGTGAGGGCGTTGTCGGGCGCGCGTGGCGTTGCCGAGATTGGGTTGTCGTCCCCCAACCAGGCAGCTCCCTTCCAGTCCTAACCCGCGAGTCAAACGCAACCGATTTAGCGACCTACGCGAAGGAAACTAGTGTGAAGCCCGCTTGGGTCCGACAGCAACTCCACGAGGGTCGCCCACTCGCTTGCTCGTATGCTGCACTAGTCGTACGCTTGCGTGGACATCCTTGGGGGGTCTTGGTGCTCGACAGTCGCAAGCCAGGGACAATCGATCCGAAGAACCTGGAGCGTTTCAAGGCGTTCGGCGGTCTGCTTACTCCTCTCCTGGAAAGGATTTAGCGATGCCCGAATGGTTGAAGCTCAAGAACCTCCCAGGTGCCGTGCCGCATGTACCTGTTCCAAGTGTTCGGCTGGACGTAGTTGTTTCTCCGTACGAGGTACCGGAGGCCGTTCGAGGGTTCAAGATCGCAAAGGGCCGCTTCCGCATCGAGTTTCGCTACATCGATGGGCCAGAGCCCGAGGGTGTCTCACGGAGTCTTGATGAGCACGTCAAGGCGATTGAAGGCCGCCACAGCCGTCGGCTCTTGGCGCTTGAGATTGATGTTGACGCGTTGGGCGCTGAGGCTGTCGGATTGTCGATTTCAACATCTCCTTCCCTGGCGGACGTCTTGCGGGAGCAACTTGAGACGGCACTCGAGCGAGCCGCTGCGCAGCAGGCTGAGGAGGAACACAAGTCGATCAACTACGCTCGTTCCGCGGTGAAACTCCGAGAGAAGGAACTGCTACAGCAGCTCACAAGCGCCTGAGCTTCTGATCGGTCTACGGCGCCAGGATCACCACATCCGCCGCGGGCTCATCTTCTTCCTCGCGGGTCACGCTCAGGGTCAGGATGCGGGCCTCGGGCAGCGCCGCCCGCAGGTAGCTGACGGTGGCGCCGTTGTGGTCGCTGTGGAAGCGGCCGACCACCAGCAGCACCGGCTGATAGCCGGCGAGCACGGCGTCCGCCACGGCGTCGGCCATCGTCGCGTCCTTGAGCACCTGGCTGAGGTAGAAGCCCTCGATGGCATCCGGATCCTCGCCGCCGTGGGCCTCCATCATCGGCTCCATGATGGCGAAGAAGCGCTCGCGGTAGTCCTCCGGTGGCATCTGGTCCGGGATGATGAACAGGGCCTGGCGGCCCTCGGCCTGCTCGCGCAGGGCGTCGTAGCCGTTGTCGCCGGCGTAGCGGGCGTAGCGGCGCGGGGCGTTGGCGCCGAACACAGGCACGCCGGCTTCCTTCGAAGCCTCGACCATGCGCCGGTGGCCCTCGGGGTAGTTGCCGCTGGTGCGCCCGGACTCGCGCTTGAACTCGCTCTCGCGATCGATCAGGCCGTCGAGATAGTCATCGAGCACGAGCTGCTCATCGCGCTCGAAGAACTCAAGGCAGAGGGCCGGCGAGAGCGTGTCGCTGCTGGACTGCGCGTAGACATCGAGGATGCTGTCCCACAGGTCCGCGGCGAGGGCCTGGGCCGCCTCGTTGTCGTGCTCCTCGCCGACGATGATGACATCGGCGGCGAGGGCGTCATCGACAAGCCGCTGGAACGCAAGTTCAGCGCCGCTGGCCTCGCGGATCTGCGGGGCGGGCTTTGGCGCTTCGGCGGTTCCGGTCGAGGCGCAGGCGGCGAGCAACAGCGCGGCGCCGGTCAGAACCGCGCCGAGGACACATCGCGACAACATGGCAGACTCCTTGCTAGCCCAGCAGCCCGCGCCGGCGCAGGTAGTCGGTCAGCAGGTCGGCGGCGGGCTGATCGCTGGACAGGGGAACATAGGTCATCCGGCGCGCGGTCGCCGCACGCTTGAGCTGCTGCTCGTGGCGCTCGAGGCGCCGCCGGTAGTCGCGCAGGGCGGCGGGCGAGATGGTCACCTCCGCGGCCCGGCCGGTCTCGACATCGGTCAGGCGCACATCCCCCACCAGGCCGCGGGTGGCCTCGAGGGCGGGGTCCCGCTCCCCGGGCGACAGGATCCGGAGCAGGTAGGTGTCGAAGCCGCCCCCGGCGCCCGCGGCGAGGTAGTTGAGGGCGGGCGCGAGGTCTTCACCGGTGAGCAGGTCGCTGAGGATGACCATCACCCCCTTGCCGGTGCGCGAGAGGGCGACGCTGCGCAGGGACTCGACGATGCTGGGGGCGCCGAAGCTGCCGGGGCCAGTGCGGGCCGGGGCCATCTCGTGGGTAAGGAAGGCCGCCAGCCGGCGCACCTGCGGGCGGCCGCGCATCGGCGCCAGCCGGATGAGCCCGGGGCGGCCGGGGACGCCGAAGCCGGTGACGACCAGCCGGTTCTGGTTGACCAGGCCGATGTAGCCGAGGGCCATGGCGAGCTGGAGGGCGAGGCGGATCTTGGGCGGATCGCCGGCGTCCATGGAGGCCGAGCCGTCGATGACGAGGTGGAGGGCGAGATCCTCCTCCTCACGGAAGAGCTTGATGAACAGGCGGTCGAGGCGTGCGAATACGTTCCAGTCGATGTGGCGGAGATCGTCGCCGGGGACGTAGGGGCGGTAGTCGTCGAACTCGACGGACTGGCCGCGCTTCTTGCTGCGGCGCTCGCCGGGGAGCTTGCCGGCGAAGATGCGCCGGCTGAGGATGTCGAGGCGGTCGAGGCGGCCGAGCAGCTCGGGGCCTGCGAGGTCTTCGAGCGTGCGTGGGCGGGGGGCGCTGGTGGCGAGCATGGGGCGTGTCGGGGCGGGCGGATCTGGCCGATGGTAGACTGAGGGACCTTCCCAGGAGTTACAGGACCATGCTGATCAGGACTTCGATCGTCGCGATGGCGCTTGGGTGTGGCCTGTGGGCCGCGCCGGCGCTGGCGCAGAACGACGCCCAGCGGCTGGCGGCGGAGAACGGGCGGCTGCGCGACCAGGTGGCCGAACTGGAGGCGAAGCTGCAGGCGGCGCTGGCGGAGATCGATCTGCTGCGGATCCGTCTGGAGGACGCCGAGGAGCGGCTGGGGAATCTGGAGCCGCCGCGCCCGCCGCAGTACGCGGAGGTGAGCGCCGATCCGTTCAGCTCGCCGTATGCGCTGTTTCGCGAGCTGGTCCGCCTGTACGAGCGGGAGTTGGCGACGCTGCCGCGCCAGACGGAGGCGGAGGATCGGGCCTTCGGGGAGGCGGTGGAACGCTGGGTCAATGAGGCGCCGCGGCGGATCCGGGCGGAGCGCGAGTGGACGGTGCGGATCGAGGCGGTGGAGCGGGAGTCGACAGCGCCGCGGAAGTTCACGGGGCTGGTGTCGGTGATCGACCCGGCGACGGGGCTGGCGTACGGGCCTGGGCGGCGGATGCCGCTGCCGCCGCGGATGGCGCAGGATGTGCTGGACGGGGCCGATCGGCATGACCTGTGGCTGGCGCGGGTGACGGTTGCGGCGGCGCCGGCGCGCAATGCGGATCGGGAGAGCCCGGGCGTGTTCAACGAGCCGTGGCTGATCGGGCCGCAGGTGGAGTTCGGCTTCGACCTGGAGTGGCGTGAGCTGGAGGGGATCGAGAAGTCGCCTGTCGCCAACGTTCAGGGCGAGGGCGACGGGCGCTCGACCGGGCCGCGCCGTTAGGCGGCGTCGCGCCGGAGGGTGACGCGGATGACGCCGGGGGCGGGGTCGGCGCGCTCGAGCAGGGCGCGGGCGAGCGCGTTCATGGCGCTCGCGGGATCGGCCGGGTTGAGCGGGGTGACGGGGATGCTGATGCGCCCGGTGGGCGTGTCGCGGTGGTCGCGCTCGGGGGTGGCCAGGCCGAGGCGGACACCGGTCCCTCCGACCTCGGCGTGGAGGCGGTTGAGCCGGTCGCGCAGGGCGCGGTAGTAGGCGAGGGCGGGGCCGTGGGCGGCGCGGTCGTAGTCGATGAGCAGGTCGATGGCGCCGCAGCGCTCGGTGGGCTCGATATGGGTGGTCGGGCTGGCCATGGGGGTGATATCGGCCGGGGAATGGGATCACTTGGGCGGGGTCCGGAAAGTGAGGCCGGACCCGGGCGCGGCCCGAACTACAGTGTGAGCCGGAATCGGGCACGGCAGGCGGGATTTCGCTGAGCCATGGAGGGCCGCGAGTGGCGAAGAAGAGCAAGGGCGGGCAGGCGCAGAGCAACCGAGTGACGGCGGAGACGCTGGCGGGCAAGCAGCGGGAGATCTCCGTCAGCGAGTTCTTCGCCAAGAACCGGCACCTGCTGGGGTTCGACAACCCGCGCAAGGCCCTGCTGACGACGGTGAAGGAGGCGGTGGACAACGCGCTGGACGCCTGCGAGGAGGCGGGCATCCTGCCGGACATCATCGTGCATATCGAGGAACTGACGGCGCCGCCGAAGCGGGGGGAGACGGACGCCAAGAAGGCCCGGGGGCGGGGGGCGGCAACGCAGAGCGGGCGGTATCGCGTGACGATCACGGACAACGGGCCGGGGATCGTGCGCAAGCAGGTGGACAACATCTTCGGGAAGTTGCTGTACGGCTCGAAGTTCCACCGGATGAAGATGAGCCGGGGGCAGCAGGGCATCGGCATCTCGGCGGCGGGGATGTACGGGCTGATGACGACGGGGCGGCCGATGGTGATCACGACCAGGCCGAGGAAGAGCAAGCCGGCGCATCACATCGAACTGGCGATGGACACATCGAAGAACCGTCCGGAGGTGACGGTGGATGTGGAGACGGACGACTTCCCGAAGACATCCAGCGGAACGGGGACGCGGGTGGCGATCGAGCTTGAAGCGCGGTACATGCGCGGCAAGACGAGCGTGGATGAGTATCTGGAGCAGACGGCGATTGCCAATCCGCATGCGGAGATTACGTTCATACCTCCGAAAGGCGCGAACGCAGAGGGCGCAGAGAAGAGCGCAGAGGACGCAGAGGCGGGAGGCGGGGTACTCGTGCCGGGGGCTGCCGGGACTTCGGGCTCGAAGGCTGCGGACGGGGCTGCACATGCAGCGCTGCCAGGGACGGTAGTACTGGAGGATCGGATCATCTACCCGCGCACCATCGATGAGTTGCCGCCGGAGACGCAGGAGATCAAGCCGCACCCGTACGGGGTGGAACTTGGCAGCTTCCTGCAGATGCTGAAGGCGACGGAGCAGACGCAGCTTGCGGGGTTCCTGAGCGCATCGTTCTGCCGCGTGCCGCCGGCGGCGATCAAGGAAGTGACGAAGGCGGCGAGCACGAAGCAGCAGACGATCAGCGGCGGGACGTGGCTGAAGAACATCGATCACGCGGCGGCGGAGCGGATCTACAAGGCGCTGCAGGAGGCGAAGCTGCGGGCGCCGCCGACCGACTGCCTGGCGCCGATCGGTGTGCGGCAGATGCTGGCGGGGCTGCTGAAGGGGGTGAAGGCGGAGTTCTATGCCGCGGCGACGCGGGAGCCGGCGGTGTACCGGGGCAACCCGTTCCAGATCGAGGCCGCGATCGCGTTCGGCGGCGATCTGCCCGGCGACGAGGCGGCGCGGGTGATCCGGTTTGCCAATCGCGTGCCGCTGCTGTATCAGCAGAGCGCGTGCTGCAGCGTGAAGAGCGTGATCGAGACGGGGTGGCGCAACTACGGGCTGAGCCAGCCGAAGGGGTCGCTGCCGGTGGGGCCGATGGTGATCATGATCCACATGGCCAGCGTGTGGGTGCCGTTCACGAGCGAAAGCAAGGAGGCGATCGCGGACTACGACGAGATCCGCAAGGAGATGAAACTGGCGCTGCAGGAGTGCGGGCGCAAGCTGGGGACGTACATGCGCCGGCGGCAGAAGATGCGGCGGGAGAGCGAGCGGCGGGATGTGTTCGAGCGGTACATCGGGGAGATCTCGAAGTCGTGCGCGCTGCTGACGGGGTGCGACGCGAAGGAGTTGTACGATGCGCTGGAGCGGCAGGCGAAGCGACGGACGGCGATTGCCGATGCGCAGCTTGATGATGAGGGGAAGATCATCCCGGCTTCGCAAGGGCCGAGCCGGCTGGATGGGGATGACGGGGTGATCATCGTGGACGGGCGGGGGCCGGGGCCGGAAGATGAGCCGGGCGGCGCCGACGGCGCGGCGGAGGCGCCCGCTGAGCAGAAGAAGCCGCTGAAGAAGCAGCGTCGCAGCGCGGGCGGGAAGCCGAAGCGTCAGGGCGGGAAGGATGATCCGAGCCTGTTCGAGGGGGCGGGGCGCGAGCCGGGGCGCGGGAAGCGGCGTCGGAAGAGCGGGGAGCCGGTCGGGGCTTGAAGGAGACGGCCCTTAACATTGGTCATGGTCATCTGGAACCAGCACATCGTGCACGAGTTGGTGAAAACCGTGCGAGCGGATCTGCCCGAGTTCATCGCGAACCTCGAGCAGGCACTGCAGTCGTGGCCGGATTGAGATGAAGCATGACTTCGGGATCGCCGCAGGCACAGAATGCAAACAGACTATTTCGCGCTTCGATGTACGGTTCACATCCGCCACCAAGTGACGCGTTAATTGAGGCGAGCGAGCGTGAGCTGGGCGTACGCCTTCCGCCGAGCTATGTAGCACTGGTGCGGCACCGCAACGGTGGCCATGTGCGTCTGAACGGCGTGCTGCTTGCGAGCCCATTGCCGCGTCATATCAGTGATCGTCGCATGTATGAGTTCGAGCGGATTGAAGGCATCCAGCCGGGCGACTTTCACTCCATCACGGAGCAGACGCGGCTGGCGCGCGAGGAATGGGGCGTGCCGGACGGACTGATCGCGTTCGACGGCGATGGTCACTGGTGGCTGTGCATGGACTACCGGGAGTGCGGTCCCGCTGGCGAGCCACCGATCCTGCACTTCGATACGGAGTCCATTGACATCCGGGAGGCAACCGGAGAGCATGTGGACGCCGAGATCCCGATCGCCGACTCCTTCGGTGACCTACTTGCCCGACTCGAGTATTCGAGCGAGCACTTCGTCTTCGCCATCGATGACAAGCAACTCGACGTACGGGCACTGCACAGCCTGCTGGCCGGGCTGGGCGCACGGCGCGCCGGCGAATCCGGTTCTGCATGGCGCTGGACCAAGTACAAGGAGTGCGGGTACGAAGATTCACGCGGCGCTTATCTTGCGCTTGAACAGAACGGGGAGCCCGGCGACCCCTGGCATCTGGCCCGTCCTGCGGAACATCCGCTCCTGCGCGTCGGTGTCGCCGAGGGCGCCCAAGCGGCATGCCTCCGTGAGCTTCGCACAACGCTGGGAGATCGAGCGGAACTGGTCCACTCGCCGGGCGACCGGGCGCACAGCGGCGGCGTGTGATCGCGAAGCGGGTCTTAAGGCAGGATCACCGGCCACGCAGAGCCGTAGTCGGTGGCACAATGTCAGTTGCCGGTGCGGGTGAAGGTCCCTTCGAAGTTCTTCGTGCGGGATCCGTCGGCGTTGATGATGTAGCCCGCGGAAACCTCCTTGTCGGGGTCTGAGGCGTCCAGGGTCATGACGGTCTTCTGCTTCTGGCCGGTCATGTCGATCATGTCGCCCTTGAAGGTGAAGGTCTTGGTGTTGGCGTCGTAGGTTCCGGTGGCCATGGACATGTGGTTGGCCATGTTCTCGATCCAGACGCTCTCGTAATGGCCCTCCATGTCGTTGTAGCCGACGATGCCCATGCCCTTGAAATCCTCGCCGCCGGGGCCCTCACCGGTGACACGCTCGATGACGAAGCGGCCTCCCATGGCCAGTTCGCGCCGGATCGTGCCGGTGGACTCCATCCAGTCTTCGCCGGGGCCCATCCTGAAGCGGACCGAGCCCTCCCATGCGCCGACCATCTGCTTGAGGTGCTCGTGCATGGGGCCCGGGGCGGGCGGGGCCCACTGACCCTCGGGCTGGGCCGCGCGGGCGCCGGGGGCGACGAGGCCATCGGAAGCGCGTCCGGCGATGAAGGCGAGGCCGGCGACGAGGGCGATGGCGGCCGCGGTGGTCGTTCTGCTGGTCATGGTGTTCCCCTTGCGTGAAGTGCGGGAGGTCGGCCGCGTCAGCGCCTGTCGGCGCCTGCGGCCACGATCCCGGGTATGCTACCAGAAATCGCCGGCGGAAGGGAGTCCAGGATGGCGAAGAAGGTCGGGAAGAAGTCGCAGAAGAAGGTTCGCCGCAAAGCGAACGCCGCAGACGGGGCCGCGGCGGGCGCGGGAAGCCGGACGGAACGGGATCAGAAGACGATGGCGGCGCTGGAGGGGCTTGCCTCGGGCGTGGTGAAATCGTCGCTGGCGGGGCGGGAGCCGAGCATCGGCGTCCCGACGCGGACGCTGGCGAACACGAAGTGGAACAAGAGCAAGCGCATCCTCGAGATGGGAAAGGCGGAACAGGACCGGCAACTATTCAATCTCGGGCAGGCGAAGAAGTTCATGCAGATGCTGCTGCACGCGGGGAACATCCAGAAGCTGCTGGATGAGGGGAAGACGACCAGTCTCCGCGGCATGTACTACACCGCCAAGCACACGATCCAGGGGACGAAGGAGAAGACGTTCGACGAGCAGGCGGAGAGCGACGCGATCCTGGAGGATCTGGAAGTCTCCCTGGGGTCGCTGCGCGAGGAACTGCACCTGTTCGCGGATGTGCGCGGAGGGCTGGCGGGGAACATCACGTTCACGGACGCCGGGGACGAGATCAACGCGCGGCGGATGGGCTCGGGGGGCTACCAGATTCCATCGATCGTCGAGCCGGATGTGATCCAGTTCACGAAGTGCGAGGCGAAGTTCGTGCTGCACGTCGAGAAGGGCACGGTGTGGCGACGGTTCAACGAGGATCGGTTCTGGGAGAAGCACAACTGCATCGTGACGCACGGGGGCGGGCAGCCGCCGCGCGGCGTGCGCCGGCTGCTGCGCCGGTTCCATGATGAACTGAAGCTGCCGATCTACTGCCTGCTGGACTGCGATCCGTGGGGACATTACATCTACAGCGTGATCAAGCAGGGGTCGATCTCGCTGGCGTTCGAGAGCGAGCGGCTGGCGATCCCGGACGCCAAGTTCATCGGACTGCGGGCGGCGGACTACGAGACGCACGAACTGAGCGACGATGTGCAGATCGAGCTGAACGACCGGGACATCACGCGCGCCAAGCAGATCCGGGAGTACCCGTGGTTCAAGGACAATCGCGGGTGGCAGCGGGAGATCGAACGGATGCTGCGCAACGGCTTCAAGATGGAAGTCGAGGCGCTGGCGAACAAGGACATCAGCTACGTGACGGAGACGTACGTGCCGGAGAAGCTGGCG
>JBICIE010000238.1:0-15226 GCA_043101635.1 Phycisphaerales bacterium JB039 | reverse complement strand
CACCGTTCTCCACCACGATCGGCTGACCCAGCGCGGCGGCGCCGACAGCAAGCCCGGCCCACAGGGCCGACCCAACCAAGACCTGACGCATGTGCGTTCTCCTCCACGGCCCCGAAACTGGCCGGCAGGAAGTTAACGCCGCGTCCGGACACTGTCAATCCCGTCCGCCACCCGAACCGGCCAGCACCAGGTCGCCCAGATCCTGCGCCAGCCGTTCCCCCAGCGCCGGCGCCGAACGGCTCCCCAGCAGATCGCTGCGCACCTCCAGCTCAACGCCCGCGTACACCTCCGCCCCGAACACGCTCCGCAGCGCCGTCGTCAGCCCGTCATCAGTCCCCAGATAGGGCTCGTTGGCGCGCGCATCGGACCGGCGCCCGCGCAGCCGCCCGAGCCACCACGCGCACAGTTCCGCCTCCGCCGCCCGCGACGGATCGAACAGCAGCCCCACCTCCACCGTCCTCACGGCGTCTCCCAGCCGCTCCACGAACGAATGCACCGACAGGTGCAGGACCCGCTCCCCGCCGCCGATCGCCTGCCTCACCGCGCGCTCGACGGCGCTGCGGTACGGGAAGTAGTGCCCCTCGAGGATCGTCTGCCGCTCCTGAGCCGACAGCCCTCGCGTGAACTCGCTGAACAGTTGCGGATGCCCGAGCGAACGGTTCAGTTCCACGAGCAGCCGGCTCGTCGTCGAAAAGATCAGCGGCGCCGCCAGCGCTGCCGCCAGCCGCTGCGCCAGAGCCAGCGCCCCCGGATCCCACCCTCGGTGCGATCGCAGCGTCTCGCCCGCCCCGCGGAACAGCGCCCGCTGCGCCGCCGGAATCCGCCGCCCCCCGTGCTCGCACGTGAGCAGCAGCATGGTCGGACGCCACCCGGGCGAATCCCCGCGCGCCTGCGCTGCGCGCTCCCCCTCCCGCTGCGCCCCGCCGCCGCGCTCAGCCATCGCTTCCGAACATCCGTCCGTCCCGCAGGCAGTCGGCAAGCTCGGCGTACACCCGGCGCAGAGCGCCCCGGTCCGGCCCGGCGCCGAGGGAGCGCCGCATCCGCGTCGAGAGCGTCCCCCGGCTGAAGATCACCGCCAGCGCCTCGTCCTCGCCGACGGTCGCTCGCGCCAGCCTGCTCCACAACTCGCCCGCCTCGACCTCCGCCTCCTGCGCCCCCAGGGCCCGAAGCAGCGGCGCGTGCCGGATCTTCGCCCGCTCGCCCTCGCGGATGCAGCCCAGCAGCGCATCGTGCAGCGGCTCGACCTCCAGCGCCCGAAGCTCCGCCATCGAGATCCACCGCTGCTCGCACAGCGCCCGCACCACCCCGATCAGCAGCCCCGCGATCGCAATATCCGCCGCCGGACACTCCTGCACATCCACCACCCGGATCTCGATCGAGCCCCGGTCGAACCTCGCAATCGCCCCGCGCGCGTTGGCCCACTCCTGCCGCAGGATCGCCTCCGGATCCAGCGGCGCAAGCTGCCGGTACAGCGCCGCCAGCAGCTCGCCCTCGTACGCCCCGCGCGTGAAGACCGGCTCGGGAATCACCCGCGCCGCCATCAGCGGCACCCGCCGCGAGTTGTTCCGGTACACCTCCAGGCGCGTGTCCGCCAGCCCCGTCAACTGCCCGTCGACCACCGGCGAACTCGCCGCCAGCGCCGGGACCAGCGGCAGCACGGCACGGATCGCCGCGTGCAGCCGCCCGAACTCCTCATCATTGGCAAACGGCAGGTTCAGGTGTGCGCTCTGCAGGTTCGCCCAGCCGTGCCCGCGGCAACTGAAGATCCGGTTGAACGCCTCGTACACCGCGTTGTACTCGTGCGGCCACAGGCGAAGGTCCCGGTCCGGATCCATCCACGGGTGCATCGCCGTCGGCAGCAGCCGCGCTCCCATCGGCGCCAGGATGGCGTTGATCCGGCCGACATGCTCCTGAAACTCCGGCGCCAGCCCCTCCAGCGACCCGACCGGGGCGATCGTCTTCAGTTCGATCACGTGCAGCGCCAGCTCGTTTGACCACCCGATCACGCCCCCGGGCCCATCCGGCTCGGCGTCCGAGGTGTACCCGCCGGTCACCGCCTTCAGGACTTCATCGGCGATCGGCCGGACATCCAGCGTCTGGCTGTCGGCGATCATGTACTCGAGCTCGACCCCGACGCCCTCCAGCAGCCCGAGCGGATACCGGTACCCGGTCATGGAAGCGGTGACTTCGCTCACCGTGATCGCTCCTCGAGCCGCTTGAGGAAGTACTGCATGATGCGCTCGTACAGAAAGCCGCCCAGCACGCGATCCTCCACGCCCGAGTCGATGTTCGGGTTTTCGTTGATTTCGATCACCTTCGGTCGCCCGCCGATCACCTTCAGGTCGACCCCGTACAGCCCGTTGCCGACCAGCCGGGCCGCCCTGGTCGCCAGCGTCACCACCGGGCGCGGGGCGTTCTCCACCGCCAGCGTGTCGGAGCGCCCCGCGTGTACGCCCTTGTCGTCGCGCTTCACGATCTGCCAGTGCCGCCGGGCCATGTAATAGCGGCACACGTACAACGGCTCTCCCCCCAGCACGCCCACCCGCCAGTCGAACTCCGTCGGCACGAACTCCTGCGCCAGCAGCAGGTCCGACTTCTCGAACAGCGCATCCGTCTGCTGGGAAAACTCCTCCGCCGAGTCGATCTTCGTCACGCCTGCCGAAAACGCGCTGTCCGGCTGCTTGATCACGCACGGAAAGCCGATGCGATCGATCACCTGCTGCGCCGTCTCCTTCGAGAAGATCATCGTCTTCGGCGTCGGAATCCCATGCCGGTCCATCAGTTCCGCCAGGAACACCTTGTTGGTGCAGCGCAGGATCGACTCGGGATCGTCAATCACCACCAGCCCCTCCGCGACCGCGCGGCGCGCAAAGCGGTAGGTATGGTGATTGACCGCGGTCGTCTCCCGGATGAACAGGGCGTCGTACTCCGCCAGCGACCCGAACGAGTCCTTCGCGATGCACTGCACCCCGATGCCCATCGATGCGCCCGCCTCCGCGAACCGCTTCAGCGCCTTGTCATCCGACGGCGGCATCTGCTCCGCCGGGTCGCGCAGGATCGCCAGTTCGAACCGCGACGCCGGCTTGGCCTTCGGCGCCCGCCGCGGCCGGGCCAGGTGCGCCTGCGCCTGCTCGATCACGAACCCGTGATGCTCGTCGGGAATGTCCGCCGCCCCGATCAGACGCACCCCCTCGATCCGCCACGTCCCGTCGCGCACGAACGTCGCCCGAAGCAGCGGCGCCGGAAACTGGTTGAACAGCGCCAGCGCCAGCCGGTCGTACTTCGCCGCCAGGTTCCGCCCGAAATACACGCTCAATTCGAACTCGTCTGATTTCAGCGGATGCAACGCCCGCTGCATGATCTCGTCGAGGTCATGGCTGGCCAGTCGCACGATCGACGCCAGCCGCAGGTCCTGCATCGGGATGACCGACGGCAGCGGCTTGTGCCCGCGCGCCGTCGCCAGCAGCGACACGTAGTAGCCCGCCGTCTGGTACCGGTACGTGCGGCACAGATTGAACACCTTGGCCCGGCTCATCGCCGCAAACCGCGGATCGGTCAGATACTCGCGGGCGCCCACCACCTCGACACCAGGAATGCGCAGCGGCCACCGCTTCGGGTTGCTGACCACCAGCAGTGCATTCATGCCGCCGTCTCCTCGCCGTCGTCCGCCGGCTCGATCACCAGAAGATTCGCGTCATAGGTGAGCACCCCGAGCATGATGGCCGCCACCAGTCGCGCGATCGGCACCTCGTAGATCAGGCTCTTGAACGCCGGATTGTCCCGCATCGGATCAGCCACCTGCACCCGCCGCGACTCCGGATCGTACCCGCACAGCACAACGAAGTGTCCCTGCGGTTCACCCCGCACATCGTCGTAATCGTCCCTCGGCCCCCACTCCCGGGCGCAGCGGTACAGGTACGTCGCGCTCAGCCCCG
The DNA here is from genome assembly GCA_043101635.1 of Phycisphaerales bacterium JB039. GTDB lineage: Bacteria > Planctomycetota > Phycisphaerae > Phycisphaerales > UBA1924 > CAYMJK01. The sequence goes on along the minus strand of JBICIE010000238.1, from coordinate 11,291 downwards.
TCAGGATCGGCCGCCGCCGCCGAAGGAACGTGCTGATCAGCCGCGAAGACAGATCTCGCAGCCAGATCTTCCCCCCCCGGTCCAGGAATTCCAGGTAGGAGTCCGTCGCCAGCCTCAACCGCGGATCCGCCCGCTCCTTGAAGGCGAGCTGCGCCCGCAATTTCTCGCGCAGCGTCTCCGGATCACCCGCGCGGTCGCCCTTGGCGGCGAACCACGTCGGGTCGAAGAGGTTCAGGTTGAACGTGTACAGCCGGGCCCGGTACCCCCGCCGCAGCGCGTCGCAGCCCAGCATCACCGCCAGCGTGCCGCGGGTGCCCTCCTCGCCCGGGATCGCCGGCGCCGACGCAATCACATCCGCCAGCGACACCGTGTCCCCGTAGAACCGGTAGACCGCGTGCAGACACGTCGGCCCGCATGTGGTGTCATCCGGCTGGGTCAGGATGTCGAGTGTGAGCCTGGTCTGCTCGGCCATGGGCCAGTCCCGCGCGGGGCGCTCGGCCGAGTCGTCGCGGCGCCGGATCGCCGGCCGCCGCCCTGGGTCCGGGCCCATGATCCTAGTCCGGGTACGTCGGCTCTCCGAGCCGATTCCGCCTGGGCACGTCGGCCCTCGAGCCGACACTCCGTCCAGCCCGCCGCGCATCGCTACGCTGACACCATGGCCGCGCCACTCTACTACACCTTCGCCAACCACATGCACTGGGTCGACATGCAGTGGCTCTGGGGCTATCACGTCCTCCCCGGCTCCGTCCGCGACATGCTCCACCTCATCCGCCAGACCGGCGCCCGCGGCGGCGTCAACTTTGATGCCATCGGCTACGAGAAGATGGCCGCCGAATGCCCCGACGCCCTCGCCGAGCTGCGCGACGCCATCGCCGCAGGGCTTGTCGAGCCGGTCGGCGGCTCCTACGGCCAGCCCTACGGCCTCTTCCAGGGTCTTGAGAGCAACATCCGCCAGTTCACCTACGGCGTCCGCTCGACGCGCCGGCTCCTCGGCGTCCGCCCGCGGACCTTCTGGGAAGAAGAGTTCTACTTCTTCCCGCAGCTCCCCCAGGTCCTCCGCCAGTGCGGCTACACCGGCGCCAGCCTCTTCTTCCAGTGGACCTGGCACACCCCCGAGGTCCCCAGGGAGCCCCACAGCCTGATCCTCTGGCAAGGCGCCGACGGCACGAGCATCCCCACCCTCCCCCGCAACGACCTCAACGTCCATCAGTGGCCCGAAGACTTCGACGGCCTGCTCGACCTGGTGGGTCGGCAGTCCCTGCCGACTCTGCCTTCTTCAGCGCAGACGCCACCGGCATTGGACTCTTCGGCCAGACCAACGCCGGCAGGGACTGCCGACCTCCCCCCCGCCATCGCCCAGTGGCTCGAACTCATGCCCAGCCGCGACTGGATGTGCCGCAGCGAGGTCCTCCTCCCCCGCCTCCAGGAACTGATGGCCGACCCCCGCTTCGACATCCGCCCCCGCACGCCCGGCGTCCTGATCGCAGAACTCACCGCCGCGGCAACGACCCCGCCCCCCTCCGGTGGCACAGGCGTCCCGCCTGTGTCTACCCAGCCTCCTTCCTCCCCAGCCCCCATCCCCACCCGCCACTACACCATGGACCAGGTCTGGCACGGCATGACCCTCGGCAAGAACGCCGACCGCCACCCCCTCGCCAGCGCCGAGGCCGAACGCGCCATCCGCGAAGCCGAATGCGCTGCCGCCATCGCCAGCCTCCTCGGCCGGCCCTACCCAAGCTGGGATCTGTACCCGACGTGGGAACTGGATGAAGCCTGGCGCAACCTCCTCGCCGCCCAGCATCACGACAACCACGAGTGCGAGGGACTCTGCGGCTTCGTCGGCCACGGCCAGATCGCCGCGGCGCTGACGACCGCGGCAGAGGTCGCAGGGCGGGCGTGGTGGCTGCTCCGGCAGCGCACCGGCGAGGACTTCCTGCAGTTCAACTCCACCGGGTGGGCCAGGACGATTCACCGCGACCTTGGCCTGCTCGGATACGAAGATGGCGTCGCAGCGCCCCCGTTTGGCTACGCGGCCCGCCAGCGACTGGGCGACAAGCCGACGCGTCCGCGAGCGTCGCGCCAAGGCGGAATCTACCGCTTGAAGGCAGAGCGAATCGCGGTTGAAGTGGACGCCGCCAGCGGCGCCATCATCGGCATCGCCAGCGTCACAGCGGATGGCGCCCCCATCCAGGCGCTCGGCCCCGGCGCGCACCTGTTCTCGTTCACAGCCGCCGGAGCCGCTGCGGACTCCCCGCCCGAGATCGACGTCATCGATCTGGAACGCCTCGTCATCCGCCATGATCTCGGCCAACTCGGCGCCATCGTCGTCATGGTCGCCATCGGATCCTCCGGCGACTCCGTGGATCTCGATGTGTTCCACAACGAGATCGAGGCGGAGAACCTCGAGCCTGGCTTCGGCGGCGCCGTCCTCGCCCAACTGCGCCCGGGCTTCACGCCGGAGCTGCGCGCCGCCACGGCCGGCGACATCTCCATCGCACGGCCCGCCAGCGCGTTCCGCCGCAAGTACCCATCTGGCGACTGGATGACAGCCCCGCAGTGGTTCGAGGAGATCGCCAAGCCGTTCTCGTCGTCCGGGCTCGTCGACCTGGTCGATGCCGAGACCGGCCGCGGTCTCCTCGTGCTGCACGAGGCCTGCCAGCAGTGGATGCTGCAGGACGACGGGCCCGCGGCGGTCGTGACTGCGCGCGATCCGTGGGATGAAGGCCGCTACGACACCGGCGGACAATACCTGAAACTCTTCCGACTCACGCCGCACGCCGGCCTCACCAACGCCGAGCGTGCGCGCATCTCGAAGGAGTTCCTCGCCGACTGCCGCCCGCACGAGCATCGCGTCAACCGGTCCGCGCGCCCCGTCGGCGGCGGAACCGGCGAGGGCGTCGAAGTCGATGCGCCGCCGCGCTTCGGCCCCCTCTGCGTCGAGGGCGCCCCCGGCGTCCTCGCCGAAGCCTTCTTCCGCGAGAGCATGTACGCCGGCGAACACCTTCCCGACTGGGCCGGCCACCGCATGTTGGCCGAGTCCGATGGCGCCTGCGACCACCCCTTCGTCATCCGCCTCGTCGAGTACAACGGCGAGCCCGCCGAGGTCACCCTCAAACTCGTCGGCGATGTCGCCATGGCCGCCAAAACCAACCTCATGGGCGAGGTCCCCGCCAATCGCGACTACGACCCCGCCGCGGCAAGCGCCAGCCCCGACGCCGGCTGGTCCGAAGCCGACACCGGCTGGCTCACCATCGAGCGCGACGTCGCCCCCCCCGACTGGGCCATCATCGACGGCAGGCCCATCGAACTGAACGGACAGCCGCTCCGCTGGTCCCAGGTCCGCTTCCGCATGCGCCCGCGCGAGATCGCCACCATCATGTGCGACATGGTCATGGGGCGCAAGCAGTGGCGCGATCTGGATGCCAAGCGCAAGGTCTGGGCCACGATCCACAAGACGCCCGGCTCATCCGCCGCCGGCAAGGAGCCGGCGCCATGACCGACTCCCGCGCGCGCATCTGCGTCCTCGGCTCCATCAACATGGACCTCGTCGTCAGCGCCCCGCGCCTGCCCGCCCCCGGCGAAACCGTCCTCGGCGCCACCTACGCCCGCCACCCCGGCGGCAAGGGCGCCAACCAGGCCGCCGCCGCCGCGAAAATGGGCGCCCACGTCCGCATGATCGGCATGACCGGCGACGATGACAACGGCCGCGCCATGCGCGACGCCCTCGCCGGCGCCGGCGTCGACACCGCCGCCATCGAGTCCACCCCCGACGCCCCCACCGGCGTCGCCCTCATCACCGTGGACGCCGCGGCAGAGAACACTATCGTCGTCGCCTCCGGCGCCAACGCCCTGCTCACGCCAGATCGCGCCGAAGCCGCCGCCGCCATCATCCAGGATGCCGATGTCCTGCTCATGCAACTCGAGTCGCCGATCGACGCCGTCGCGCGCGCGGCCGCGATCGCCAGGGACGCCGACGTCACGGTCATCCTCAACGCGGCGCCCGCGCCGGCCGAGCCGCTGCCGGATGACCTGCTCCAGAACATCGACATCCTCATCGTCAACGAGGGGGAAGCAAAGGCCGTCGCCGCCGGCGCTGGCTCCGCTGTGGCGTTCGCTCCAACCCGGCCGCCCGGTGAAACCGAACCAGGCGCACAAACGACCATCCATCCCACGATCGAGCCATTGCTCGACCTCGGCCCCGGCGCCATCATCGTCACGCTCGGCGCCCAGGGCGCCGCCTTCGCATGGCAGCGCGAGCCCGGCGCAGCGCCTGCGTTCAACGTCGAGCCGACCGACACCGTCGGCGCCGGCGACGCCTTCTGCGGCGCCTTCGCCTGCCGCTGGGCCGAACTGCGCGCCAGCGGGCAGACGCTCGACCGCATGTCGATGGTCGACGCCCTGAGCTGGGCCTGCGCTGCCGGCGCCCTCGCGACGACCAGACCCGGCGCCATCCCATCGCTGCCGACGCGGGCTGAGACTCTTGCTCTGCTGAAGACAAGCTGAACCACAGAGGCACAGAGACCACAGAGAGCGAGCCTTGGTTCCAACGATCCGATCTCGAATTGCCTTTGAGCCCACGAAGTGGGCGAAGGTCGCTAGCCCCGGGCGCCGCGAGCGCAGCGAGCAAGCCCGGGGTCAGCGCCGCCCCCAGTCGTCGGAGCCCATGAAATGGGCGAAGGCGCCGCCCGAGCGCGCAACCCGACGCATGTCGGCCGCGCGGCGTCCACACCGCTCACCAGGCCACTTCGCCACTCTGCCACTTTGCCACTACTCTCTGTGCTCTGTCACTCTGTGGTGAGAACTGATTCCATGGGCTTCATCCAGCACATCCCCGGAACCCAGCCAGTTGTTCCCCCCGAGCGCGACCCCAAGGCCAAGGGGATCGGCGTCCTCGGCCTGCACGAAGGCCGCACGCTGATGATCGCGACCGCCACGCGCTGCGCCCACGCGTATCCGGCGGCGGGCTGCGATCTCAGTGAGGAGAAGCTCGCGGCATCCCGCGAGGAGCTTCCCGACTGCTTCTACACCACGAGCTACGAGGCCATGCTGGCGCGACCGGAGGTGGACATCGTCGCCATCTACACGCCGGACGCGATGCACGCCGAGCACATCGAGCAGGCGTTCGAGGCGGGCAAGGATGTCATCTGCACCAAGCCGATCGTGAATTCGCTGGAGCACGCCGCGCGCATCCTGAAGGCGGGGCGCAGAACCGGGCGCAAGCTGCTGGTCGGGCAGAGCACGCGGTTCTTCGAGCCGTTCCGTCGCCAGCGGGCGGATCTGGAGGCCGGCCACTTCGGCGGGCTCGAGGGCGTGGAACTGGTGGACGCCCACTACATCCACCGCATGGACTGGTACTACCGCAAAAGCCCCTGGGCCGCGACGGATACCGACTGGGCGTTCCTCGGCATGAGCCATCCGGTGGATCTGGTGCGCTGGTATCTCGGGCGCATCGTCGAGGTGACCGCGCACGGGCGCAAGTCACAGATGGGCGCGCAGTTCGGGCTGAAAGGCAACGACATCTACATCGCCAGCTTCCGCGCTGAGGACGGGCGCATCGGACGGGCCATGGGGCATTACGGGTGCCATGAGCTGCCGCGGGCGCGCAACTGCATTGAGCTGATGCTGTACGGGACGGAGGGGTCGAGTCTGGCGCAGTATCACGATATGAGGTATGTGCATAGTGGGAGAGATGCAGAGACGGAGAGACGAAGAGACGGAGTGGAGGGCAGCGGGGAAGGCAGCGCTCGCGCGCGCTCCGACCGACCAGCATCGTCCGCTCCAGGCTCTGCCACTTCGTCTCTCAGTCACTCCGTCTCTCCATCTCTCCCCGGAACCTTCGCCCCCGGCGAAATGGCGGAGGTTGTCGAGGACTACCTGTACGCGGGGCGGCATTACTACTTCGGCAGCGAGGTTCACGGCATGCACTACGGCGAGTTCGCCAACTACGCCGAGCACTTTGCTCGCGCCCTGATCGAGGGCCGCGACGCCTCGCCGGGGCTGGAAGAGGGCGTCGAGACGTACTGCGTGATGGAGGCGATGAAGCGCAGCGCGGACGCGGGCGGCAAGCCGGTGGAAGTGGCGCCGCTTCTGCGGGAGGTCGGGCTCTGAGTTGTGTTCACCACAGAGGCACAGAGGGCATAGAGAAGATCTGATACAGGAGGGCGCATGGATGATGAATTCGCCTTGATGCAGCGTGTTCATCGCTCGCTCGTGAAGTCGCGGCCGAGCATGGACGAGGGGATGTGCGCGGTCGTCCAGGAGATCGAGGCGGAGTTGGGGCGCGAGCCGTGGAGCGGGCTGCGCGATGTTGACTGGACGGGGGATGACGATATGTGGCTGGAGTGGTTCAACTTCCTCGTCAGGCGCCATCCGATGCCGCCCGACACGGTGACGCTGTGGTTCGAGACGCCGGATGTGCTGCTGAATCCCGCCGTCACTTCCGTTTCGGCGTACAACATCTTTGACCCCTCCGATGACCTGTTCGGCCTGGACGCGCCGCGCACCTGGCCCATCGATGAGGAGGGATGGACGCTGGAAGCGGGGTTGTGCGCCATGCCTGAGTTCGACGCGGCGCTGGCGCGCATGGGCTGGATCGCGCGGCGCAGGAATCCCCTCAAGAAGCTCGAATCGCTTGAACCGGGGCTCTTCGCGCTGGTCCACGCCTACACGCTCTTGCTGGTGGTCAACAACCTCCCGAGGTCCGATGTGGATCTCGGCGATGGTCTCAACATCACGATGGGGTTCGTTGACGGCGACATCGATGTGATCGGGCGCCTGACACCCGCGGGCTGGACGCGAGCGTAGAGCACACCGCGATCGGCGCCTTGATGCGAAGTCATGGCGGGCGGTCGTCGTCAGCGCTCTTGAAGCTGCGGGGGAGGGGGATGGGGCGGGACTCGTTGTCCTGGCGCCAGGGGGTGGCGTCTTCGCGGATGTGGAAGCCGCCGATGTGGCAGTAGTCGCCATCGCGGCTGCGCCCGAGTTGGAAAAGGAATTGGATTAGCTGAGGAACCCCCTCAATCTCGCTTCGCGCGACAGCTCCCCCGCCCCGGGCGGGGGAGCGGGGACGCATGGCGACTTTGTACCAGGCGAAGCCGACGGCCTCGATGGAGATGGGCTCGGCGCCGGCGGCGGGGCCGATGCGCTGGACATCCTGGACGCGCTCGCGGACCGCTTCGGGGCTCAGGCGCCGGTAGCGATCGCTGGTGAGGAGCCAGATGGCGCGGACGGCGCCATCGGGGTCGTTGGGATTGGCGCCGGCGAGCAGGCCGGTGATGGAGACGGCGGCTGCATCCTCGGAGGAGAGGTCGAGACCCTCGCGTAGGTCGGCGGCCTCTTCTTCGATGAGGGCGAGCTTGGCGAGGTGGTCGGTCCAGTTGCGGGCCCAGTAGGCGGCGCGCTCGTCGGGGTCTGCGGGGATGTCGGAATCGGAGGGGTCGGAAGGCAGAGTTGAGCGCTCGCTTCGCTCGCGGGATGTTCTTTCGCCCTCACCTGTGGCACTTCGTGCCACTTCCTCTCCCGCGTGGCGCGGGAGAGGGCGCCCGCCGTCGCGTGTCGCGCGTGGCCTGCGGAGGATGGCGGCGGCGGCGCGGCGGCGTTCGACGGGGTCGGCTTCGGGGTCGGCGGCGATGGCCGTGAGGACTTGGAGGGCGACGGTTCGGGCGCGGCTCTCGACGATGTGCTGCTGGAGGGCCTCGGCGTCGAGGGCGGCCTGGATCCACTGCTGGACGTGGGGCCTCGCGAGGATCTGGAGGAAGTCGGCGGGGTGGATCTCGAGTGCCGCGGCGAGGGCGAAGGGCGGGGTTGAGGGCTCGGTGAGGGTGGCGAGGGCGATCTGGAGTTCGAGGTCGGAGAGGTCGGGGAGGGGGACGGCAGGGGTCGGGGGTTCGGGGGCCGAGGTGGGTGGCTCGTGATTCGCGCCGGCGCCAGCGAGTTGCTGGTCCCCTCGGATTGGCGCACTGACCTCGGAGGTCGGTGGTACGGAGTTGACGCCGGACGAGACGAGCATGGGAGAATGTTAGCAGTATGTTTGGTATCCGTCAAGCGCCCGATCGGAGAATCGCGAGTCGGGGCCATTTAGACAAAATGTCTACGGACGGCTTGACCGGATGGCAGATTTAGCCAAAATGTCTATGTGCGGGTCATCAGCCTGAAGCCGCTGCGGGACTTCTGGGAGCGGCACGCGGACGCCGAGGAGCCGCTTCGGCGGTGGTACCGGGTGGCGGTTGGGGCGGAATGGACGAGCCTGATGGATGTGCGACAGACATTTCCGAGCGCCGATGGAGTCCCGGGTGGCGACGAGACGCTGACGGTGTTCAACATCGGGGGAAACAAGTACCGGTTGGTTGCTCGAATCCGGTACGACTATCGGCTGGTGAACGTGCGCTGCGTGCTGACGCACGCCGAATACGACGCGGGCGCGTGGAAGGACTGACGATGGCGACGACGAGGAAGGACAACACGAAACTGCCGGGCCGGTTCGAGGATCTGGTTCGGGAGATGCCGCCGCGGGCGATTGTGGATGATGTGCAGCACGCGAACACCGTGGAGATGATCGACCGGCTGATGGCGAGCGGGAAGCTGACGAAGGGGCAGGAGTCGTACCTGGAGACGCTGGTTCAGCTTGTGGAGCGGTACGAGGCGGAGCATCATGCGATCGAGGGGGCGAGCGGGCTGGAGACACTGAAGTACCTGCTGGCGGAGCACGGGATCAACGCGACGGGGCTGGCGCAGATCCTGGGTGTGCATGCGAGCATGGGGTCGAAGATTCTGAAGGGGGAGCGGTCGCTGACGATTGAGCATGTGAAGGTGTTTGCGGCGCGGTTTGGGGTGGGGGTGGGGGTGTTTGTGGATTGACTGGATGGTCCGGCGCTAATCTCGGCGGGCTGTCGTCGAGGGCCGACGGTGCGACGGCATAGGCGAGCCTATCTAGCAGAGGATGCGGTCCCCGCATCCTCTGGACATCTTGGACGCGCTCGCGGACTGACGATGGCGACGACGAGGAAGGGCACCTGTCAAGGGCTTTGGGGGCGCGGCCCGAGTTGGAAGCGGAAGTGGATGAGGGGGACCGGCTCAGGTTCGGCAGCGCTCTGCGCCCTCGGGATCGTTGCTGCACATCATCCACAATCGCCCGCGGCGGCATCTCCCGATGGACGTGTGATGGACCCTATGGACTTGATGGACTTGGAGTGAGAGTCGCAGGCGCGGCTACTCCTCGATGCGCGCCCCCACTGCTTCGCGCGGGGCTTCGGCGCCGAGGTTGAAGGCCTCGTGGACGGCGCGCATGGCGCGCTCGCCATCCGCCTGTGACAGGATGCAGGAGATCTTGATCTCGCTGGTGGTGATGTTCTCGATGTTGACGCCGGCATCGCTCAGCGCCCGGAACATGGTGGCGGCGACGCCGGTGTGGGTGCGCATGCCGACGCCGACGGCGGAGACTTTGCAGAGGCCGATGTCGACGCGCATCGTGGGCAAGTCCCCGGCCTGCGGGGGGCGCCCTTCCGGATCGGGGCCGGTCTCAGAACCCCCCCGGGACGGGGGGGGTACCCGGGAGGCGCCTTCGGCGGCCTGGGACGAAGCGGGAGACATCGGGCGGAAGCCCGATGCCACTGCTCTCAGCACGCCTTCAACCACGGGCTTGATCTCGACGAGGTCGGCGTGGTCCACGGTGAAGCTGACGTTGGCGGTTTTGGAACTCACCTGGTTCTGGATGATGTCATCCACCAGGATCGACTGCTCGGCGAGGCGGGCGAACAGACGCGCCTGGGCGCCGGCGCCGACCGGCAGCTCGGTGATGGTGACGCGACCGAGGTTGGTCTTGAGCGCAACGCCGGTGACCTTCTCCTGCTCCATGTCCGGGGTCTCCTCGACGATCATGGTGCCGGCATCCGGCAGCATGCTGTGGCGCACGTGGATGGGCATGTTGTGGGCCGCGCCCATGAGGACCGCGCGCGGCGCCATGACCTTGGCGCCGAGGGCGGCAAGCTCGAGCATGGCCTCGTAGCTGATGCGCTCGATCTTGCGGGCCTCTGGTACTATCCGCGGGTCGGCGGTGTAGACGCCATCGACATCGGTGTAGATCTCGCAGACTTCGGCGCCGACTGCCGCGGCGATCGCGACTGCGCTGGTGTCGCTGCCGCCGCGCCCGAGGGTGGTGACATCGCCCTCATCGGTGGTTCCCTGGAAGCCGGCGACGACGACGACGCGGCCCTTGTCGAGTTCGCGCTGGATGCGGTCGCGCTCGATGGCGCGGACGCGGGCGCGGGTGTGGACGGCATCGGTCTTCAGGCCGGCCTGGCCGGCGGTCATGCTGATGGCGTCCTGGCCGAGTTCGCGGAGGGCGATGGCCGTGAGGGCGATGGTGACCTGCTCGCCGGCGGCCATGAGCTGGTCCATCTCGCGCCGAAGGGGGTCGGCGGAGATCTCGTGGGCCATCTCGATGAGGCGGTCGGTGGTCTTGCCCATGGCGCTGACGACGACGACGACGGCGTGGCCCTGCTGGCAGGCGTCGTAGGCCCGCTGGGCGCAGCGGCGGACGCGGGCCGTGTCGGCCACGGAGGAGCCGCCGAATTTCTGGACGAGGGTGGGCACGAGGCGCTCCGGGCTGGTCGGTCAGCCGGAGGGAATGCTCGCATGCTCGGTGGCCTCGGTCCAGCCGCAGGCGCGAAGGGCGGTGGTCCAGCGGTCGCGCCGGGCCTCAGCGGCCTCGCGGATGGGCTGTTCCAGTTTGTCAGGCTCGCGGAGGGCCTGCCACCACCAGCAGCGCCAGATGGGGACATCGAGGTCGAGGGCCATCTCGGCGATCTGGGAGTCGGTGAGGTCGAGCAGAGGCGCTTCGATCTCCAATGCGGCTTCGCCGGCGGGGCGGGCGTCCAGGGCGACAAGGCGGGACACGAGCAGGGCCCGATCGGCCTCGCGGGCCATGTCGGTGAGGTTCTCGCCGACCACGGGCCAGAGCAGGCGCCGGGCGCCGGTGCCGGTAGCGGCAGCCGCGGCAGTGAGGAGCAGGGCCGACGGCCCCGCCTCGGCTGTGAGCGGCGGGGCTTCGAGCAACTCGGCGCCGAGCAGGTCGGCGGCGGCCTCCACGGCCCGCCGAGCGGGGTGGGGAAGGCCCCCTGCGGGCGCCGCGGGCATGACGAGCGTCGGGCCCTGCTCGGCCGCAAGCCAGGCGCAGATCAGGGCGGGGAGATCGCCATCAGAGAGGACTGCAGCATCAGGCATCGCCGTTTTATCGGCCGGGGCGGCGAGTTCAGCCCAATACCCGTATAAACTCCGAGATCGGAAGAGCGTCG
>JBICIE010000237.1:0-34052 GCA_043101635.1 Phycisphaerales bacterium JB039 | reverse complement strand
CGACGCTCTTCCGATCTGCTGTGATCGTGTATGCCTGGGTCTCGGCGCTGCTGATGATCGGGTCGGTCATCCTGGCCGCGGCCCTGATGGTGGCGCTGGACCGGCGCACGGCGCCACGGCCGCAGTTGGCCTCGCGCGAGGGCGCCCGGGCCGTGCTCGCGGTCGGCGGCTGGAACTCCCTCACGCTGCTTGCCAGCAACATGCACATCCGGCTGGACCAGTTGCTGATGAACCTGTTCCTCGGGCTGAAGCTCAACGCCGTGTTCACGGTTGCGGTGACGCTGGGCAGCTATGCGCGCATGACGACCGTCGGCGTCACCAGCGGCGTCGACGCCGTGGCGGCCCGCCTCAGCGCCCGGGCCCCGGGCGGGGCGGTGGCGGTGCTGCTGCACCACTCGACGCGCCTGCACGCGCTGGTGGCGCTGCCGGCGGCGGCGGGCATCCTGCTGCTGACGGGGCCCATCCTGCACGTGTGGCTCGGCCGGCGCCTCGACCCCCAGTCGATGCAGATGGCGGTGACGCTGACGCAGCTCATTCTCATCGGCGTGACGGCACGGGCGATCAGCGACGGCTGGTTCCGGGTGCTGTACGGGGCCGGCCACATCCGGCGCTATGCCCCACTCGTGCTCGCCGGCGGGTTGGCAAACCCCGTGATCGCCATCGGACTGCTGCTGACGCTGCCGGATCCGATCCGGTACACCGGGCCGGCGATCTCCTACGCGGCCATCATCGTGTCGCTGCACTTCGTGGCGGCGCCGCGGATCGTCGCCGACGTGCTCGGCCTGCGGTACCGCGAGATTCTGGCCCCGGTCCTGCGCCCGCTGGCGGCGACGCTGATCATGGCGCCGGCGCCCGTCGTCGGCCGCGTTGTGATCAGTACCTGGACGCCCCTGTCGCTCGGCGCCGTGATCTTCGCGGCCGGCGCGGTGTACGCCGGGGCCGCCTGGCTGCTGGTGGTGCGCGATCATGAGCGGCGGCGCATCCGTGCGGCGACGCTCGGGCGGCTGGGTCTGGCTCACTGATCGGCCAGAGCGATCTCGATGCGCACCGCGCGGTGGTCTGAGCCAGGGAGATCGAGCACGCGCCACGACTGCACGGCGAGGCCGTCGCCGAGCGCAGCCCCGTCGATCGCCAGCCCCAGCGGCTGCCACAGCCACGCGGGGTAGCTGCCGCCGGGGCCCTGGCGCGGGCGGGCCCGGCGGAAGCCCATCGCGCCCAGCGCCCGGCTGCGCAGCCCGGTCGGTGGGCTGTTGAAGTCCCCGGCGATCACGGCGCACGCGCCGCCGGCCTCGAGTTGTGCGGCCAGTTGCCCGGCCTGGCGGGTGCGCTGGTTGCCCTCGCGCCAGCGGGCCGGCGTGCGCGGCGACAGCGCGTGCAGCACGACGACGCCCAGGGGCCCGGCCGGGTGGTCAATCTCGGCCCCGAAGACCGACCGGTCGGGCAGATCGGCGGCGACCAGCCGGCCCGGCCAGCGGCTGTAGAGCCCGCGCACCGCCGGTCCGCCGGTTCGCGGGCCCTCGATGTGCCGAAACGCGAAGGTCGCGGGGACGGCCGTCTGGTGCAGGTTCCAAGGCGCCTCCACGACCGCGACGATGTCCGCGTCGGTCGCCTCCAGGAAGCGCACAAACGCCTCCGGCTCGGTCATGTGGGCGTTGACCGCCACCAGCGTGAACGTCGCGGTCCCGGCGCCGGCGGGGGCCCGGGGCGACCAGATCGTCAGGCCAGCGGCGCTGGCGGCGACGAGACCGAGAAGCGCCGCGGCCCGGCGCCGGCGGGCCAGCAGCGCCACGGCGGCGCCAAGGCCCAGAACCAGGCCCAGAGCCGGGGCGACGCTGGCCAGCAGGTCCCCAAGCCACAGCGGCGTCCAGGGCAGGACCGCCGCGCCCAGGGCAATGGCCGCGCCCGCGACCGCCGGCAGGGCGCTGCCGGGGCGGCGGCTATCGGACGGCGCCTGCGCCGGCGGCGCAACCGTCATGACCTGCGCTCTTTCACCGAATGGCCCATCGGTCCCATTGTTCCGCCGGGCAGACTATCGCACTTTTGAGGCGGCAAGGGACGATCGGAGGGAGCCATGACGGCCATGCGATTCTGGGCAGCGGCGCTGATGACGGGTGTGCTCGGCGTCCCGGCGGGGGCGACCGACTTTGCGCTGTACGTGACGCTGCCGACCAACATGGATGTCCGGGGGACCTACGGCGAGAACCTCTCCAGTCTCGTCGATATGAGCGAGACGCCCCTCGATCCGGAGGGAGCGATCGTGGTGTATCAGGGCCAGCTCGGGCTGTACCCCAAGGCGGGGATCCACCTCGTCGAGATGGACCCCGACTACATGGATCGTCACTTCGACGCCATGCGCAAGAACCTGCACCGCTGGGTTCCCGAGGGCTACGACGGCGTCATCGTGGTCGACTACGAGGCGTGGTGGGCCGCGTGGGATCACAACTTCAACTTCCCATCGCGGGCCGACGCGGCCGCCCTGGACCAGGACTTCAAGGACGACTGGCTTGACTACATCGAGCAGTACCGGCCGCACGTCATCGCGGGCAAGAGCGGGACCGAGCGCGAGATCGCGCTGCGCGACAGCTACGAAGAAGCGGCCGTGCGGTTCCTGATCGCCACGATCCGCGAGTGCAAGCGCCTGCGGCCGGACGCCAAGTGGGGCTATTACAACTACCCCAGGATGCTCTATGGCTCGTCGCTGACGCCCGGCGGCGTGGTCGGCTACGGCGATTGCACGCACTATGCCAGCGAGGTCAACGACCGCCTCGCGCCGCTGTGGGACGAACTCGACGTCACGGCGCCGCGCGTGTACCCGCCGCGCCGCACCGTCCCGGACGGCAAGGTGACCGACAAGATGGCCGAGAACACCATCACCCAGCAGCGGGAGTTCCTGGCGTCGCACGTGCGCGAGGCGCGCCGGCTTGCGCCGCAGTCGCTGGTGATCCCCTTCGTTTCCACCCGGTATTACGGGGCCAAGACGCCGGATGTCGAGGGGCACTTCCTCAACGAGCTGAACACCTACCTCCAGTTCACCGTGCCGAAGGAGGCGGACGCCGACGGCGTGCTGCTGTGGGGCGACTCGATGACCAGCGCCATGGCCCGGCAGACCGCGGCCTGGATGAACGACCTCGCCATCCCGATCACCAACCGCATCTGGGAGGGGTGGTACGGCAAGCCGTTCGGGCTGCCGGGCGCTGCCGCCGTGCCGCGCAAGCCCAGCGGCGGGCCGGAGGCGACGCCTTCGTCCATCCCCGCGGCGGCGATCATGCGGTTTGCGAACCTCGCCGAAGGCGGGCCGGAATGGGGCCATGTCCGTGAGGGCGAGGCGCGCATCCACATGCCCAGCCATTCGCCGACCGCGACCGTCAGCACCCCGGTGCACCGCGGCGGGCGGATCGTCGGACGGCGGGCCGTCAAGCGCGATGAAGCGCCGTAGGGCCTGACTCAACCCTGCCCGCGCATCCACTCCCACTGCTTCCGCAGCCCGTCGGCGAAGCTCGTCGACGGGCTGTAATGCAGCTCCGCGCCGCTGCGCGTCAGATCGGCCCAGGTCCGCTCGACATCGCCGGGCTGCATCGGCTGGCGGTCGATCACCGCCGCCCGCCCGACCGTGGCCGCAACGGCCTCGATCATGGCGTCGAGGCGCACCGGCGTGTCGCTGCCGAGGTTCCAGACGCGATAGCCGTGCCCGCCGATCGCGTCCGCGGCGGCCCGCACGCCGGCGACGATGTCGTCGATGAAGGTGTAGTCGCGGCTGGTCGAGCCGTCGCCGAAGACCGGGATCGGCTCGCCCGCGGCGACGCGGCGCATGAACTTGCTGATCGCCAGGTCCGGGCGCTGGCGCGGGCCGTACACGGTGAAGAAGCGCAGCATCGCCACCGGCTGGCCGTGCAGGGCGTGGTGGGTGAAGCCGAGCAGCTCGCACGAGGCCTTGGTCGAGGCGTAGGGGCTGATCGGCCGGCTGACATCGTCGGTCTCGGCGAAGGGGACCTTCTCGCTGTTGCCGTACACGGAGCTTGAAGAGGCGCACAGGATGCGGTCGGTCCCGGCCCGAAGGCACGCGTCCAGGACGACCGCCGTGCCCAGGACGTTGGCGCGGGCATAGCCCACCGGGTCCTCAATGCTCGGGCGGACCCCGGCTCGGGCGGCCAGGTGAATCACCAGGCCGGGGCGCGCGCGGCGCAGGGCGCCGGCGAGAGCGCCGGGCTCGCAGATGTCCGCCTCGAGCAACTCGAAGTCGCCGGCGCCGGCGCATGCCCGGACGTTGGCTCGCTTCACCGACTCGTCGTAGAAGGGGTCGAAGTTGTCGACGCCGACGATGCGCCAGCCTGCCCGCAGCAGCGCCAAGCTCACGCTGGAGCCGATGAAGCCCGCTGCTCCGGTCACCACCGCCGCGCTCTGATCCGTCGCCATGGTCATTCTCCCGGCCGAGGGAAGTTAGGCGAGCGGGCCGGGCCGCATGGCAAAGCAGGGCGCCATCGTTGGACAGCGCCCCGCTGGAGGAGAGAGAGAGATCGTTGGGATGATATTCAAGTTATCGGCCAATGAAAGAGGGTTATTGTCCCTATCTTTACACATTTTCATCCCCGCGTCGCTTTCCAAGCCGCACGGGGCAAAAAAAGCGCCCCACCCGGGCCGCCGGGCAGGGGGACTTGTTGTCAGTTGTTGTCGAGGTCAGTTCGCGGGATCCGGGGGCGGACGGCGGGGCGGATCCTGAGCCCCTCGCTCGCGGAGGCGCTGGAGGGCCTGCTGGCGCTGTTCGGGCGTCAGCGAGGCAAAGCGGGTCAGCACCCGCTCCAGTCGCTCCTGCGGGAGCATGATCAGCCGGCCTCGCATCCGCTCGGGCAGGGATTGGAAGACCTCGCGCAATTCCGGCGCAAGCTGGTCGGGATCGGCGCGCGCGTCGGGCTGGTCTGTTATGGGACGATCGGTCCGCGCCTGCCGCTGCGCCATGATGCGCTCGGCGTAGGCCTCCTGCCGCCGCTCGGCGGCCTCGGCTCGGAAGGCGTCGATGCGCGACTGGACATGGGCCTGCTGCGGCTCGGTCAGCTCGGCCCAGATCTTCGTTTGCAGGGCCTGGTCACCAGGGGCTTCGGCTCGCAGCTTGGTCGCCGCGGCGAGGGCGTTGCGCTGCGTCTCGGTCAGATCCTCCCGCTGAATCGGGCGCTGGGCCGGGCGCTGTGGAGCGTCGCGCTGCATGTCCGGCGGCGCGCCGGGTTCATCGGCCTGGGGTCGCTCGGTCCGGTCGGTCCGGTCGGTCCGGTCGGGCCGGCCGCTGCGCAGATCGCCCAGACGGGCCGCCAGGCGCGGCCCGAGATCCTCGCGAATTCGCTCGATCTCCTCGGCGTGCTCGCGCCGGAACGCCGCGATGGACTCTCGGTGGGCCCGCTCGAGGGCGCGCAGGCGCTGAGTCTGCTCATCGCTGAGGCGGATGTCGGGGCCGGCGTCTTCACCGCCCAACTCCATCACCGCGCGCCGGAAGACGTTCATCGGGACCGGCTCGGACATCCGGGCCCGGTCGGCGGCCATCATGCTCGAGAAGCCGGATTCCACCCCCGGCAGGCGCTCCTCGGTGACGGGCGGGCCGCTCAGCGGCGGGGGCTCCTCCTGTGCGATGGCGATCGCGGCGGGCAGCAGCAGGGCGGCAAGCGTGACGCGTTTCATCAGGGATCCTCCGGCGGGCCAGCAGGCCAACGCGGGCGCCGGGCGCCGCATTGCCCGAAGGGCCGCTCCGGCCCTTCTAGCATCCGCTGAGGAGATCGCATGGCTCTGAGCAAGGCACAGATCGAGCAGTGGGTCCGCAGCGCCCAGCCGGCCGGCGAGGCCCTGGAGTGGGTTGCGGCGTGCGACGGGCACATCAGCCTGCGGCTGGGCGAGGGCGCCGGGACCTCCGAACCGGAGCGCCGGGCCGAGGCGCAGGCGATCCTCGGGCGGATCCGCCAGGGGGCCGACGCCGCGGGCGAAGCGGTGCTGTCGATCGTGATCGAGTTCGTCGATCAGGCCGGCACGGTGATCCAGCGGGAGCGGTTCGGGGCGCCGGCGCAGACTGGCCAGGGCGGCGCCGCGGGGCGGCAGGCGCCGGAGCCGAAGGGGGATCGCTCCCTGCCGCAGCTTGGCCAGTCGAGGGGCAAGACCCCGAAGCAGCAGGGCCCGACCAACTTCCCCGGCGTTGCGCGCGCCATCGCCGTCGGCGCCGGCAAGGGTGGCGTGGGCAAGAGCACCGTGGCGGTCAACCTCGCCATCGGTCTGGCCCGCAAGGGCTACGCGGTCGGCCTGCTCGATGGCGACATCTACGGCCCGAGCCTGCCGACGATGCTCGGGCTGGAGTCGGCCGAGGTCACGGCCATCGGCGACAAGCTGATTCCATTCACAGCGCACGGTATCAAGAGCATGACGCTGGGCAAGCTGGTCGAGGCCGACAAGCCGCTGATCTGGCGCGGCCCGATGGCGCACGGCGCCTTCAAGCAGATCGCCGAGCAGACGCAGTGGGGCGAGCTTGATTACCTGATCATCGACCTGCCGCCGGGCACGGGCGACGTGCCGCTCACGCTGGCCCAGACGCTGCGCCTGACGGGCGCCGTGATCGTGTGCACGCCGCAGAAGGTGGCCCAGGATGACGCCTCGCGCGCAGCCCGCATGTTCCAGCAGCTCGGCGTGGATGTCCTCGGAGTCGTCGAGAACATGAGCGTGTTCATCGGTGACGATGGCAAGGAGTACGACATCTTCGGTCGCGGCGGCGCCGAGAAGATGGCCCAGCGCCTCGGCCTGCCGCTGCTGGGCGCCCTGCCCCTGACGATGGGCCTGCGCCGCAACAGCGACGCGGGCGACCCGATCGCCAACTTCGAGACTGATGACGCGCCGATGAAGCGCCTGCGCGAAGCGCTGGAGCGCCTGGTTGAGAACCTCGAAGGCCAGGTTGCGCTGGCGGAACTGCGCCAGGGACAGACGCGCCCGTCGCTGACGATCCACTGACCACCCCGCCCGCAAAAGGGGAGCCCCCGAGCGCGAGCTCGGGTGGTCACGGCCGCAAAATGCGCGCACTGGCGAGATCTTGGTGGGGCGTCCGTGAACCCACCGCAACCTACACTGCGCACGGCTGGGCTGATGGAGCGATCGCCTGATGGACGCGGCCGATGAGGTTCGGCGCTTCATTGACGGAACGCCACCAGCGCAGCGCGACCTGATACGCGCCCTGCGCCAACTCGTGCTGGAGGTGGCGCCCGGCGCCAGTGAAACAGTGCTGTGGAGGAGCCTCTCCTATCACACGCCGCAGCAGGGCGGGCGCGTCAAGGGGGCCATCTGTCTGATTACGCCGCGCGCCGACTGCGTACACGTCGGCTTCATCCACGGGGCGGCGCTTCCGGATCCTGCTGGCATTCTGCGGGGCGAGGGCAAGAGCAAGCGGCATTTCCGGCTGCGCTCCGGGCAGGTCATTCCGCGCGACGCCCTCGCTGAGCTGATCCGCGCGGCGGAGGCCCATCGGCCGCAGTAAAGACGCTCGCGCTGTCAGCGCACACACGGATGATCCGCGTCGCCGTACGCGTTGGTATGGGTGTCGCGCCCCGATTGAGGACGCGACGCCCCTTGTGGACTGGTCTGGCGCTTCCGTTACGGGCAGCCGGCGCTGAACTCGTTCTGGAAGCACAGGAAGTCGAAAAAGTCCAGCGAACCGGAGTCGTCGCAGTCGGCGTACGGCTCGCCGGCGCTGAAGGCGTTCTGGAAGCAGAGGAAATCGAAGAAGTCCAGCGAGCCGCTGTCATCGCAGTCGGGATAGCACCCGCCGACAGCGCCGAGCTGGCCGTGCACGATCATCACCACACTGATGCCGGGGAAGCCGATGGCGTCATAGGTCACCGGCGTCGGCGTGCCGCAGCCCGGCGCCATGATGTAGGAAGGATCGGTCTCGCCGAACCCGTTGGAGCCGATGAAGAAGACGTCGCCCGTGGCCGTGCCGCCGGCGGTGTGATCCGGGGGCGTGATGGCGACCACCAGGCTCATGCCGGCGTCGATGACGCCCTCGACCGGGGCGTCGAAGATCGTCTGAACCTGGTCCTCGACGCTGATGGTGGCGCTGCCGCGCAGTTCAAGGCCGAGCGCGGGAGCGCTGCCGGCGGGCGCCTGGAACAGCTCGATCAGAACGTCCTGGGCGCCGCCGAGCGCGGTGGCGCGGGCGGTCTCGATGCCGAACTCAATGCTGGAGACGGTGATGGCCTCGGCGATGCCGAAGTCGCTCAGGCTGAAGGCCCGCCACCAGGAGTTGTCGGTGGTTGTCTGCGGCGCGGCGGTGGTCGAGCAGGCGATCGTGATGCCCGGCTCGACCAGGTCGTCGATCTCGTTGTGCGTCATGCGCACATCCTGGGCGAGTGCGGGGGCGCCGAGGCCGGCGCAGGCGAGCAGGGACAGGGTCTTCTTGCAGTGCATGTGGCATCCTCCTTGAAGCGGGGCCGTACCTTCCACGTGAGGGCTGCCCCGCCCCCTTGGCCAGGTCCTTGGATGCCTCCCCGCTCCGCCGGATTGCGCCCCAGGGGCGCGGCGGAGAAGCACAGGACGCACGCCCTGTGCGGGCGACTCTACGCAGGCGTCCGCGCCAGGTTCCCGCCAGCGGCGAAGTTCACGGGCAGCCCAGCGCGAACAGATGCGTGAAGCACAGGAAGTCGTAGAGGTCCAGTGCCCCGGAGCGATCGCAGTCGGCCACAGGATCGCCGGCGCCGAATGCAGACTGGAAGCAGACGAAATCGAGGATGTCGATGACGCCATCGCCGTCGCAGTCGACGTCGCAGCCGGTGCGCGCAAAGACGGTCATGACGATGGCCATGTCCGGATAGCCGGCGCCGATGGCGCTGTACGGCGCCGGCACGGGGTCGCCGGCGAGCGTGCTGGCGAGGTACGACGGCCCGGTCTCGCCCCAGCGGTTGGTCCCGATGAAGAAGCGCTGCCCGGTGAGCCCCCACAGCCCGTGGTCCAGCGGCTCGATCTCCACGATCATGGTCTCGTGCGCCTGGAAGCGGGCCCGGATCGGGATCATCTCCAGCGCAAGCTCCTTGTTGTTGATCATGTGCTCGGCCTCGGCCCGCAGTTCCTTCTCGCCGAAGAGGTCGCCCGCGTACAGACGCACCGTCACCGGCTGAGAACCGGGATCCGCCTCGGCAATCTCGACGCCGATGCGCACCGCCGACACGGTGATCGACTCGGTGACGAAGTCCTTGAGTTCGAAGATGCGATACCAGCGGTTATCGCGCGTGGTCTGCGGCGCGGGCGTGTCGATCGCGGCGATCGTGCCCGGCTGCAGCGTGGACTGAATGCGACTGTGCGAGATGCGAACCGGCTCTGCTGATGCCGCAGCGCCAAGCGCAACGATCAGCAGCGGCGCCAACCAACGCAGGTGCATGCGACTCCTCCGTGACGGACGGGCTGGCGCAGCGCGCCATCTTCGCGATTCTGCGTACGGCCGGCTCCGCCGGCTCAAGGCGGACAGTATGCCACATTCCCCCGGGCATCATCGGCGTCGCGTGCGATCCGCTGCCAAACGCGCGCAAAAAGAGCCGGCGCATCGCGCGCCGGCCCGGTAGGGGAGTTCATGAAACAGAATTCAGATTGCCCGTCTTAACGCGCAGCGATGAGACTCTCGTCGCGCTCGACGGCCGGGAAGTCGATCTCCGTCTCGGCGATGTGGTTGGTGTAGTTGGTGAAGATGTTCACGACGACCGCGCCGAGCACCTCCAGGATCTCGCCGTCGCCCAGCCCGGCGGCGCGGGCCTGCCGCAGGTCTTCGGTGTCGACGAAGCCCCGCGTCTCAACGATGCGCCGGGCCAGTTGCAGGGCGGCGGCCGTGGTCGGATCGCCCGCCTCGGCCCGCTGGGCCGCCCTGCGCGCTTCGGGGCTGACGCCGAGCGACTCGGCGATGGCGCTGTGGGCGGCCAGGCAGTAGTCGCAGCTGTTGGCCGCGGCAACGGTGATTGCGATCTGCTCGCGGAGTGCGGGGGAGAGGCGCCCGCCGGCCAGGGCCCCGGAGAGCGACAGGTAGCCGTCCAGCGCGGCCGGGGCGTTGGCCAGCACGGCGGTGATGTTGGGCACGCGCCCGAACTTCTTGTGCACGGCGTCCAGCAGTTGGCGGGCCTTGCCGGTGGCCTGCTCACGATTGACGAGGTCGATGCGGGGCATGGTCGGTCTCCTTCGTTCAGGGGGCTTCAGTGACGCGGCGTCCACTCGCCGCCCCAGACGAATAGACAGATCTGTCTAGCTATTCCGACGCCGGTGGAAAAAAGTTGGCGGAACAGGCCAGTGAACTGCGCCGTTCATTAGACTGAGTGTTCTATGACCGCTGCCCGTGACAGGTTGATTGAGGCCGCGCTGGCCCTGTTCGCCCGGGAGGGCTTCCACGCCGTCGGCATCGACCGGATCGTGGCCGAGGCAGGCGTCGCCAAGCAGACGCTGTACCACCACTTCGCTTCGAAAGAGGACCTGATGCTGGCGGCGATCCGGCGCCGCGACGAGACGTTCCGGCTCTGGATCGCCCGCGAGACCCGCCGGCTGGCGCCGCAAGGGGGCGCCGGGCAGTTGCTTGCGATCTTCGATGTGGTGGCCGGCTGGATCGATACCGACGAGTTTCGCGGGTGCCTGTTCCTGAAGGCGTGCGCCGAATACGCCGACCCGGACTGCGCGCTGCACCGGGCGGTGGCGGAGCACCAGCGGCTGGTGACGCAGTGGCTGGCCGCTCTGGCGGGCGAGGCGGGGCTGGCCGATCCGGAGGAACTGGCCGGGGCCATCTACCTGCTGGCGCAGGGGGCGATCGTTCTCGGGGCGGCCCAGGGCTCCGGCGCGCCGGCGCGGGCTGCGCGCCGGGCTGCCGAGCAACTGCTGCGCGCCGGCGTTTGAGGCTTGCGCGAAGACTCGCTGCGCGGGCGTGCACAGTGAGAGGAACATCGCCCGGTCACCTACAATCGCGACGCCATGGCACTCGGGGAGGAACTCGTCGGCGCACGATTCGCCCGGGCGCAGCTGGAGTCGCTGCGGGAGCGGATGCTCTCGTATGCTAATGAGCATCAGGATCTGATCCTGCGCGCAGCGCGCGGTCGCGCTGACAGCGTCCGCAACCTGATCCACTACATCGCGCTGCGCGAGCACAACCTGCGTCCGCTGCAGAAGCACTTGGCGTCGCTGGGGCTGTCATCGCTGGGGCGGGCCGAGCCGTGCGTGCTGGCGAACGTCGAGGCGGTGATGCACGCCGCGTCGCGCCTGCCGGATCCGCCGCTGGAGCCGGTGGCGCCGACGCCCGGCGCCATGCCGCTGAAGATCGGCTGGGCGACGCTGGCGGCCCAGGCGGACGCCCTGCTTGGCCCGCGCCCGGCGGGCCGGGCGGTGCGCATCATGGTCACGATGCCATCCGAGGCGGCGGCCGCGCCGGGCTTCGTCGAGGAGTGCGTCGGTCACGGCATGAACGTGATGCGCATCAACACCGCCCACGATGACGCCGACGCCTGGATGCGCATGGTGCGCAACGCGCGGACGGCCGAGCGCCGACTCGGCCGGCGCTGCCGCGTCTTTGCGGACCTTGCCGGGCCGAAGCTGCGCACCAGCCGACTCGCGATCGACGGGGCCGAGGCGCCGGCGCTGCGCTTCGAGGCGGGCGATGTCCTGACGCTGCAGCTTGATCACGGCGGCGCCGGCGCCGAGGCCGGCGCCTCGGTCTGGTGCTCCGAGCCCGAGGCGCTGGCCGGGCTGGGGCGCGGCCACGCCGTGTGGTTCGACGATGGCAAGATCGGCGCGACGGTCGAGGACATCGACGATCGCGGGGCCAGACTGCGGGTCACGTTCACCAAGCCGGGCGGCCAGAAACTGCGCCTGGAGAAGGGGCTGAACCTGCCGGACACGCAGGTCGCGCTGCCGTCGCTGACAGTTCAGGACCGCGAGGCGCTGAAGCTGCTGGCGCCGCACGTCGACGGCTTCAGCCTCTCGTTCGTGCGCCGCGGGCGCGATGTCCGCGACATGCGCGACGCCCTGCGCAGCGTCACCGACCGCACCATCGGCGTGGTGCTGAAGGTCGAGACGCGCGAGGGTTTCAGCCACCTGCCCGAACTGCTCTTCGAGCTGCTGACCATGCCCGTCGGCGGCGTCATGATCGCGCGGGGCGACCTGGCCGTCGAGTGCGGCTTCGAAAGGCTCGCCGAGATCCAGGAAGAGATCCTGTGGTTCTGCGAGGCGGCGCACACGCCGGTGATCTGGGCCACCGAGGTGCTCGACTCGCTCGCCAAGCTGGGGCGGCCGACGCGGGCCGAGATCACCGACGCGGCCATGGCGCAGCGGGCCGAGTGCGTCATGCTCAACAAGGGACCGGAGATCCTGCGGGCCCTGGCCACGCTCAGCGACATCCTCGTGCGCATGGAGCCGCACCAGCGCAAGAAGATGGCGATGTTCCGGCCGCTGCGGATCGCCTCGTTCCCCGATGAGGCCGAGGACATCGACGCCCTGCTCAGCCCGCCGAGTTTCAGGGCAGCTGCGCCAGCGCCCCCAGCCCCCGAAGCCCCAGCGGCTCCTTCGTGAAGAAGCACTCGCCGGCGCCGGTCCCGATGCGGCTGCCGAAGTAGCGGGCGCTGGCCTCGACCCATTCGACGACCCCGCGGTTCTTCTCCGGCAGGACGAACTGCGTGTGGTAGGCCTTGATCGACTCGATCTTGCGCTCGACATAGCCGGTCACATCGAGGATGAAGCTCGGGTCGGGCACCCAGCGCAGGTGCGTGGCGTAGTAGTAGAACAGCCACTTGGGGTAGAGCGGGTCTCCGAGGGCGAGCTTGGCGCCGGTCCACTGGTCGACGGGATCGGCGAGATCGAGCTTGGACAGCTTGGCGTCGAAGCGGGCGTCCTCGACGATGCGCGTGACCGCGCGGTGGTCGGGGTGGGCGTCCTCGAAGTAGGGTGTGAAGATGATGTCTGCCTGGTGGGCCCGGATCACCGCCGCGACCGCGTGGCGGGCCTCGATGGTGTGCTCGACGGTGCGGTTCGGCAGGCCGAGCAGCATGCGCGTGACGCTGCCGTTGCCTGAGGCCGGCGCAAGGATCTTCGCCGCGGCAGCGGCCTCCTTAGCGCGTGTCTCGGGATCGCCGTAGGGCGTCGGCTCGCCGTTGGTGACATCCAGCAGCAGGATGTCATGCCCCTGCCCGGCGAGCATGGCGACGGCCGCGCCCATGCCGAGTTCCTGATCATCCGGATGTGGGCCGACGACGAGAATGCGGGGCATGCGGCGATCTCACGCGAACGGGTTGACGATCTCAAGGCCCTTGATGGGCGCTCCGGGCAGGTCTTCGCTGTACAGTCGCTTCACGCCCGCCTCGATGCACGCCGCAAACAGCATGCAATCCCAGTAGTGGGCGCCCGTCTCCGTATGGATGGATCGCGCGGCGTCCAACGCCGCCTCGGTCGGCGTCGCAATGGGAAAGACCGCGCGAAGCTCGGCAAGGCGATCCCAGGCAACGTTCAGGTCGCTTCCAGCCTCAAGTGTCTTGCGGGATGCGGCGATGAACTCGCAGGCAACCTGCCACAGCAGAATGCCGGGGGAGAGTTCCGACAGGAGCGATCGTGCCCTGTCTCGCTTCTCACGCGATGAGCCGTCATACACGTAGATGAGGACATTCGTGTCAACGGCGTTCATGGAGCTCATCGCGCGTTGGAAGGCGCCCATTCGTGCGCAGCCGCATCTTCTCGAACCCTTCGATCATGCGCTGGCGCGCCGCTTCCTGCTCAGTGGCATCAGCGGGCGCCGACTCAATGGTAATGCGCACCCGCTCCTGCTCGCGCAGCCCCAGCGGCTCCAGCGGCCTCAGCACGCCCCCGGTGAAGATGGCTTCTGTCTTGCGGACCATGGGGGCATTGTAACGGCTGGCCCCGGCCGGTGCGACAGGCGCCGCCGGATCAGCGGCGGCGCCGGGTCCCCGGCTACCTTCTGCCCGTGGAACTCACCCCCCTGCGCTACTTCAAGGCCATCGCCGAGGCCGGGCACATGACCCGGGCGGCCGAGGCCCTGGGCGTCACGCAGCCGGCCCTCTCCGCCGCCATGCGCAAGCTGGAGGCCGAGGTCGGCGCCGACCTGCTGCACCGCACCGGACGCGGCGTGGAACTCACCGAGGCCGGGCGCACGCTGCTGGCCCACGCCGAGGAGGCGATGCGCCGGATTGATGCCGGTGTCGAGCAGGTGCGCGAGATCGCAGGCCTGCACCGGGGCAGCATCCGCGTCGGAGGTGGAGCGACGGCGACGACGTATCTGCTGCCGCAGGTCGTCGGCGAGCTGCGCGGGCGCCGGCCGGGGCTGCGACTGGTCATCCGCGAGGCGGGCAGCAGCGACGTTGCCGCGGCAGTCATCGCGGGCGACCTCGACCTCGGCATCGTCACCCTCCCGGTGGCGCCGCACGGGCGGCTGGTGGGCGCCGGCGACCTGATGACGATTCCGCTGGCCAGCGATGAGCTGCGCCTGATCACGCCGCCCGATCACGCGCTGGCCGGTCGCAAGAGCTTCCGCTGGGCCGACCTCGCCGAGGCGCCGGTGATCGGCTTCGAGCCGGAGAGCGCGGTGCGCGACCTGATCGACGCCGCGGCAGCGCGCGCAAACGTGACCCTGTCGTACGTCATGGAGCTGCGCTCGATCGAGTCGATCAAGCGGATGGTCGCGGCAGGAATCGGCGTCGGCTTCGTCAGCCGCTTTGCGCTGGCCGAGGGCGAGGGCCTGACCTGCCGAGATGAGCGTCTGACGCGCCAGCTTGCGATCGTGCGGCGGGGTGATCGCGCCCCGAGCCCGGCCGCGGCGGAGTTCGAGCGGGCGCTGGTAGGGCGGGTCCGCAAGGGGAAGTAGCGCGTTGGCACGGGTGGCACAGGCGTCTCGCCTGTGGGGGGATGGCGCTCATTGCGGACCGGCCTCCCGATCCCGCAGGGCGGGATCCGCGTCAGGCGGTCCTCGTACAGTGATGCGTCAATGAAGCAGCACGGCCGTAGCAAGCGAGTCTGGCGCCGCTGGTGGTTCTGGCCCATCGTTCTCGTTGCGGCGGTTGTTGGTGGCGGTTGGATCACCTACCTGCGGATCTGGCCACCATACGACATGTTCAACGCAGCTGTGGCCGGAGATGTCGAGCGGCTGGAGTTCCTGCTGGACCGCGGCGCTGACATCAACGCGCGCGGGTACAGCTACCGGTTCAAGATGGGGGCGGGTGCGCCGCCGATCTCGTTTGCAGCGGCGAAGGGTGGGCTCGAGACCGTTGAGTTCCTGCTGGCGCGCGGGGCTGATCCGACCATCCAGGACCAGATCGGCTGGACCTGTCTCCACTATGCGGGGCTCGGAGGTGAGGCGGCGGTCGTTGATCGACTGGCCTCGATACCGGGGCTCGTAGCGCAGTCGGACCAGAGCCCGGGAGGGTCGCCGCTCACACTCCCGGCGAGGTTTGGCCATGCGGACGCGGTTGCAGTGCTGGTCGCGGCGGGAGCGTCCGTTCGACCGAAGGGGGAACAGCAACTGCTCGTCAACGCCGCAGAAGGCCGGTCGCAGGCGACCTTCATGCTCTTGCTCGAAGCTGGGGCAGACGCACATGCGCGGCGCCATGACGGAACAACTCCGCTCATGGTCGCGGCGTCGCACGGCTGGCGGCAGATCGTCAAGGAATTGCTTGCGCGGGATGTGCTTGTGATCGGCGTCGATAGCCGCGGGCGATCTGCCCTCACGAGGGCGCTCCTTGGGACGGCGGATGCGGAGATCATCAGGCTGCTGCTCGGCGCAGGAGCGCAGGCGGATCTCGCCAGCTACGACGGGACGCCGCTCATCATCCTTGCCGTGCAATCCGGCCGCGATGATGTTGTTGCGGCAATGCTGGAGGCGCTCCCCAGATCCGCGGTAGATGACCGGCGCGGTCGTGACCGTGCAACGGCGCTGCACGTCGCCGCCGCCGAAGGGGGCGCCGCAATGGTCGAACTGCTGATCGAGGCCGGGGCCGACCCATCGAAGAGGCGGGCCGACGGGCTCGACGCCAGGCAGATCGCGGCACGGCGATCGGAGCGGGAGGCCGAAGGGATCAGGCGGCTGCTTGCAGAGTTGTAAGAGATGCAGCGGGCGTCCTTGCCCGCACAGGCGGGACGCCTGTGCCACCTGAGCCATCGGGGCTGGTTATGCTCCGGCCATGGGCATGATGACCATCAACCCCCCCGTCGACTTCTCGCTCCCGCGCGACTACTGCTCGTACGGCTACTTTCTGCTCACGCCGAATCACTGGGCCCCGGGGGAGCGGGCGGTGTACCGGGCGATGGGGCTGCCGGGCGGGGCGGCGCTGGTGCGGGTGACGCAGACGGCGGGGCGAGGCGCCGGCGCCAACGGCGATGTCCGCAAGCTCGCGGGGCGGGATCTGAAGGTCACCGCGGATCGGTCGCTGTCGAAGGAGGATCGGGCCGAGCTGCGCGCGCAACTCAGCCGGATGCTGCGCCTCGATGAGTCCGCCGAACACATCCGCGACTTCCACGCCAAGGACAAGCGCTGGAAGAAGTCCGGCCGCGGCCGCCTGATGCGCTCGCCCACGCTCTTCGAGGATGTCATCAAGACGGTGACAAGCTGCAACGTCACCTGGCCGAGCACGATCGGCATGAACCGGCGCATGTGCGAGGTGTATGGGCAAGAGGTTCCGTCGCGCCGGGAGCTTGCCGAAGGGCTGCCGGCGTACACCTTCCCTGAGCCGCAGAAGCTGGCCCGGGTGCGCCCTGCGAGCCTGCGCGGCCGCTGCCGCGTCGGGTACCGGGATGTGCGCATCGTCGAGCTTGCCCGCATGTTCAGCAAGGGCCAGATCGACGAGGCGTGGCTCGCCGATCCGGCAACCCCGGCCGACGAAGTCCGCAGGTTCCTGCTGACGCTGCCGGGCATCGGCCCCTACGCCGCGGCCAACATCATGCAGCTTCTGGGCCGCTACGACCACGTCGCCCTGGACACCGAGGCGCTGCGCCACGGTAAGGACGACCTCGGCTTCCGCGGCAAGGACGGCGCCATCATGAAGCGCGTGGCGGCCCACTACGCGGCGTTCGGGTCGCACGCCTTCCGCAGCTACTGGCTCACGATGTGGACCGGCTACGAAGCGCGCCGCGGACCGGCGTGGACGTGGGAGCGCGAGTCCGCCGGCAGCGCGCTGACGACGAAGTGACGGCGGGCTGCTGCGCTCGAAGCTGGTTCGCTTCGACGCGCTGCTGTGCTCGCTTGCCCCGCTGGGGCGTTCTTGAGTGGGTCGCGTTTTCCACGGGCTTGCTCGCCTTGCGAGCCGCGCCCATGGCTATGTCTGCACGGTCCGATGGGCCGGCAGGGGCGCGCCGTCAGGCGTGCTGTGCGGTTCGTAGAGGCGCAGGACTTCGAGCCCCTGGCGCTCGTAGCTGCCGCGCCGGCGCCAGATGTCCTCTTCGTGCAGCCACGAACTGATCAGCGCGTGCGTGGCGCCGTGGCCGGCGGCGGCGCCCGGCGCCACGATCGGCCGGCCGAGCAGCGTGCCGCCCCACGCGGCGGGGTTGTCGTCGCAGAAGCACGCGACGCGGCCGAGTCGCTGCTCGATGATGTCCGCAAGCTGACGCGTGTGCTCGCCGGCGCCGTGGATGGCAATGCGGGCGCCCGTGATGGCAAGGGCGTCGAGTGCGCGCGCCAGGCGCATCGGTCCGTCCGGCGGAACCGATCCGGAGCCGTAGCGCGGGTCCCACGCGCTGAACGCGGCCGGGCGATCGGCAGGCCAGACCGGCGGCGGGGCTGCCGCGGCGGCATCCAGCATGGTTTCGACGCGGTCGAGGTGGCGATCGAGCGAAAACGCGCTGGCAGCGCGGTGGGCGCCGGCGCCCAGGCGATCGCGCCCGCTCGTCATGGCGCGCACAACGGCGTGAGCCATGGCGGCGCCGGTCTCGTCGGCGCCGGCATCCGGCCCGACATCGGCAATGATGCCGCTGTCACCGCCGCGCACCGCGTCCTCGAGGCCCGAGTCCACGCGCGCGAGGATCGGCGGGCAGGCCCGGGCCATGGCTTCGAGCATGGCGACGCTGAGGCCTTCGTAGCGGGATGGGAGCACGAAGAGGTCCGCCTCGTCGAGCAGCGCGCCGATGCGGGCCGGAGGCTGCGGACCGAGCAAGCGGATGTCGCTGCGGGCTCGTGCGGCCGACTCGATCTCGGCGCGGGCGGGGCCGTCGCCGGCGATGGTGAGTTCCGCGGCGACGCCGGCAGCGCCCAGCGCGTCCATCATCGGCGCCAGGGCGCCGGTGCGCTTCTGCTCGTGGTCGAGCCGCCCGGCGTACAGCAGGCGCACAGGGCGAGAGCGCAGCGCAGCGCGGCGCGGCGGCGCCTCCGGAACCGGCACACCGTAGGGAATGCGATCGATGTCGGCAGCGCGATCGGGGATGGCGGCGCGCAGGCGGTCGCTGGTGCGCGCGCTGACGGCGATGAAGCGCGTGATGGCCGGCGAGTACCAGCGCAGGATGTGGGTGTCGTAGGCGATGTCGGAGTGCTGCCAGCCGACGATGCGGATGTCCTCGCGCGTGCGCGCAAGCTCGACTGCCGCCCCGTAGCAGTCGCCGTGCAGGTTCGGGCTGACGATCAGCGGGCGGCCCGCCATGGCGTCGATCGCGGCGCCGCAGTGCGGCAGGATCGCGCTCAGGTCACCGGCGAGGCTGTCGATGGGCAGGCCCTCGCAGAGGAAGGCCTCGACGCCGGCCGGCATGTCCGGGTCATGCGGGCCGCGCGGAGCCAGGATGCCGATGCGCCTGCCGCGTGCGGCGAGGCCCCCGCCGAGGCGCAACGCCCAGGTCGTCACGCCGCTGACGCCGAGGCCGCGGGGCAGGATGATGAGCAGCGGCGCCGGCACGCTCTTGCATCGGCCGGCGCCGGGCCGACAGATCAGGCCGCGTCGGCCTGCGGGGACGAGTGCGCGATCTCAGCGCCGAGCCGGCGCAGGAAGACGTCGCCGCGGTCGAAGCGGCCCGCGAAGCTCAGCAGCGAGTGGCGCCAGGCGGCCCGGGCCTGATCCAGGTCGGCCCCGAGCAGTTCCTCCTCGAAGCTCACCGCCCCGATGTACGTCTCCGGCGCTGCGCCGGCAAGTTCGATGGCCCGCTCGTGCATGGCCAGTTCGAGTTCGGCGACGCGCCGGGGCGAGTACTGCGTGGCGACGCTCCGCATGGCCGCGCTGCCCAGGGCGTCGCGCCAGCCGCCATCACCCAGCAGGCCCTCGATGGCACGGGCAAAGGCCTGCGGCTCCGGCGCCATGCGCAGACCGGTCACCCCGTGCTCGACCATGGCGTCCAGCCCGGGAGCGTCGGCGACGATCACCGGCGCCGCGGTGGACATGGCCTCCAGCACCGTCCGCGGGTGGCTCTCCATGCTCGAGGTCGCCAGGAAGACCGTGCACTCGGCCATGCGCTGCAGCAGCGCATCATACTTGATGCTCGACTCGAAGTGCAGTTCGACGCCATCGCGCCGGGCCATGGCCTCGAGGGCCGGCCGGTCCGGCCCGTCGCCGATGAGGCGGACGATCGGGTCGGCGACGCCGCTCTGCTTGAGCAGGCAGGCCGCTTCCACGACCAGGTGGATGCGCTTGCGCGGGCGCAGGGCGCCGACGCACATCAGCGTGGCCTTGTCCCGCTGGTCGGTCGTGCGGACCAGGTCGTGCTCGATGACCCAGTTGGGCACCACAGCGGTGATACTCCGCGGCAGGGCGTAGCGCCAGGCCAGATCGGCGACCATGGTCTCGGTCGCCCCGATCACGACGTCGGCCGCCTGGCACAGGGCCCGCTCCCGGTACGCCGCGGCCCGCGCGGCCTGGGAGCCCGGCCCGGTCTCCACGGCGATGAACCGCGACCAGAGGTACCCCCCGCGCCCCACGAAGCCGACGCGCAGCCCCGCCCGGCGCAGGCCCTCGACGATCTCGATGGCGCTGGCGCCGGCCATCATCTCCTCGGTGCGCACCACCACCGACCTGGCCCCCGCCAGCAGCCCCAGGGCCTCCTCCGCCGCGGCCGCGACGTACATGTGCGTCGCCAGCCGCTGCGCGTTGCAGACGACCGATATCTCCGGGCCGAGGCGCTCGCCCGCGGCAAGGTCATCGGGGCCGCCGTGCGTGATGAGCACCAGGCGCTCGTAGGGGCCGCGGAGGGCGTCCCACAGCGCGCCATCGCGCTGGAAGTCCCCGAGGGCGGCGCGGTGCGCCAGCGACTGTCCCTCGTCCAGGACGATGATCAGAGCGTCGGCGATGCGGTCCGCCATGGAGGTCCCTCGCGCAGGTCTGCGTGTGCTTCTCGGATCTTCGGCTCTCGGACGGGCCGACTTTGCACCCGCCCCCCGATTCCGGCGCCCCGTCTGCCGCCGAGGCCGCCCGATCGCCGATAACGGGGCGATGAGCGAGGGTCCGCGCCGGAAGATCATGAGCCTCCAGGCGTTGCTGGAGCGCCGGGCTGAGGCGCGCCGCCAGGGCCGCGCCGTCGTGCAGTGCCACGGCTGCTTCGACATCGTGCATCCCGGGCACATCCGCCATCTGCGCCAGGCGCGGGGCCGCGGCGACATCCTGCTGGTCTCGATCACCGCCGACGCCGGGGTCGGCAAGGGCGCCGGCCGGCCGCTCATCCCGCAGGAACTGCGGGCCGAGAACCTCGCCGAACTCGACTGCGTCGACTGGGTCCACATCAACGAGGCGCCGACCGCGGCCGAGCTGCTGGCGCGCCTGCAGCCGGACATCTACGTCAAGGGAAGCGAGTACCAGTTCAACGACGACCCGCGCTTCGCCGCCGAGCGCAGCGCGGTGGAACAGGCCGGCGGGCGGGTGCTGTTCAGCTCCGGCGATGTCGTCTTCAGCTCGACCGCCCTGATCCGGGCCCTGGAGACCTCCGCCGATCCATACCACCGCCGTCTGCGCGAGCTGCTCGAGCGCGACGAGCTGGCGGGGCCGACCCTGCACCGGCTCGTTGGCCAGATGGCGGGCGTGCGACTGGTCATCGTCGGCGCCAGCGCGCTGGAGACCTACCTGCTGTGCGATCGGCCGGAGGTGTCCCCGGAGAGCCCGGCCCTGTCGCTGCGACCGATCGATCGGCGCCACTACGACGGCGGCGCGGCGCTGCTGGCCCGCTGCGCCGCGGCCATGGGCGCCCGCCCGATCCTGATCACCGCCCTGCCGGCCGACGATGTCGGCGACCATCTCCGCCAGCGCCTGCTGGCCGAGGGCGTCGACGTGCGGGCGCTGGCGTCGCCCAGCGCGCTGACCGAGCGGCAGCGATTCCTCGCCGGCGCCCAGAAGCTGCTCAAGGTCGACCTGACCGAGCCGATGACGCTGGATTCGGCCCAGCAGCAGCAACTGCTCGGGTTGGCGCGCGAGGCGGGCGAGGAGCTCGGCAGCGCCGGCGGCGCCATCGTCATGGACGATGGCCAGGGGATGTTCAGCGCCCGCTCCGCCGCGGCGATCTGCGCCCGGCTGCGCCCGGGGGCCCGCGTGCTGGTCGGGGCCGGCGCCGGGGCCCGGGCCGGGATCGGCGCGATGCGCCAGCTCGATGCGGCGTGCCTGAGCGAACGCGAGCTGCGCGAGGCCGTCCGGTCGTTCGACGCCGGCCTGCCTGCCGCCGCCTGGCGACTGCTCGAGCAGACCGGCAGCCGGGCGGCGCTGGTCACGCTCGATGGTGAAGGCCTGCTGGCGATGGAGCGGACCGAAGCGGTCGCCTCGGAGTCGGGCTGGCCCTCAAGACTGCGCAGCGAGCACGTGCCGGCCCTGGACCCGACCCCGATCGACACCCTCGGGGCCCCCGAGGCCCTGGCGGTGGCCGCGACCCTGGCCCTGTGCTGCCGGGCGACTGTGACGCAGGCGGGGATGCTGGGCGCCATCGCCTCGGCCGTCGCCGCCATGCGACTGGGCTGCCCGCCCGTCAGCGCGGCCGACCTGCGCCACGCCATCGCGCGCCTCCACGCCACCCACATCGCCTACGCCCCCGAGGACGCCCGCCCCATGCTGGCACGTCCGACGCTGATCGAGGGGGCGCCGGTGTGATCGGGATCGTCATCCCAACGCGCAACCGGCCCGAGCGACTGCGCCAGACGCTCGAGCGCCTCGGACGCCTCCCGGCCGCGGAGATGGGGCCCGGCGCCTGCGTCGTGGTCGTGGACAACGACTCATCGGCGCCCATCGAGACGCCGGCGCGCCTGGACAACCGGCTTCGCGTGCGCCTCCAGCGCCTCCCGGCGAACCTCGGCGCTGCCGCCCGCAACGTCGGGGCCCGGATCGCCGGGGATGTCGAGTGGCTCGTGATGCTCGATGACGACAGCGCACCGCTGGACGCCGGCTTCGTGCGCCGGCTGCACAGCGCCCCGCCCGAGGTGGCCGCACTGGCGGCGGACATCACCCTGCCAGATGGCCGGCGCGAGGTCGGGGGGCTGCCGGAGGTGTTCGTCGGGTGCGGCGCCGCGATCCGGCGCCGGGCCTTCCTGGCCGTGGGCGGCTATGACGGATCGTTCGGGTACTACGTCGAGGAGTACGACCTGTGCGCCCGGCTGCTGCTGGACGGCTGGCGCGTGCGATACGAGCCGTGGTTCCGCGTGCGCCACGAGCGCGAGCGGCGCGAGCGCGACATGGACCGCATCCTGCGGGCCCTGGTGCGCAACAACGGCTGGGTCATCCAGCGCTACGCCCCCGAGCCCGAGCGCCGGGCAGAGCTGCGAACCATGCGGGCCCGATACCGCCAGATCGCGCGCAAGGAACGCGCGCTGGCCGGCTACGGGCGGGGGCTGGTCGAACTGCGCGCCTCGATCGGCGGGCAGCAGCGCCGCCCGATGCCCGAAGCGCTCTGGGCCCGCTTCACCGGCCTTGCCGCGGCCCGGGCCGCCCTCGGCGAGGCCCAGGAGCGCGCCGGCGGCTCGATCCGCACCGCGGCCCTGGTGGATGAGGGCAAGCAGTCGCACCTGATCCGGCGCATCCTGGCGGAGATGGGCATCGAAGAGGTCGACCCGCAGGCCGCCCCCGATGCGCTGGTGATCGGCACGCTCTCGCCGGGGCCGATGCTGGACGCCTGTGCCCGGCGCATGGCGGCGCCGGGCGATTCTGGGCCGGTCGTGATCGCCCCCTGGCGCGCGGCGGATGACCGGGCCGCGCCGCCGCTGGCGCTCATTGCAGGCGCAGAACTCGCGACGCCGCCGATGAGCCGCGCAGCAGTTCGGCGGTGATCTCACGCACGCTCTCGATCTGCGACGGCCAGATGAACGCGCCGGGCGCATCGGCGGCGCCAACCCAGCGGAAGGCGTCGTGCTCCTCGTTCAACTGCGGCCGCCAGTCGGCACGGGCAAGTGCGCAGAAGCGCGGGGCCAGGATGATGACGTCGAGCGTGTGCACGTAGAACGGCGGGACGCCTTCCAGCGCCCAGAAGCCGAGCAGCGCCGGCGGCGCCAGCCCGGTTTCCTCGCGCAGCTCGCGCCGGGCAGCATCCACGGCGGATTCGCCCGGCTCGATCGTGCCCATGACTGGCTGCCACGTGCCGCGCGCCGGGTCGCGGGCGCGCCGGAGCTGGAGCAGTTCGATGCGGGTCGCCTGGTCGGGCAGATTCCCGGCGGCGCCCGACCCGGCGCCGGGCGGCGGGCCACCCCATCGCGCCACGAAGACCTGTGCCATGTCTGCCCGGATGTCGGTCACGCTTCGATCGTTGCGCCGGTGGCGCTGGCGAGGATCGCGGCCTTGTCCAGCGTCTCCTGCCACTCGGCGGCGGGATCCGAGTCGGCGACGACGCCGGCGCCGACGCTCCAGGACAGTTCGCCGTCGATGGCCCCGGGCCCCACCCGCTGGCCGGTCAGCAGGGCGGTGCGGATGGCGACGTTGAAGCTGGCGCCGCCATCGGGGCGCAGCGCGCCGACCGCGCCGCAATAGGGCCCGCGCGCCAGCGGCTCCAGCGAGCCGATCATGCGCATCGCCTGGATCTTCGGCGCCCCGGTCACCGAGCCCGGCGGGAACGCGCCGGCGAGAGCCTCGAGCAGCGAGATGTCGGCGCGCAGGGTCCCGCTGATCGTCGCGGTGGCCTGGAGCACCTGGCCCGGGCCGGCGCCGTGGCGCTCGATGGTTCGCGGCCTGGTGACTTCGATGGACCCGAACGCGCAGGATCGGCCCAGATCGTTGCGCATGAGATCGATGATCATGTTCAACTCGGCGGTGTCCTTGGCCGCCGCCGCCAGTTCGCCGGGGTCGGCCCCGCCCGGACGCGTGCCCTTCATGGGCCGGGTCGTCAGGCGCCGCGCGCCGGGTTCGTAGTCGAGGAACAGTTCGGGACTGACCGAGCAGATGATGCGCTGCGGATCGCCGGGGATCTCCAGGTACGCGCCGTGCCAGGGGCGTGCGGCGCTGGCGAGGGCGTCGAAGAGGGCGCGCGGGCTGCCGCGGAACGAACCGCGCAGCCTGTGGGCCAGGTTCACCTGGTAGACATCCCCGGCGCGGATCCGGTCGATGATGCAGGCGACGTCGCGCTGGTAGCGTGCGGCGCCGGTGGCGCTGCGCAGCGGACCGACTGTGAAGGCGCCGGGCTCGGCCTCCGGCCCCGGCGCCGGCGGCGCCAGCGGGCCGGTCCAGCGGCCCCCCTCCAGGGCCAGCCATGCGTCACAGCGGGCGAAGGCGATGTCGGGCCAGCCCGAGTCGCCGCCGGCGCGGTTGCCGGCCGCGGGCTCCAGGGCGCCCCCGAGGTCGTAGCTCAGGGCGCCGATCAGCACCGCGCCGTCGGCCCGGGCCCGGTCCCACGCCTCCTGGAGCGCTGCGAGCGAGGTGGGAAACAGCCACGCGCCGGGCTGGCCGAGCAGCAGCCGCGGGCCATGCGGGCCGGCCGACCACAGCGCCGCGGCGCCGGTCTCGGCGGGGCAGGCGCGCAGCAGGGCGGCCGGGCGCGGCAGGGCGATCTGGGCAGGGTGAGTGGCGGTGGAGGACACGGGATCCCCGCAAAAACTGGCACCATATGCACAGGGCGCGGCCCTCGCCGGCTCGCCCCGGGGAAGCTGCCTCCCTAAACTAGCAGTCCTGAGCGCCTGCCACCGGGCGGGCTCACGGCGCCGCACGGGCGCCGTTCAATTCGCCTTCTGCATCAAGAGAAAGTCGTCTGCTATGGCTAAGCGACCCGCTCCGACCGCGACGAAGCGTCATGCTCCTGGGGCCCCCAAGAAGATTCGCAAGAAGGTAGCCAAGAGCCCACCCACGCGCGACCGGGGTGAGCGCATGGTGTATTACTTCGGCAAGTTGAAGACCGAGGGCAAGCCCTCGATGAAGGCCCTGCTGGGCGGCAAGGGCGCCAACCTCGCCGACATGACCTCGATCGGTCTGCCCGTGCCCCCGGGCTTCACCATTACCACCGAGACCTGCGCCAAGTACTACGAGGGCGGCAAGCGCCTGCCACACGGCCTCATGAACGAGGTCCACAAGAACATGGCGATGGTCGAGAAGGAGATGGGGCGCACCTTCGGCGACCCGTCCAACCCGCTGCTGGTCAGCGTGCGCTCCGGCGCCGCCGTCTCCATGCCGGGCATGATGGACACCATCTTGAACCTCGGCCTGACCGACGAGGCGGTCGAGTCGATGGCAAAGCAGTCGGGCAACCGCCGCTTCGCCTATGACGCCTACCGCCGCCTGATCAACATGTTCGGCGACGTCGTCATGGGCGTCGATCACGAGCACTTCGAGGAGGCCTTCGACAAGGTCAAGAAGAAGTACAAGGCGACCATCGACACCGATGTGCCCGAGGAGGGCATCGTCGAGCTCTGCGACGCCTACAAGGCCGTGTACAAGCGGCGCGTCGGCGACGAGTTCCCCCAGAACCCCTCCAAGCAGCTCGAACTGGCCATCGAGGCCGTCTTCAAGAGCTGGCACGCCGACCGGGCCGTCAGCTACCGGCGCCTCAGCGGCATCAGCGGCCTCTCCGGCACCGCCGTCAACGTGCAGGCCATGGCCTACGGCAACATGGGTGACGACTGCGGCACCGGCGTCGCGTTCACCCGTAATCCGTCCACCGGCGAGAACAAGTTCTACGGCGAGTTCCTGGTCAACGCCCAGGGCGAGGATGTCGTCGCCGGCATCCGCACCCCGCGCCCCGTCGCCGAGATGGCCAAGTGGAACAAGAAGGTCCACGACGAGCTGCTGAAGATCAAGAACAAGCTCGAGAAGCATTACCATGACATGCAGGACATCGAGTTCACCATCGAGCGCGGCAAGCTCTTCATGCTGCAGACGCGCACCGGCAAGCGGACCGGCGCCGCGGCCGTGCGGATCGCCTGCGACATGGTCAAGGAGGGCCTGATCTCTGAGAAGGATTCGCTGCTGCGCATCCCCGCCGGCGATCTCATCCAGCTCCTGCTGCCGAGCTTCGATCCCAAGGCCCGCAAGAGCGCCGACGTGCTCGCCCGCGGCCTGCCCGCCTCCCCCGGCGCCGCCGTCGGCAAGCCCGCCTTCACCGCCGACGAGGCGGTCGAGCGCGCCAGCAAGGGCGAGAGCGTGATCCTGGTCCGCAAGGAGACCAGCCCCGAAGATGTCGACGGCATGCACTCTGCGGTGGGCATCCTCACCAGCACCGGCGGCATGACCAGCCACGCGGCGGTCGTGGCCCGCGGCTGGGGCAAGTGCTGCGTTGCCGGCGCTGGTGACATCGACATCGACGCCAAGGCCGGCAAGTTCACCGTCGGCAAGCGCACCTTCAAGCGCACCGACACGATCAGCCTGGACGGCGCCACCGGCGAGGTCATCGCCGGCGAACTGCCGACCGTCGACCCCTCGCTCTCCGGCGACTTCGCCAAGGTCATGCGCTGGGCCGACAAGTCCCGCACCATGGGCGTGCGCACCAACGCCGACACGCCCGAGGACGCCAGGCGGGCCCGCGAGTTCGGCGCCGAGGGCATCGGCCTCTGCCGCACCGAGCACATGTTCTTCGAGGGCGACCGCATCACCCCTATGCGCGAGATGATCCTCGCCGAGACCGTCGAGGCCCGCGAGAAGGCCCTCGACAAGCTGCTGCCCTTCCAGCGCGACGACTTCATCGGCATCTTCACCGCCATGAAGGGTCTGCCGGTCACCATCCGCCTGCTGGATCCGCCGCTGCACGAGTTCCTCCCGAGCGACGAGGCCACCATCAAGGATGTCGCCGGGCGCCTGGGCGTCACCGTCAAGAAGCTCAAGGACCGCATCTCGCACCTGCACGAGATGAACCCCATGCTCGGCCACCGCGGCTGCCGCCTCGCCGTCAGCTATCCCGAGATCCTGCGCATGCAGGTGCGGGCCATCGTCGAGGCGATGATCAACTGCCAGCACAACCGCATCAAGGCCTCCCCGGAGATCATGATCCCGCTCATCGGGACCGAGCCCGAGATCCGCCAGCTTCGAGGCGAGATCGAGCAGGTGATCCACGAGATCCGCGCCGAGAACGACATCAAGAACTCGCTGAACATCAAGATCGGCACCATGATCGAGATCCCCCGCGCCGCCCTGACGGCCGACGAGATCGCCAGGCACGCCGACTTCTTCAGCTTCGGCACCAACGACCTGACGCAGTTGACCTTCGGCTACAGCCGCGACGACTCGGCCAGCTTCCTGCCCAAGTACATCGCGCGCGAGATCCTGCCCTGCGATCCGTTCCAGTCGCTGGATGTCACCGGCGTCGGCCAGCTCGTCGAGATGGGCGTGCTCCGCGGCCGCGCCGCAAGCGAGGGCCTGAAGGTCGGCATCTGCGGCGAGCACGGCGGCGACCCCGCCAGCGTCCACTTCTGCCACCGCATCGGGCTCGACTACGTGAGCTGCTCCCCCTTCCGCGTGCCGATCGCGCGCCTGGCCGCGGCCCAGGCCGCCATCATGGCCCAGCGCCAGGGCTGACCGCAGCCACCCGCAAAAGCGAACGCCCCCGCGCTCGGCGCGGGGGCGTTTTTTTTCTGGAAACGTCGTCAGCGGTCAGGCGTCAGCCGTTACCGCCGCCCTGATTGCCACCACCCTGATTGCCGCCGCGCTGATTGCCGCCGCCCTGGTTGCCACCCTGATTGCCGGCGGCGGGCGAGTTGTCATCGCCGCCCTCGGTGGTCGTGGTGGTCTCGTCCTCACCGGCAAGCGCCTTGTCGATGATCTCGATCAGCCGGGCCCGGGTCGTCTGCGGCTCGAACTCCGCCACCGTCTCGACGATCGCCCCGTCCTTGCCCACCACGATGAACGTCGGGAAGCCCTTGACCTGGAAGCTCCGGGCCACCTCGTCCGCCTCCGTCAGCAGCGTGTACGTGTGTCCGCGCGACTTGATCTCCGCGGCCGGCGCCTCCGCCTTGCGCTCACGCCAGGAGAGACTCAGCACGGTGACCGGCTGGTCCTTGTACCGCTCGTGGATCGCCTGGATGTCATCCAGGGCGCTCTTGGACGCCCCGCTCCAGCTCGCCCAGAAGTTCAGCAGCACCACCCGGTCGCGCAGACCGCTGAGCTGCACCTCCTTGCCATCCGGGCTGCTCAGCGTGAAGTCCGGCGCCATGATCTTCGGCCGGCGCGTCACCGTCGGCGTCGCGCCGCCGTCGTTCCCGCCCCCGCCATTGCCGGTGAACCCGCCCAGCGTCGTCGGCGCCGCCGCCCGGCGCGTCGTCACGAACTCATAGCCCTCCGGCGTCGGGA
Organism: Phycisphaerales bacterium JB039; assembly: GCA_043101635.1. Classification (GTDB taxonomy): domain Bacteria; phylum Planctomycetota; class Phycisphaerae; order Phycisphaerales; family UBA1924; genus CAYMJK01. The sequence goes on along the minus strand of JBICIE010000237.1, from coordinate 5,451 downwards.
CCTGGAAGATCTGGTCGGACAGCGCATGGCCGACCCGGATGTTCTTGATCTCATAGGTCCGCCCCATGTCGGCGTTGAACTGGATCTCGTACCGCCGCGGCAGGCTGTCATCGGCCCCCAGATGCCAGATGTGCGTGCCCCGCTGGTCGCCCAGCGACACCGTCACCTTGTCGCACAGCACGCCGTCGATCCGCTCGGCGCCCTCCGCCAGCTCAAAGCTCTCCGCCTTCGAGAGAATCTCGCTGTAGGGATCGTTCGCCGCCAGCGTCTCCAGCCAGGCCGAGTCGGCCAGCGTCATCGACCGGTGCTTGCGTCTGGTGCGGGCGATCTCCTCGCGGACCTTCTTCGACTCGTGGTCCACATACGTCACATACCCGCCGTCGTTGACCAGCAGGAACTCCGTGACGCCCATCTGCGGGACATCCGCCTTGCCCTCCCGCCGCACGATCCATTGCCGCGTGTCCGGCGCCCGCATCATGTCGACATCCGTCTCGATCACCAGCGAGCCGCCGAGCATCATGCTCACACTGCTCTTGACCGAGTACGACAGCGTCTCGGCGTTCTTGATCACCTGCTGGGCCTCCAGCAGCCGGGCTTGCGCCGGCGTGGCCGGGGCGGCCGGCTGGGCCTCGGCAGGCTGGCCGCCGGCGGCGTCGTTCTGGGCGACCGCCGCGGGGGCGAGCGCAAATCCGGCGAGGGCGACGAGCACGGCGCAGGCCGTGGGGCGGGTTCGATGCATCGAGAAGCCTCCTGGTTCCAGGCGCCGGCTCCCTCCGAGGGCCGGCGGGAATGTCTTTGTCGGTTACCAACAATGACGCCCATCGCCGCCCGAATCAAGCGGAATCCGCGCTGAGAAAGTCTGTGCCGGCCAGACGGGACGCTACGGCCCCTTAGGGTCCAATAACTTTCGCAGCGCCATCCCGGGATCCGCCTGCCGCATCAGGCTCTCCCCGACCAGCGCCGCCCCCACGCCCGCCGACGCCAGCCGGTCCAGATCCCCCCGCGTCCGGATGCCCGATTCGCTCACCAGGCGCGAGCCGTCCGCCACCCGCCCGCACAGGCGCAGCGTGTGCCCGAGGTCGGTCCTCATCGTCCGCAGGTCGCGGTTGTTGATCCCCAGCAGCCGCCCCGCGGCGCCCGCCCCCTCCAGCAGCCCCGCCGCCCGCTCCAGGTTCGCCTCATCGTGGATCTCGATCAGGCAGGCCAAACCCGCCTCCGCCGCCTCCTCGGCCATCCGGGCCAGTTCATCGCCAGGCAGGCACTCGGCGATCAGCAGCACCGCGTCCGCCCCCAGCGTGCGGCTCTCCCACACCTGACGCGGGTCGATCAGAAAGTCCTTGCGCAAGACCGGCAGCGGGCACGCGGCCTTCACCCGCCCGATGAACGCGCTGCGCCCGTCAAAGAACTTCTCGTCAGTCAGGCACGAAATCGCCGATGCGCCGTGCTCGGCGTACAGCCTGGCGATACGCTCAGGCGCAAAGCCCTCGCCCGCATATTCCGGGCGAATCTGTCCGGCGGAGGGACTCCGCCTCTTGATCTCGGCGATGATGGCGACGGGTCCGGGGCCGGAGCGCCCCGTCACGGCGCCGAAGAAGTCGCGGGGCGCAGGGGTGCCCGAGCCCTCGGCCCGGACCTCCGCCAACGGGCGATCGGCCATGACCTCGGATACCTCACGACGCTTGTGCTCGATGATCTCCGCGAGGGTGGCGGTCATTGCCGCCATTGTTGCGCTGCTCGGCCTGACCGGCCCCGCCTTCGCCCAGGATGATGGCGCCCCGCCCCCCCCCGGCGCCGCCCAGGCCGAGCCGCCCCCCGGCGCCGGCGGCCCCCTCAGCGGCCTCGACCTCCAGAACATGGCCCCGGCCGATCTGCTCAGCGTCGGCCTCGTCGCCAGCGCCCCCTTCGTCCTCATCATCCTCTGGCTGGGCGATGTCATCCGCCCCGGCTCCTTCAAGCGCAAGGGCAAGCGGGATGTCTCCGGCTTCCCCGTCCTCATCTGGCTGTTCGGCATGTTCGTCGTCTTCAGCGCCCAGGCCTTCGGGCTGAAGGTGGGCGAGGCCTTGCCGGGGCTGCTCGGCTCGGCCGATCAGGCCGGCCTGCCCGTCGAAGCCCTGGCCGACAACCCGCTGCGCGACCAGGCCATCGCGCAGGTGACCGCCTTCTTCTTCGCGCTGATCGCCGGCGGCGTCATGATGTACCTGCTCGGCGCCAAGAGCGACAAGGACGGCCTCCAGATCAAGGCCTCCGACCTGCCCATCGGCCTCGCCGCCATCGTCCTCAGCGTGCCCGTCCTCGCCGTCGCCTCCCACGGCGCCGCCTGGGCCTACGAGCGCTACACCGGCAACCCGCCCGACCCCATCGCCCACGAGTCCCTGCGCACCATCGTGGACAACCAGCACGATCCCGCGGCATGGGCCATCATGCTCACCGTCGTCCTCGGCGCCCCGATCATCGAGGAACTGATGTTCCGCGGCTTCCTGCAGAGCGCCATGCTGCGCCTCTTCGGCTCGGCCTGGACGGCCATCTTCGTCACCAGCGGCGTCTTCGTCTGGCTGCACTACCTCGCCGCCGACGCCTCCGGCCAGACGATGGTCCCCCTCCAGGCCCTGCCGACGCTGTTCGTCCTCAGCGTCGCCATGGGCGTCGCCTTCGAGCGCACCAAGCGCATCGGCGTCCCCATCGCCATGCACATCGGCTTCAACGCCTTCAACACCGCCCTCGCCCTGATGCTGGTCGACCCCGCCGCCGCGCCGGCGCCCGGCGCCCCCTGACTTCGGGTCTGGGTACCCCCCCACTCCGTGGGGGGTCTTCCTGAGTCCAGCCACTTCGCGCCCGCCGCCTGAACGAGTGGGGCAGGATTCCATCCTGCCGGGCCAAGGCCCCCGATGCTCTGCCCCCCATCACCGCCCGATCTGACTCAAAATCGTCCGATCCGTGATCTTGTCATCCGCCGCCAGCAGCAGCGCCTTGCTCAGGATCACCGACAGCGTGCGATCACCCTCGAACGGCAGCCAGATGTCCCCGCCCGCCACCGCCTGGCGGCCGCTCGGCACGATGCACAGGTAGGCGTCCCCGGGCTCCATGAGGATGTTGCTCGAGCCGAGGTGGATGCGATAGGTCCGGCGCGTGCCGCAGATGCGCAGGAAGCGCCCATCGAGTTCGCACTGCGGGGCGATCTTCAGCCGCGGCAGCAGCCGCTCCAGAATCTCGCGCCGTGTCTCCGCAGTGGCGCTCAGTTCGCCGAACGAGAAGTCGTGCCAGTACTCGCGGTAGCGGCCTTCCGGGCCGCCATCGGACCACTCCGGGTTGTTGCCGACGCTGGCGACGCCGACGAACAGATCGACATCGCGCATGATCTCGCTGAAGACCAGCGCCGGAACCTGCTCGAGCGGAATCGGCGTGTCTGAGCCCTCGGCGCCCCACGTGCTGTACCCGCCGCCACCGGCATGGGCCATCCTGGGCGCGGCGTTCAGCGGGTAGAAGCGCACCTGATCGGTCACGAGGTAGTGGAACGTGGCGTTCTCGTTGGTGTCCTTGCCGTACTCGTCGCCGGCGCCCTCGATCCAGAACTCGGCCCGCAGGCCCCACTGCGCCAGCAGACGCGTCGCGGGCGGAAACTCCTGATCCACCAGCAGGCGAAGCTGGTTCTTCCAGCCGCGGGCAGCGCACAGAGCGTGGAACTGGTGCTGACGGAGGATGTGGGCGGCGTAGCGGTTGGAGTAGACATTGGTCGTGCGCTCGGCGTCCGTCAGCAGGTACACCTCACGATGGGCCTGCTTGAAGGGCTGACGTATGCGCCGCTTCTCGAGAAACTCGCGCCACGCGAGAACATCGGCCGTGTCGCGCCCGAGGGGATGCCAGAGTTCGACGGTGGGAGGGGCAGTCCCTGCCCCGCGCCCTGCCCGGATCCCTGTTCCACTGGCGCCAGGCTCAACCGGCGTCCCGCTGAGTGTCATCAATGAGCCGCCAGCGCCATCCTCGCCATTCACCCAGATGACATCCCGCGTCTCATCGCCGCTACGGATCGTCCAGATCAGCCGCCGCGCAATGACGCCGACCAGCGGATGATCGAGATACCGCTCGCGCCACTGCGCCACCGGCCACGACTTCCGCTGGCAGAAGAGCTGATCGATGCGGTCCCGCTGCGCCGGCAGCATCTTCTGGATGTCCTTCGCCGCCGCTTTGAGTTCCTTCAGGTCGTCGCCGTGGTCGCGCTTCACCGCAGCCGGGACCGACTTCTGCAACTTGCCATCGGCCTTGCGCCAGCGGAGCTCCGCAGCGGCGCCCTCGATCACAAGCTCCGCCGTGTACTCGCCGAGTCGCTCCTCGCGCCGGCCGACATCGGTCAGGCCGTAGGCCGGCACGGCGAGTTCCTCGACCTCCTCCCGCGGCAGACCCTCACGGGCGGCGGCGCTGTCCAGCGCCTTCTCGATGGCCTTCTGCGCCCCGCCGAACTTCACCTTGATCCGCAGCATCGCAAGCTGGCCCAGCGCCTCGGGCCCCGGCGTCTGCCCCAGCGCCCACACCGCCGCGTTGCCGATCCGCACCGCCCGCGGCCCGATGCCGGGGACCTTGCGGTAGCACGAGATCGCCAGCGCCCCGAGGGCGCGGGTGAGGTCGGGGCTGTGGACCTGCGCGCAGGCCCAGCACAGGCCCTTGAGCAGGTCGGCGTGGGGATCGATGATGAGATGAGTCGGGTCGGGGGCGCCGGCGTACAGCGGATGCCGCTGCTCGGAACTCGGTTTGTCGACGAGCGCGAGCCAGGGGATGATCGTGTCAGCGAAGCGATCGACCGGCGCCAGCAGTGCGCCGGCGCCTCGAACCCAGTTGGCGGACGGGTTGGCACTGCGGGCGCCCTGGCAATGGTCGAGCAGGTCGATCCACGCCCTTCGTCTCGGTTCGGGCATGGCCCGAAGGTCGGTCATGGCGCGGTTCGACCATGCTTCGCCGGGGAGCATGGGCAGCGGGGGCGGGCCACCCGCCAGCGCGAGGAAGCGGCGGCCGAGGCGGTGCTCGCTCGCGTTGTGGATCCTCATCGTGATCTCGCCGAGTTGGGTCATTGCCTGCGCGAGATCCGGCGGCGGCGTGCTGTCGGCGAAGCGCTTCTCGAGGACACGGCACAGGGCCCGAATGTGGGGCATCCATGATTCCGTCGCAACGCTGTACTCGTTGCACGAGCGCACTCCCGCGAGCAGGTCGTCGTTGGTGAACGGTAGTTCGCGCTTGAGCAGGAAGGCGAGCATGTGAGACAGTGCCGTCGCCCACGATCTCGTATGGTGGAAGTTGACCAGTTCCCAGAACCGCTCCTCGACGGGCTCGTCGCCTTCGGTAGCAATACGAGCGATCTGATCAAGACCGAGGCGAATGAAGCCGACCTGCACCTCGGGCGGCGACTGCCGGATGCGGTTGAAAATCGGAAGCACGGCCTCGTGATCGATCGTGACATGCCAG
>JBICIE010000236.1:0-13188 GCA_043101635.1 Phycisphaerales bacterium JB039 | reverse complement strand
CGTCTCCGTACGGCCTTAAGCAGCCTGCGTTCCATGCAGTTCCTCCTGTTTGCTAGACAGTGGAAGTATGGGCGCAGGCTGCCCTTGGCGCAAGTTGGTGGGCGCTAATCGCGCAATTACCCCTTGCGCTCGGGGCTCTTTCAGCAGCCTGCAGTGTTGCGCAGCGCGCCCGCTACATCCGGAAATCCCAGCCCTCGCGGTAGGGCTTGGTCAGCAGGTCGTTGGCCGCGCTGTTGTTGGTGATGCGGTGGCCCGCGCCATCGTACATGAGCTTGCCGCCGGTCTTCTGCACCACGCAGCCCAGCAGCACCATCTCGGTGAAGGGGCCGGCGTAGGAGAAGTTGCACTTGGGATGGTCGAACGGCTTGTCGCCGACACACGCGTCGTACCACTCCTTGTGGTGGCCCTCGGAGCGGGCGATCTGCTGGGCGGGCGTTCCGTACTCCTCGTGGCGGCTGCGCGGCAGCAGACGCGGCTCAGCGCGGGCGTAGGGCAGCGCGACCATCTTGCCCTTCGTGCCGATGTACAGCGCGCCCTCGCCGGAGAACTGCGGCTTTGCGGGCGGCTGGGCGCCCTCGGCCGTTGCCTTCCTGAGGGCCTCGGCGTGCTCGGCCTCCCAGTCGGCCTTGAGCTCGTCCGGCGGCTCGGGCTTGCGCCCGCCCTCGTACCAGTACAGCGTGAAGCCGGGGCGGCCGTTGGATGCCGGGAACTGGTAGCGCACCGTGCCGGCCTTCTGGAACATCTCGGCCTCGCCGATCGGCTCGCTGTCGACCAGTTCGACCGAGGTCGGGTAGCCGGGCTCCATGGCCCAGTAGACCGGGTCCATCTCGTGGCAGGCCATGTCGCCGAGGGCGCCGCAGCCGAAGTCCCACCAGCCGCGCCAGTTGAACGGGTGATACAGCCCGCCCCAGTTGTCGGCCGGATCATGGCGGAAGGGGCGCATCGGCGCCGGGCCGATCCAGGCCTCCCAGTCCATCTGCTCGGGCACGGGCTGTGAGCCCTCGGGGCGCTGCATGCCCTGGCGCCACCACGGGCGGTCGGTCCACACGTGCGCTTCGACGAGATCGCCGATGGCGCCGCCGCGCAGATAGTCGATGGTCTTGCGCAGGCTCTCGGAGGCGTGGCCCTGGTTGCCCATCTGGGTGGCGACCTTGTACTTCTGCTGGGCGATGGCAAGCTGGCGGGCCTCCCAGACGGTGTGCGTGAGCGGCTTTTGCGTGTAGACGTGCTTGCCGAGCATCATCGCGATGATGGTCGCGGGGTAGTGATGGTGATCCGGCGTGCCGACCATGACGGCGTCGAAGTCCTTGTGATGGTCATCGAACATGCGCCGGTAGTCGGTGTAGCCCTTCGCGTCGCTCCAGCGCTCCGCGGCTGCGCCCCAGCGGCCGCTGTCGGCGTCGCAGTAGCACGGGCAGCCGGCGCCGAAGCCGGCGAGGGGCGCGATGTGCTGGCCGCCAGCGATGCCGCCGACGCCCACATAGGCGACGTTGAGGCGCTGGTTGGCGCCGCGGATGCGGGCGTAGCTGATCGCGGGCATCGACAGGGCCGCGAGGGCGGCGGCGCCGACGAATTCGCGGCGATTGAGGGTGGTCTGCGTGCGGGCCATGGTGGATCCTCCCGGGCGCCGGTCAGCGGCGTCCGGGGCCATCCTACCAGATTCGGGCCGCAGGTGGCGTCCGGCCGGTCAATCCGGGTAGCGGAGGTCGAACTCGTGGGCGCCGGTGGCCAGGCGAAGGACCACGAAGTGGTGCAGCAGGTCGCTGACCAGCAGCCCGATCCCGACGATGACCAACCCTGTGCCGAGCGCCGATGGGCCGAGCCCGAGGCCGAGGCCCGCACCGAGCGGCGCCGCGGCGAGCCCGGGATAGCCGTGGTGGACCCGCAGCCCGCGCGTGCGCCGGCCGATCCAGCGGGTGTGGGTGGCCGAGCGCATCCCCAGGCCGAAGCGCAGGGCCAGCGTGAGCGCTTCCAGCAGCAGCGCGAGGCCGAGGCCGAGGGCCACCGTCTCGCCGGGAGAGCGTGTTGAGAGCCAGTTCCAGAACTCCAAGGCCATCACCCTTCTGATTCGGATTGCCGGGCCATCTATTCCCCGCAGGGACCGGGGGAGTCCGCCTGTGCGCTGGCCAGGAGGTCCGCGTAGCTTACGGCGATGAGTTCGCCGAGGGCGGGCTCCAGGGCGCGCCGGATGTGGCCGAGCGCCTCGTGGCAGCGGGCGACATTGTGCGCTGTAGAGATCAGGGCTTCAAGCTCCAGGAATGATCCGAGGCCCTCGACATCATCGAGGTGGATGCGCACGTTCTGGTACATGTAGATCTGGCGGCGTTTACGCACAATCACCCAGATCGGCGGGTCCTCAAGGCCGAAGCGCTCGCGGGCGGTCGCCAGATCGTAGATGGTGAACTGGCTGATCTTGGGGTGAGCCTCATCCTTGCGGTGGTAGAAGATGTACTCGGTGGGCTCGCCGGCGGCCTCGCGCCGCTTGAGCCGGCCGTGCGGCACGCGGAAGTAGGTGTCGACCTGCTCGACATCGGCGATGAAGCGGGCGCCAAGTCGCAGCGCGGCCGCCTTCGCCGCGACGGGGTCTCTCAGTTCGGCTTTGAACTCGAGGTTCTGCATGGGGGGAGAGCAGAGAATAGAGATTCGAGAACAGGGGGGCGTGGGGATCAGGGCTGGGCTTTCTTGAGTTCCTTGAGGAGGCGGGACTCGTCCCAGGTTTCGATTTTGAGATCGCGGGCCTTGTCGAGCTTGGAGCCGGGGCTTTCGCCCACCACCACGACATCGGTGTTCTTCGAGACCGAACCGGTGACTTTGGCGCCGAGGCTCTCGAGCAGGTCCTTGAGGTCGCCGCGTTCGTAGGACTCCAGCGAGCCGGTGAGGACGAAGGTGCGCCCGGCGAAGGCGGTTGCGGCGGCATTGTCGGCAGGGACTGCCGACCCACCCTTCGATCCACCGCGGTACTCGCGGCTGGTGAGGTCCACGCCGGCGTCGCGCAGCCTCTTGAAGGCGCTGGTCGCGGCGGGGCTGTGCAGATAGGTGTGGACGATGTGGGCGGTCACGGCGCCGAGGCCGGTCTCGGGGCGCTGCTTGGGGTCTTCGGGGAGGCCGAGGGCGGCGGCCTCATCCTTCTTGAGGGTCTTGGGCCGAAGCTGCTTCTCGTCGGCGTCGAGCAGGGCATCCAGATCGGGGAACTGACGGGCGAGGCTCTTTGCCGTCGCTTCGCCGACGTGCCGAATGCCCATGCCGGCGAGCACGCGGGCGAGGCCGCGGGACTTTGCCTCTTCGACGCCGGCGAGCATGATCTCGACGGAGCGCTCGCCGAGGCCTTCGAGTCCGACGAGCGTGTCGCGGTGCTCGCGGAGGTGGAAGATGTCGGCGAAGGTTTCGAGCGGGATCCCTGATTCGCGGATCAGGTCGATGGTCTTCTCGCCGAGGCCGTCAATATCCATCTGGCGGCGGCCGACGAACCAGACAAGCTTTTCGCGGACCTGGGCCGGGCACTCCGGGTTGACGCAGCGGCGGCTGGTTTCGAGCCTGGGATCCTCCTCTGCTTCCGGCGGCTCAACCTCGACGGGGCCGTCGCATTCCGGGCAGGTCTCGGGCGGCTTAATGCGCCTGGCGTTCTTCGGACGCTTGCTTGTCTCGACCGCGACGACGTAGGGGATGATCTCGCCGGCCTTCTCGATCTGGATGGTGTCACCGAGGCGGATGTCCTTCTGGGCGACCTGGCCAAAGTTGTGCAGCGTGGCGTGGCGCACGGTCGTGCCCGCCAGAAGCACCGGCTCCATGACAGCGCGCGGGGTGATCTTGCCGGTCTTGCCGACCTGGAAGTCCACTGAGATGAGCTTCGTCGTCTTGCGCTCGGCGGCGTACTTGTAGGCGATGGCCCAGCGCGGGCTCTTGGCCGTGACGCCGAGTTTCGCCTGCACATCGAAGTCGTCGATGCGCACGACCATGCCGTCTGTGGCGTATTCGAGGTCGTGGCGGGCCTTGTCGAAGGCCTCGATGATCCTGAGGATCTCGGCGCTGCTGCGGGCCGCCCGCGCCTTGCCGGTGTGCGGCACGCCGAGGTCGACGAGCCTGGCGAGGAACTCCTCGTAGCCGGAGGCGAAGCCGTCGGTCACCTCGCCGCGGCCGTGGGCGAGGAAACCGAGGCGGCGGGAGGCGGCAATCTTCGGGTCGAGGTTCTTGAGCGTGCCGGCGCAGGCGTTGCGCGGGTTCATGAACGGCTCTTCTCCGGCCTCTTCGCGCTCGGCGTTGATGCGCTCGAACTCGCGCAGGGGGATGTAGGCCTCGCCGCGGACTTCGAGCACATCGGGGACTTTCGTCTTTGCGCCCTGCTTCGGCGTCAGGCGCAGAGGCACGGCCCGGATGGTGCGCACGGCGTGGGTGACATCATCCCCCTTCTCGCCATCGCCCCGGGTGACGGCGCTGACGAGTTCGCCCGATTCGTATCGCAGCGAGAGGGCGACGCCGTCGATCTTGGGGTCGCAGACGACCTTGGGGTTCCCGGCGCCGGCAGAGGCGCCATCCGCGAAGAGGCCGCCCTCATCGCCGGTCGCCATCAGGCGGATCATGCGGTCGTACCACTCGCGGACCTCGCCCTCGTTGTAGGTGTTTTCGATCGAGAGCATCGGGACCGCGTGGCGGACCGTGCGGAACCTGTCGATCGGATCGCCGCCGACACGCTTGGTCGGGCTGGCGGGGTCGTCCAGTTCTGGATGGGCCTCCTCCAGGCGGGCGAGTTCGGCGAGCTTCTCATCGAACTCGCGGTCGGACATGATGGGCGCCAGGTCGACGTAGTAGGCCCGGTTTGCGCGCGCAAGCAGGTCGCGGAGTTCGGCGACGCGTCTGGCGGGGTCGGCGGCGGCCTTGGCCATCGGGTCGATAGTAGAGGCGATGTGCAGAAGCGGCGGCGCGGGCCCGCGGTGTCCGCCGCCCTACGCTGTGCCCATGCTGCTCGGCGCCTGGGTGCATGACATCGATCCGTTCGCGATCCAGATCTGGGGCGGCTTCGGGCTGCGCTGGTACGGGTTGGCGTATGTCGCCGGGTTCTTCATCGCGTACCTGATGCTCCGCTGGATGATCCGGCGCGGGCTGACGCCGATCCCGGCGGAGCGGGCCGGTGATTTCATCCTGTTCAGCGCCATCGCGGGCGTGGTGGGGGGGCGGCTGGGCTATGCGCTGCTGTACCGGCCGGACCTGTTCGTGAGCTTCTCGTCGCGCGTGCCGTTCTGGGATCTGCTGGACATCACGCAGGGCGGGATGGCCAGCCACGGGGGCATGGTGGGGGCGGCGGCGGCCGCGTGGTGGTTCGGGCGCGGGTTCAAGGCGGCCGGCGGCGGTCGTGTGGCGAAGGCGGGGTTCCTGCACTGCGCGGAGTTGATGGCGCTGATGGCGCCGCCAGGGCTGGCGCTGGGGCGCCTCGCCAACTTCGTCAATGGTGAACTGCTCGGGCGGATCGTGGCGGCGCCGGGCGAGCCGTCGCCGTGGTGGAGCGTGAAGTTCCCGCAGGAGCGCATCAGCGGGCACGCGCCGGCGCTGACGCTCGAGCAGCAGATTCAGCTCAACGAGATCGTGGCGCCGTACATGCCGCAGGATCCGGGTTTCACGGCGGGAGAGGCGTTCACGATCGGGTACGAGAGGGTGGTGGATCTCATCCAGCGGGGCGGGCCGCTGGGGCGCAGCCTGGCGGAGCAGATCGCGCCGCTGCTGGCGGCGCGGCATCCATCGCAGTTGTATCAGGCCGTTGCGGAGGGGCTGCTGGTCGGGGTGGTGCTGTGGGCGGTGTGGTATCGCAGGCGCCCGCCGGGGGTCATCGCCGCGGCGTTCCTGCTCAGCTACGGCGCCGGGCGCGTGGCGACCGAGTTCTGGCGGCTGCCGGACGCCCACCTGCAGGCGCCGCGCGTGCTGGGGCTCAGCCGCGGGCAGTGGCTGAGCGCGCTGATGATCGTGCTCGGGGCCGGGCTGCTGGCGTGGGCGCTCCTGCGCGCGCGCCGGCGCCGGGCCCGCGGCGAGGAGGTCCCGATGTACGGCGGGTGGGGCGAGAAGCGCGAGGCGCTCGCACGGGCGCCGGCCCGGAGCGACTGACACGGACTCGCCGGCGGTTTCGGGTCTTCGAGGGCTGGTAGGGTGGGTAGGCCCCCACGGAGTGGGGGGGGTACCCAAGGCGAACGCAAGCGGCTCCGCATGACGCCCTGCGAGAGCGCCAGTGCGAATTCGGACCATCAGCTCTATCGGCCGGCGCCGCACTCGGGACATCCGCCGGTGAACTGTCCCTGCAGGTCGTACCCGCACCGGAGGCACAGCCCGCGCCGGCGGCGCAGCGCGCCCCGGGCCATCGGCGGCGCTGTCAGCGCCACCAGCCACAGCGCGCTGAAGAACAGGGTGTTGATCACGAGGCCCCACCAGATCGGCCGGAGCGGCAGGGCGTAGAAGCCGGCGCCGCGGCCGGTCGGCGGCCCGCCGCGGAGGTGGACGCCGCCGCGCAGCTCGTCGGCGACGATGCTCATCGTGGGCGCGTCGAACGTCGAGAGCACCTGGTACCACATGCAGGGCGCCGGCCAGCCGAACGCGGTGTCGCTGCCCATCGCAAGTTCTGGCGGTGCGGGCTGGGCAAGGCTGCCCCAGTTCGGTACGTCTGCTTCGATCCGGAACGGCGCACCCATGTTCACACGCCCGGCAGTTCGATCACGCTCGAGCTGCGCGATCATGTCCGCAACTGCGCGCGGCGCCGGCGCCGCCAGGCGTCCGTTGATCTCGAGGTCATTCCACCAGCGAAGGCGCACGCCGAACTGTCGGAACTCGACGTGATGCCATGGCCGGCCCCAGCAGACAGCCGCTCCGATGGATGAGCGCGGCACGCTCACCGAGATCGGCCACCACGCGGCGATCGCCCACGCGAGGGCGATCGACGTCATCGATCCCAGCAGCAGGGCGACGAGAATCCGCCGCACGGGCTTCAGCATGACCTCAGTCTACCGGCCCAATCGCCTGCCGTTGCAGGCGCCGGGGAGCAGCTTCATCCGCCGGGCGCCTGCGGTGCGTCCGACTCGCGGGGCGACTCGTCGCGCTGCACCATTGTGTCGAGCATCGTGCCGATCAGCGCGGTGGTCTCGGCGTCGTTCCCGGCGCCGTTGCCGGTCCGGTCGCCCACGATCATCACGCGCGGGGTGATCTGGATGCCCTGCTCACCGACGACCTTGAGCAACTCGACCAGCGCCGCGTTGCCCTTGCCGATCTGCTCGGCGATGAGCCGGTAGGCGTCGGCCTGAGCCTCGGCCTGGATCTGGATGGCCTCGGCCTCGGCGGTGGCCTCGATGATGCGGCGCTCCTTGTCCTGCTCGGCGATCTGCACCTGATAGCTGGCGGTGGCGAGGCGGCGCTCCTCCTCGGCCTCCTGCTCGGTGCGGGTGAGCTGCTTCTTCTGCTCGGCGGCCTTCTGCTGCTCCTGGAAGGTGAGCTGCTCCTGCACCGCGATCTCGCGATCGGTCTGGGTCTTCAGGAGCGAGCCGAGGGTCTGCTCGTCGCCGACATCGCCGATGCGCACGGCCGTGATCGTCACGCCCATGGCCTCCATCTCAGTGGCGAGCGCGGCCAGGGAGTCCTGCTCCTGCCGGGAGCGTTCCTGCACGTACTGCAGGGCTTTGACATCCTCGGCGTTGTTGCGGAAGATGGCGCGCACGGCGGAGTTGAGGCGCTCGCGCAGCCGATCCTGGTCGTCGCTGAAGTTGGCGACGACCAGCGGGGCGTCCTCGGGCCTGATCTCGTACTCGATGCGGACATCGACCGGGAAGGTGAAGCCGTCGCTGGAGCGAACGATGATCTCGCGCTCCTCACCGGGCATCGCGGCAGTCTCGGCCTTGGTGTAGCGCACCACCTGCTTGGCCGTGGAGATCGGCGTGATCTCGTAGGCCCGGGTGTTCAGCGGGTGGGTGCCGGGGCTCAGCGGCGTGCGCCAGATGCCCTGCTGGCCGCGATCGACCAGCGGCGACTCGCCCTCGGCCGAGGGCACCCATTCGCCGACGTTGCTCTTGACGACGCCGACGGTCGCCTTGGCGACGTTGGTCACGGGCACGATCTCGACCTTGAAGAGCTTGGTGTTGATGCGGTACTTGCCCGGCTTGAGCACGCTGGTCTGGGGCCCCTTGTAGCCGGCGCCCTCGCCGAGGAAGAACGCCGCGTCCTCGGCCATCTGTCGCTTCTGCTGCTCGGGCCACTCGGGGGCGTAGAAGGCGTCGGCGGGCAGCGGCAGGCCATCGGCCGCCGTGAGCATGCCGACCTCTCCCTCGGAGATCTCGACGACGGGGACGAGTTCCACGTCGTAGATCACCGGCCAGAGCCAGGGGTGCCAGCCCGGGGGCAGCACGCGGGCCTGCGGGCCCTTCTCGCCGTCGGTGGCGATGATCTTGCCCGGGGGCAGCGGGGCGCCGAAGGCGTTCTTGACCACCACGCCGACGGAGTTCTCCCCGACGAAACGGAACGAACTGAGCGTGACACCGGCCAGCACGGCCGCGACCGCCATGGCAAAGAGCGCAATTCGCGCTGTCTTGTCCGTCACACGCGGGACCAGCGCCAGCAGGCCGATCGCCACGATGGCGCCGAGAGCCAGGAACATCATCGCCATTGGGAAGCCCCCCTTTCCGCGAGCTTCTTCCGGGACCGAACCCGGAGGTTTCATCCAGCCTAGGCGGGCCCCCTGATCCCGGATCGCAGATCCCGGATCCCCGGCTCTACATCGCCCCGCCTTCGAAGACGATGCGGGTGCGCTCCCGTCGCGGGTCGGGCTCGGGAACAGCGCTGAGCAGCGACTGGGTGTACTTGTGCTGCGGGTTCTGGAGGATCTCCTCCCGCGAGCCGGCCTCGACGATCTTGCCCTTGTACATGACCGCGATGCGCTGGCAGACGTGCTGGATGACCGCCATGTCGTGGCTGATGAACAGGTAGCTGAGCCCGAACTCGCCCTGCAGATCGGTCAGGAGGTTGATGATCTGGGCCTGGATGCTCACATCCAGGGCGCTGGTCGGCTCGTCGCAGACGATGAAGCGCGGCTCGAGGGCCAGAGCGCGGGCGATGCCGATGCGCTGGCGCTGGCCTCCGCTGAACTCGTGGGGGTAGCGGTCGGCGGCGGCCTTGGGCATGCCGCACTTGACCAGCAGTTCCTCGACGCGGGTGCGCAGCTCGTCGCGGCCCGACACCAGCCCGTGCACCACCAGCGGCTCGCCAACGATGCTGGCGATCCGCATGCGCGGGTTGAGGCTGCCGGCGGGATCCTGGAAGATGATCTGCATGTCGCGGCGCAGGCGCTTCAGCTCGGGACCGCGAGCCGCAAAGACGTTCCGGCCGTCGAACGTCACCGTGCCGCTGGTGTGCGGGATCAGGCGCAGGATGGTGCGCCCGACGGTGGTCTTGCCGCAGCCGGACTCGCCGACCAGCCCGAGCGTCTCGCCCTTGCCGATCCTGAAGGTGATGCCGTCGACCGCCTTGACGTGCCCGGTGACGCGCTGCAGCACGCCCGACCGGACCGGGAACCACGTCTTGAGGTCGACGACGTTGAGCAGCGGCTTCGGCGCCGGCTGCTGGTCATCGAGCTTGGGCGATGCGGCGGTGGCGGTGGTCATGCGGGCGGATGGTAGGGGCGGCGGGGCGCCCGGGGCCGCGGCGCTGCCGGGGGATCACGAGCCGGCGGGCGCTTCGCTCTGGCGGGCCGCGGGCCTGATCGGCAACTGCACTTCCCACCACTGGTCCGCGGCGCGGACGTTTGGGCCGTTGTACCCGAGGACGCGAACGTCGCCATCTGCGATCCAGTGCTCGCCGTGCTCTTCGAGCCACGACTCCAGTTCGGCCACCTGCATGAACGGATCGCGCATGCTGACGCGCCCGCGGACCCCCAGCGCCAGCACCGTGACCGGCTCGGCGTCCTCGATGGTGATGCGCCCGTCTGTCCCGGCCTGGCCATCGTCGGGCGAGTGATACAGGAAGGCCATGGTCCACGATGACGAGCCGGCGTCGTTGGTGCGTCGCAGTTCCGTCTCCACGGGCGCCGTCATCGCGATGTCGCGGCGCGAGATGTGCAGGAACAGCGGCCAGAAGCCGCTGGCCCCGGCGCGGTCCATCGCTCCGTCGCCGGAGACGGTGGCGCGGCGCACCTGGGGATACCGCTTGATCTCGATCGCCCCCGGGGCCGTCGGCGCCGGGTATCCCACCGGCAGTCGCGTGTCGGTCGAGACGCGGCCGGCCCGGTACATCGTGCCCTTGGACGTCTCGATGGCCTCGACGGCGGCGTCGGTGGGGGCCCGGACCAGCAGGACGGCCCCGTCCGCCAGCGGCTGGACCGGGGCGGGGGTTGTGCTGGCGAGAAAGCAGGCGGCGACGGATGCAAGCCACATGGGTGAAACTCCTTGCGGCTCGCTTCGGGCCCGAGGTCCGCCTGGATTCGGCGGTGGAACCGGCGTCAGTGGGGAGTCAGTGGGGGACTTCCTTGACGGCGTTGCGGTTCCAGGCGGGCACCCGCACCACGATGGGGCCATTGCCCTCGATCTCGCACTGGCAACTCAGCCGGCTGTTGACCTGGAGCCCGGGGGCCTCCTCGACGCGGTCTTCCTCCGCCTCGGTCGACTCGGCGAGGTCGTCCATGCCCTGCTCGATGTAGACGTGACAGGTCGAGCAGGCGCACACGCCGCCGCAGGCGTGCTCGATGTTGATCCCATGCTCGATGGCCACCTCGAGCAGATGTTCGCCTTTGGCCGCCATGAGGTCCCATTCGGACTTGTCCGAGCCGGTGAGCCCGTCAGGATCTTCGAGGAGGAACTTCACGGGGACCGTGGGGGGGCCGTGGTCGTGATCAGAATGACGCAGATGCATGGGCGCGGGATCCTGCGTGGTAGATTAGAACGATTCCAATTCTCAGCATTCTATGCGCAGCACCCCTTGCGCGGCCCGCTCCTAGAATGTTAGCTATGACTGACCTGCCCGCCGGCCTCGACCTTTCCGTCGTGGCCCCGGCCCATGACGAACAGGACAACATCCGGCCGCTGGTCGAGCAGGTCGCCGGGGCGCTGGAGCCGCTGGGCCTGCGCTGGGAACTGATCCTGGTCGATGACGGCTCCACCGACGCCACCCGGCGCGAGGCGCTGGCCCTGATGGCGCAGCGGCCGTGGCTGCGCTGCGTCGCCATGACCGGCACGCCGCCCGGGCGCGGCCACGGCCAGTCGGCGGCGTTCCACGCGGGGTTTCGGGCCGCCCGAGGCGAGCTGATCGCCACGCTCGACGCCGACCTCCAGAACGACCCGGCAGACCTGCCGGCGATGCTCGACCTGCTGCGCAGCGCCGGCGCGGACATGGTGCAGGGGGACCGCTCCCGCAACCGGCGCGACAGCGCGGTGCGGCGCGCCGGCTCGGTCGTCGGGCGCGCCTTTCGGCGCTGGCTGCTGGGGGACACGATTCGCGACACCGGCTGCTCGCTGCGCATCATGCGCCGGGAGATCGCCGTGCGCCTGCCGCTGGAATTCAAGGGAATGCACCGGTTCATCCCGGTGACCGCGCGGCACATGGGCTACACGGTGGTGGAGACGCCGGTTGCGCACCGTCCCCGCACCGCCGGCGAGACCAAGTACGGCATGGGCGTGGCGCAGCGGGCCCTGCCCGGTCTGATCGACTGCTTCGCCGTGCGCTACATGCGCAGCCGGCGGCGCCCGGTCACCAGCGACCTCGTCGAGCGCGGGCCGGCGCCAGCCGACAGCGGCGCGGCGACCGTCGAGATCGCTTCCGCCATGACGCCGGAGCCCGCCCGTTGAAACCCGGGCGCCTGAAGTGGGAGCCGCTCGCCCTCATGGCGCTGCTCGTGCTGCTCGGGGCATGGCTGGTGTATCGCCCGGATCCGATTTCAGGCCCTGACGGGGCGACTTTCGTCGAGTTCCGCTGGGGCGGGGCCCGCGGCTGGGTCGAGCGCTCGGACGGACCTGAGGGCGAGATGGTCTACCGCATCCGCGGGCGCGACGGGCGCGAGTCCGAGCCGATGGCCGAGACCGAGTTTCGCCAGCGTTTTGGCTGGCTCGCCGACGAGTTCGAGGCGTACGACCGCTACAAGATCTTCAAGCTCTTCAACATCACGAACTGGGTGAGCCTGATCTGGATCACCATCGGGCTGGGCGGGCAGATCGTCTTCTCGAGCCGTTTCCTGATCCAGTGGATCGTCAGCGAGCGCCAGCGCGAGAGCGTGATTCCCGACATCTTCTGGTGGATCAGCCTGCTCGGCGGCCTGTGTCTGTTCGTGTACTTTGTCTGGCGGCGCGATATCGTGGGGGTGCTGGGCCAGTCTTCGGGTATCGTGATCTACGCCCGGAACATCCGGTTGATCCACAAGAAGCGCTCTCGCGACGCCCGGGCCGCCAGCGTCGCCAACGAGGGGACCTGATGCGACTGCTGCTCGATGACACGCCCGTCGACCTCGACCGTCCGACGCTGGCCTGCGCCCTGGAGACGGGCATCGAGCTGGCCAGCGCGGCCGGTCGGGTCATCATCGAGGTGAAGCTCAACGGCGAGCCCGTTGGCGGCGATGAGCTGGCGACCCCATCGGAGGAGCACATGCCCGGCGCCGAGGTTGCGCTGCGCACCGCCGAGCCGGTGGCCCTGGTCCGAACCACGCTCATGGAGGCCTCCGACGCCCTCGGTGACGCGGTGGCGCTCCAGCGGCGGGCCGCCGCCGAGATCCATGCGGGACGCAACCAGGTCGCCTTCGACGCCATGACCGCCGCCCTTGAGATCTGGCAGACCATCCAGCAGGTCATCGGGCAGACGACCGACCTGATGAGCATCGCCCCGGACGACCTGACGCTGGAGCTGCCCGGCCCGGAGGGCGGGCGAATCTCAATGGGAAGTCGGATCACCGAACTCGGCGCCGCGCTGCTCGAGGCCCGCGACGCCATGCGCGATGGCGACCTGACGCGCCTCGCCGACGCCCTCGAGTACGACCTGGTCGAGAAGGCGGAGTTGTGGCAGGGGCTGCTGGCGGCGTTTGCCGACGCCCTGCGAGATGGCGCCGAAGGGTGATCGCGACCCGCCTCAGTCGCAGGCCTCGATCAGTTCGCCGATTCCCCAGATGACCAGCACGACACCCCAGACGGCGCCGTAGATCAGCAGCTCCTCGACCCCGCCGGAGTAGCCGTAGGTGGCGCGGCGTTCGTCGGC
>JBICIE010000235.1:0-6676 GCA_043101635.1 Phycisphaerales bacterium JB039 | reverse complement strand
GGCTGCCGACGATCTTGAGGTTGGCCCCGGAGTTGATCGCCATCTCAATCTGGTCGTAGGCCCGCGTGATGAACTTGCTGAAGCTGCTGCAGAAGGGAACCTTGCCGGCCGCCGAGAGCCCGACGCCGACCGAGACCATGTTCTGCTCGGCGATCTTGCACTCGATGAAGCGCTCGGTCAGGTCATGATCGCGGGCAAACATGTCCGCGAACGTGGAGTTGGACACGTCGGCGTCCAGCGCCACGATGCGCGTCGAGGCGTGCCCCAGGGCCCGCAGCGCCAGGCCATACGCCTTGCGCGTCGCGAGCTTGCCGGTGTGCAGCAGCGACTCCATGTCGAACTGCTTCATGGCGGCGCTGAAGTCCGGCGTCTCCCCGATCGCGCCGTCGGCGGCCTCGGCCTGCGCCGGCGGCTGGATCTCGAAGCTGTCGGCCGGCGTCAGCGAACTGGTCAGCTCGATGCGGCGCTCGTCCAGCTCGCGATGCGCCTTCTCCAGCGCCTCGCCGACCGGCGGCTTGCCGTGCCACCCGCCCCCCTGCACGCTCGGGGCGCCCCACCCCTTCACGGTCCGCGCCACGATCGCCATCGGCTGGCCCGGCGCCGCCTCCCGGGCCGACTGGGCCCGCGCGATGAAGGCCTCGAAGGCCTCCTTGATCTGCCCCGGGTTGTGCCCGTCGATCAGCCGCACGTCGAAGCCGGTCGCCTCCAGCCGGGCCTTCAGCTTCTCCGGCGACTGCTGCTCGCTGACCCGTCCCGCCTGGCCGAAGCCGTTGCAGTTGAAGATCGGCAGCACCCCGACCAGCTTGCGATCGATGATGAAGTCGAGCGCCTCGGTGATCTGCCCCTCCCGGGCCTCCCCGTCGCCGCACAGGCAATAGACCAGCCGCTCCGAGCCGTCCAGCCGGGCCGCCTCCGCCAGGCCCGCCGCGACGCTCAGCCCCTGGCCGAGCGAGCCCGTCGCCGCGTCGAAGAACGGGAACCCCTCCATCGGGTTGGGGTGTCCGTCCAGTTCCGAGCCCCGGGCCCGCAGCCTCGACGCGTCATCGATGGTCAGCCGCCGGCGAGCCCCCTCTTCCCGGCCCACGACCACCCCCAGCTTGCACGCCGCGGCGTACACCACCGGAACCCCATGCCCGGCGGAGAGCACCAGCCGGTCGCTGGTGGGGTAATCCGGGAATTCCGGGCTCCAGCGCATGGTGTGGAACATCAGCACCGTGGTCAGGTGCGACAGGCTCATGGCGGTCGTGGGATGGCCGCTGCCCGCGGCGGCGGTCATATCGAGGGAGAGCTTGCACAGCTCGATGGCCTGGGCGTGGACGGCGGCTTCGAATGACATCCCGGCTCCTTTTCGTGTCCGCATCCCTCCCGCGACGCCTGCCGCGAGAGAATCCTGGAAGCCCAGGGACCCGTTGGGTCTCGATACGGTCGGTTCGCCGCCGGTCGGGATGTCAAATCAGGGTCAAGCCGGCCCGGGCGACTCCCCAAGGCCGAACAGGAAGAGTATCTGCCCCGCCCCCGGCCCGGACAAGCGCCAGGGAAGCTGTCATTAGCGATCCCGGGCCTCGGGACGGCCGGATCCGCCCCTGCGCCCGGGAGAAGGCCGGATACACTGAGACTCGAATTTTCCCGATGGAGCGAAGCTCATGAAGGTGGTCTGTGATCGCGGCGCGCTGCTGGATGCGGTGAACGTGGTATCCGGGGCGGTGGCGTCGCGCACCCCGCGCCCGCAACTCACCTGCGTCCTGCTGATCGCCCGTGTCGTCGATGGCGCCGGCGAGCTGACTCTGGCCGGCGCCGACGGGGAGATCTCCCTGCGCCTCCGCACCGCCCGCGTCGATGTCACCGAGCCCGGCGAGGCCCTGATCCCCGCCGACAAGCTCAAGCAGATCGTGCAGGCCGAGGACGCCGAGCCCACCCTCACCCTCGAGACCGATGGCGAGATCTGTCACATCCGCGGGGAGGACGCCCACTTCCAGGTCTACGGGTACCCCGCCGGTGAATTCCCGAAGATCCCCGACTTCTCCGATGTGACCGACTCCTCCTCGGCCCGCGCCAGCCTGGTCTATCCCTCCGGCGAACTCGGCGCCATGATCTCGCGCACGATCTTCGCCACCGCGCGCGAGAACACCCGCTACGCCATCAACGGCGTCCTCATGCGCCAGAGCGGCAAGAAGCTCGAACTGGTCGCCACCGACGGGCGCCGCCTGGCCATCGCCCGCGGCTCGCTCAAAAAGGCGGCCGGCGAGCCGGCGAGCTGCATCGTGCCGACCAAGGCCCTGAGCATGCTCCAGCGCCTCATCGAGGATGAGGAAGAGCCGGTGCACATCGCCATCACGGACAACCAGATCCTCTTTGCACTCGGCGACGCCCCCGAGGGCGAGGCCCGGGCCGTGCTGGCGAGCAACCTGGTCGAGGGAACCTTCCCGCCCGTCGATGATGTCATCCCGCGCGACCAGAACGTCAAGATCGCCTTCGACCGGGATGTGCTGACCAGCGCCGTCCGCCGGGCCGCCCTGCTCACCAACGAAGAATCCCGCGGCGTGCGCATGGCCTTCAAGGCTGCCGACCGGCGTCTGGAACTCTCCAGCCGGGCCCCGGAGATGGGCGAGGCCCAGGTCCAGGTCGAACTGAAGAGCTACGACGGGGATGACATCGAGATCGGCTTCAACCCGAGCTTCATCACCGACGCCCTCAAGGTGGTGGCCGACGCCGAGGTCATCATGGAACTCAAGAGCGCCGAGACCCCCGGCCAGCCCTCGCAGAAGCCGGGCGTGGTCAAGAGCGGCAGCGACTTCCTCTACGTCGTGATGCCCGTCAACCTGCAGTAGCCCCCCGGCGCCCGGCCATCACGGCGCCCGGTCAGCCCCGCCGGCGCGGGTGCGGGCCCAGCGGTCTGAGGCCATGGCGGCCAGGACGGCGCCGGGAGCGGCGATCAGCCCCAGCGCAAGCGCCACCATCCGCCATGGTGGACCGGGATGGCGCATCGCCTCCCCGAGCAGCCAGCCCGCCACCAGCAGACCGGCGGCCCCGATGGCCAGCAGTCCAGCCCAGCGGACGAGTTGCAGGGAAGAAGGGGGCAAGCGGAGCGCTCCTGGCGAGCCGGGAAGGTAGGCGCGTGATCGGGCCCGGCCGGGTCGTCAGCCGGCGCTGATCCGGCGCCAAGTTTGTGACCGCTCAGCTTCGGGGGTATTGTCCCCGGCCCGTGCCCAGGCGCCTCCTCACCCTTGTGCTCACACTGCTGTGCGGGATCCTCTGCGCGCCCGCTCTGGCCCAGGACGTCCAGGAGCCCAGCCCGCTGGACCCCTTCGAGGGGCGGCCGATCTTCGAGGTCGTGCTCCGGGTTCCTGACGATGGCGGCTTCCGTCCGCTGGATCCCCGGCGCGAGGCCCTGGCCCGCAACCAGATCGGGGCCCGCCCCGGCGCCGAGCTGCGCCGGCAGGTGATCGAAGACGACCTGTCGAAGCTGAACCGCCTCGGCGAGTTCGGCTCCATCCAGGTCGGCGTCGAACTCGTGGAGCAGGGCTGGGTCCGCCTGATCTACACCGTCTCGCCCCAGCCCAAGATCCTGGCCGTCGCCTTCGCCGGCAACGACGAGATCAGCGACCAGGACCTGCTGGAGATCGCCGGCCGGCTGCAGGGGGCTCCCGTCAGCGAGGAGGCGATCCAGCAGGTGGCCCGGGAGCTGGAGAACTTCTACCGCTCCAAGGGCTTCAACCAGGTGCAGGTGTCGCCGATCACCGACGATCTGGAAGACACCGGCACGCTGTACTTCCAGGTGATCGAGGGCCTGCGCCTGCGGATCACGGGCGTGCGCTTCACGGGGAACAGCGCGTTCGGCGCGCGGGAACTGCGCACGGCGATCAAGACGCGCCAGCGCGACACTTTCGGCCTGCTCGAGAAAGGGCGGCTGGACACCTATCAGGTGGATCTGGACACGGCGTCGCTGGCCCGCTACTACAAGGACCGGGGATACCTCGAGGCCCGCGTCGCCCGCCGCTTCATCTACGCCCCCAACGGCCGCGAAGTGATCGTCGAGTTCATCATCAAGGAGGGGCCCCGCTACACCGTGCGACACATCTCCGTCGAGTTCGAGGATGTCGTCGGCGACGTCTCCCGCTTCAGCGAGGCGCAGGTGCGCGGGCTCATCCCGCTCAAGACCGGCGACGTCTACAGCGAGCGCCGCCTCGATGAGAGCGTCGAGGCCGTGTACGCCGCGTATGTCGAACTCGGGCACATCGACTGCCGCGTGACCGAGGCGCTCTTCCCCGACACCGTCGACCCGCTGGTGGACATCGAACTGCGGGTCCAGGAGGGCCCGCGCTTCCGCACCGGCGAGGTCCTGATCCAGGGCAACGACGTGACGCGCATGGAGGTGATTCTGCGCGAGACCCAGCTCCGCCCCGGCCGGTGGCTCTCCGGCCACCTCGTGCGCCAGGTCCCCGGCTCGGCCAAGGACGAGACGGAGCGACGCCTTGAAGCAACCCGCCTCTTCGGCCCGCAGGGGCGCCCGGATGTGCGGGTGACGATCCAGAACCCCGACCCGGCCGAGCCGGAGTACCGCGATGTGCTGGTCGAGGTCGAGGAGACCAACACCGGCTCGATCGGCTTCGGCGCCCAGGTCAGCAGCGACCTCGGCCTGTTCGGCCGGGTGTCGCTGACGCAGCGCAACTTCGACATCACCGACACACCCGACTCGCTCGGCGAGCTGTTCACCGGCGGCGCCTTCCGCGGCGCCGGGCAGACCGCCGAGCTGATCCTGCAGCCGGGCACCGAGTACCAGGAATACCTGGCCCGCTTCGTCGAGCCCCATCTGATGGAGACGAACTACTCGCTGTCGCTGACGGCGCTGTACCGCCAGCGCGAGTACCGCGACTTCGACGAGGTCCGCTACGGCGGCCGCTTCGGCCTGGGGCGCCGGTTCGGCTCGCGCTGGCGCGGGTCGCTGCGCCTGCGCGCCGAGCAGGTCGGCATCTTCGACATCGACGCCGACGCCCCGACCGACTTCTTCGACACCCAGGGCTACAACCCGCTGCTCGGCATCGGCGTCGATCTGACGCGCGAGACCTTCGACGATCCGTTCCGCCCGTCGCGCGGCACCCGCATTGGCCTGGAAGCCGAGCAGGTCTTCAGCGACGACCAGTCCTTCCAGAAGCTGGGCGCCGTACATCTCGCCTACATCACCCTCCGGGAGGACGCCGTCGGCTCCCGCACCGTGCTGTCCCTGCGAACCCGGGCCGACTGGATCCCGCAGGACCAGGCCGATGTGCCGTTCTACGAGCGCTACTCGCAGGGCGGCAGCGGCTTCCGCGGCTTCGGCGTCCGCGGCATCGGGCCCGTCGGCGTCCGCAACGACACCGGCGAGCCGGGAAGCGACCAGGTCGGCGGCGTCTGGTCGTTCTTCTGGGGCCCGGAAGTCCAGCAGCCCCTGTTCAGCGAGAACTTCGCCGTGGCGCTGTTCGTGGACACCGGCACCGTGGAGGAGGAGGTCACCTTCGACAACTACCGTGTCAGCGTGGGCTTCGGCTTCCGCATCTACATCCCGCAGTTGTCGCCCGTGCCGCTGGCGCTGGACTTCGGCTTCCCGATCCTCAAGGAAGATACCGACGAGGAGCGGCTGTTCACCTTCACGGCGGACATCCCGTTCTGAATCACACGATTGACGCGGGGCGGAGGCGCCCGCACAACACGGAAGGAGCACGCGATGAACACGAGCCTGCGAGCATGGATCCCGGCGATGGCGGCGGCGACGATCTGCGTCGGCGCGGTGAGCTGGCGGGCCGGGGCGGACGCCGCGGCACAGTCGGCCCCGCAGACGTCGGTCGCCGTCATCAACCTGCAGCGCCTCTACGACGGCCTCAACGGCTTCACCGAGATGAAGGCCGCGGTCGTCGCGCTGCGCGACCAGCTTCAGGACCAGGTCAACAAGCTGGAGGAGCAGATCAACCTGCTGACCGAAGAGCGCAACGAACTGCCCGATGGCAAGCTGCGCCGCGAAAAGTCGATCGAGCTGCGCCAGCTCCAGGCCCAGTACACCTCCATCACCCGAGACTCGATGAGCTGGCTCCAGCTCGAGCAGGGCAAGGCCCTGCGCACGATCTACGGCGAGATTGCCGGCGCCGTGGCGGTGGTCGCCCAGCGCGACGGCTGGGATGTCGTGCTCTGGGACCACGAAGGCAACATCGAACTGCAGTTCCCCCCCGGCAACCAGGATGGCGTCGCCTTCACCGAGATCAACACCCGGATCCTGTTCCGCAACGTGGCCTACACCTCCCCGCGGGCCGACATCACCCAGCTCGTGATCGACACCATGAACAACGCCCACGCCGTCGGGCGCTGACGTACGATCGGCTTCGAGGAGGGCGCGGTGGCCAGCCAGCGGCAGAGCTTCACGACAGGCGCGCTTGCGGCGACGCTGGGCGCCGAACTCGTCGGCCCCGCCGACCTGGAGATCCGCACGCTCGAGCCGATGGACCGGGCCGGCCCCGCCGCGCTCACCTTCATCCGCTCGGCCCAGTACGCCGCCCGCTGGGCCACCTGCGCCGCCGCCGCGGCACTCGTCACCCGGGGCGTGCACGTCCCGGGCCACGACCCGGGCGCCCGTGCCCTGCTGATCGTCCCCGACGCCGACCTCGCCCTGATGCGCCTGCTCCAGATCGCCGAGATCGGAAGAGCACAC
>JBICIE010000234.1:0-2568 GCA_043101635.1 Phycisphaerales bacterium JB039 | reverse complement strand
TTCCGATCTGCCGGTCCCCGCGCCGGTCCCTGCGCGCCAATGGCGGTTTCTCTACCCTCAGTTTCCCCTTCTACGAGACGCCCATGCTCACCCTCGATCAACTCGCAAGCGACTGGCTCCGGCCGCAGCGGGAGGAGGACTTCGCCCTCCCCACCATCACCAGCCCCCGCGGCATGGTCCAGGCGGCGTGGGACATCACCGGCATCCAGAACTGGACCTGCGCTCCCACCGGGATGGCGACGCCCACGGCTCTGCTGTTCGTGACCGAAGGCGACCGCATCCGGCGGTTCGTGCGCCCGCCAGAGTTCCGGTGGAAGGCGTATGAGATCGAGCGGCGGGCGGGCGGCGTCAGCACTTCGCTGCGGATGATCGCCGGGCGCCCCGGCGTGATGCAGCGGATCGGGTTTGAGCGGCCGATGCGCGCGCATCTGGTGTTCGGCGGGCTGCCCCGAGTCTGGCGCTTCACCGACTACTGGAACCTGCCGCCCGAGGATGTTCCGATGCTGAACGTCCGCGGGGATGTTGACCGGTTCATCCTCGAAGACACCAAGACCTTCGGCCGGGCCGAGTTCGTGGCGCCGGGGCGTCACGCCATCTACAGCGACCTGTGCGCCTGGCTCGATGGGGATGCGCCGGTCGAGCGCGGGCGCATCGGCGTCGCGACGTTCGATGTGCAGCCCGGCGACGAGATCGACTGGTTCGCGCTTCAGGGCGTCGAACCCTGCGGCACGATTGACTTCCAGGCCGAGTGGGATTCCGGACGCGAGGAATGGGAGCGCATCTGGCAGGCGGCTTTTACGCTCGGCAACAGCGAGTTTTCCGGCCACCTGCCGGCGCGCAGGGGCGACCTGGAGCGGCTGTACGACATGTCCGTGCTCACGCTGCTGATGACGCGCCGGATCCTGCCGGATCTGGATGAGCGGGCCGGCGTGGCGACCGGCGGCCAGTGTATCTGGAACGAGGAGCCGCGACCGCTGCAGCGGGCCTACGTCGTCGGCGGGCCGGAGGGCGCGCCGACCACGAGCTTCCTGTGGGAACTGGAGTTTCAGGCGCCGATGCTGGCCCGCCTCGATCCGGCTGCGCTGCGCGCGCAGATGGAGGCGTTCATGCGCGTCGATCTGCACCAGCACTGGGGCGTGGAGACGGTCAGCGGGCGCGGCGCCGGGATGGGCTATGGGATCAACGCGGGCGGGTTCCTCTCCTGTGTGGCCGACTATGTGCGCATCACCGGCGACCGCGAATGGGCCATGCGCCACCTCGACTACCTGCGCACGTGCGCTCGCCCCGAACTGACCGATTACGGCCACTACCAGCACATCCTCGAGTGCGTGAGCACATACGAGCACACGATCGCGTCGTTCAACGCGCTCAACGTAGCCGGGCTGCGCTTCCTGGCCGACCTCACCGGCGAGGACCACTACGCGCGCGCAGCCGACGCCCTTGCGGCCAGGGTGCTGGAACTGTTCGACGGCGGGCCGTTTGCCTGTCTGCTGCCGGATGGCTCGCGCCGGACCGTGCGCACAATTCTCGATTTCATCTACGTCGGCCGCGCCATGGAGCGGGACCTGCCGGACGTCATCAAGGCGGCGATGGCTGACTTCTTCCGCGATGAACTCATGACCGACGACTGGCTGTACGCCCTGTCGCCGCGGGACCCCAACGCGCTGACGCCGGATCTGCCATCATTCCAGACCTTCCGGGCCGATCATCAGGCGACCGGCGCCTACGACGGCTGGCCGGCCCGGGCCGCGTCGGTGCTTGCTCGCTTCGGGCGGGCTGAGGAGGCCCGCGACTGGCTGGGCCGGATCGAGCGGCTCACCTTCGAGGGGCCGTTCGGCCAGGCCCATTACATCCACCCGGATGGCGCGCGCAAGGCGAGCTTCTTCAACGGCAACATGTACTTCGCCGCGGCCGGCTGCGGCTACGCGGCTACGCTGCTGGACGATTTCTGAGGGCGCCCGGGAGCGCAAGGGCCCGCGGTTACAATCCGCCATGGTCAGCCAGGCCGAATACGACCGGCTCCGCCGCGCCGGCCGCTGGAGCGAGCTTGAAGACAAGCTGCGCCTGGAGATCCGCGACGACCCATCGAACCACTGGCTCCTGACGACAGTGGCGACGGCGTGCCATGAGCAGCGCAGGTACCGCGAAGCGAAGGAGTGGAGCGATCTTGCCTACGCGATCATGCCCGAGTGCCCGCTGGTCCGCTGGGATCGGGCCTGCATCTACTGGAGTCTGGGCGATACCGAACGAGCCATCGCGTTCTGGGAGCGGCTCGCGGCGGCAACGGTGACCGAGCAGCAGAGCAGCCCCTGCTGGGAAAGCGAGCAGTGGAATCAAGCGCTGAATGCAGACTGCTGGCACAGGCTCGCTATCGCATACGCGCGCGAAGGGCGATGGTCGGAATCGGACGCCGCCGCTGCGAGGTTCGAGGAAGCGATCGCAGAGGGCGTTCGATCGCACTACACCGCGGCCGAACTCCATGATGCCCTTGAGAAGGTGAGTCGGGCGCAGTCGTAGTCCGTGTATCAGTTGCGCCGGAAGGCTCACGATCTCGGAGACCCCGCGAGC
>JBICIE010000233.1:0-7747 GCA_043101635.1 Phycisphaerales bacterium JB039 | reverse complement strand
AGCGTCAGGTTCCACGGGATCTCGATCTTGGCGCTCGGGCGCACCCGCACGCCCCGGCCCACAGTGGCGCCGAACGCCCGGAGGATGCTCCGGCGCACGCCGTACCAGTTGTGGAACGTCATCCGGAAGACCGGACGCCCGATAACCATCCATACCGCTCGCACGACATTCTGGCGCAACGTCCAAGGGCTGGACTCGGGCAGGATGCTCGGGACCGCCTCAGCCGGCGGCTCGACCAGGCGCAGATGGCCATGAGGGGGCTCTGCAGGGGCCGGAAGACCAGCCGAGAAGGCCGTCCGCATGCCCTTGCCCAGCGTTCCCGAGTTTGAAAAGGCCGTCATAGGGCATCCCTCGGGGCCCACCTGAAAGGGTCCCGAGTTTGAGGTTATCACCACATTCCGAGAATGCACGGAAACCGGGGCGAAATTCAACACCACGCGGCCCTACCGCCCCGCCAGGCCCTACCGCCGGCTCCGGAAGCCCTCCAACTTGATCCGCGGCGTCAGGTAGTGATCGAGTTCCGGCTCCTCGTGGCACAGATCAGTCGACAGGTACTTCTTGTTCGAGTCCGGAAGCAGGGTGACCACCGTCGCCTCCGGCCCCAGCTCGGTGGCGATCTGGATCGCCCCGAGCAGGTTGGCCCCCGACGAGATCCCGACCGCCAGCCCCAGTTGCCGGCACAGCTTCTGAGCCATGAGGATTGCGTCGCCGTCCCACGAGTCCACCACGCGGTCCAGTTCCCCCAGGTCCACGATCGACGGGATGAACTCGTCGGAGATCCCCTGAATCCGGTGGTGCCCCACCTGATGGCCGGTCCGCAGCGTGGGGGAGTTCGCCGGTTCCAGCGGATGAGCCCGCACGCGCCGCCCGTTGCGACGGAGGTACCGGCCGACCCCCATCACCGTGCCCCCGGTACCGACGCCCGCGACGATCGCGTCGGCCACCCGCCCGAACAGCGCCAACTGGCGTTCGATCTCCGGGCCGGTACCCGTGTAGTGGGCGTCGATGTTCATCGGGTTGTCGAACTGTCGCGGCAGAAACGCCCCGGCCTGCTCGCGGGCAAACCGCTCCGCCTGCGCCACTGCCCCCAGAAAGCCATCCTCAGCGCGCGAGACCGGGACGACGTCGGCCCCGAAGTTGGCCAGCAACTGCACTCGCTCGTGGCTCATCCAGTCCGGCATGTAGATCCGCACCGGATGCCCCAGGGCCCGTCCGAGTGCGGCAAAGGAGATGCCCGTGTTGCCGCTGGTCGCCTCGACGATCGTCATCTGCGGGCGCAGTTCCCCGGACCGGTACGCCTGCCGCATGATGTGGGCCGCCATCCGGTCCTTGATGCTCCCGGTCATGTTCTCCAACTCGTACTTGGCGTAGATGCGCCCTGGAGCGTCATCGAGGCGATACCGGATTTCCAGCATCGGCGTATCGCCGATCAGTGACGCGATCTCGTCGATCGGCGTGGCCACCGGAGCGGTTGCGGGAGCGGCGGTGAGGGTCATCCTTCCTCCTGATATCACGACTCTTAAGTCTAGATTATAAGCCCCGGCTCGATTCCTGGCCCCCCGATCCGAAAAAAGGCGCCGGAATCTCCCGGCTGCGGCGTAAGGGTGAGGGATGTCACCTCCCCGGGAGCCAGGCCCGGACGCCGCCCTCGGGGCCCAGTGTCCCGTCGACCTGTTCTGGCGCGCCAACCGCGCCTGGGTCGCCGCCGTGCTCCACGCCCATCGGCCCGCCGGCGTCGAGGTCGACGACCTGCTCCAGGAGGTTGCCATGGCCCTTGTGCGCCACGCAGACACGCTTGATCTCGACCGGGCTCGCCCCTGGCTGCGCCGCGTGGCCATCAACGCCGCCGCAGACGCCGCCCGGCGGGCCCGCGTCCGGCGGAGGGCGCCGGTGGCCGGCCCCGGAGCCGCGCCGGCTGGACCTCCCGAGGGCCACGCCCTCGCCGCGGCGATGCGGCTCGCCCCAGAGTACCGCGAGCCCCTTCTGCTGAGCCTGCGAGGGCTCCCGCAGCGGGTGATCGCGGAGGTGATGCAGTTGCCCGAGACGACGATCGAAACCCGCCTGGTCCGAGCCCGGCGCATGGTCCGCGAGGCCCTCGCTCCCCAGGCCCAGCAGGAACGCGTCCGATGACCCGCGACTCTCTCGAACTGGCCGCCCATCGCCTCGTCAGCCGCGAAGCCGCGGTCGACGATGTCGAGGCGCTCCTGCGCGCCGACCGGGCCGGCGAGCCCGTCCTGCCGCTGCTGCTCGACCTGGCCCGGGACGACGCCGAGGCGCGAGCAGAGCTTGACGCCCGGCTCTCCGGCGCTGGCGACGTAGCGCTGCCCCGCCGCCCCGTGCCGAGCATCCGCCCGCTGCGCTGGACCGGCGCCACCGGCTGGCTTGCCGCGGCGGTGGTGGCGCTGCTCTGGCTCGGTTTCGGGCTCAGCGCAAGTCGGCCCGCTCCGGCGCCGCTCTCCGGCGCCGCGCTGACCACCGCCGAAGCGCTGGACCGCTACATCGCCGCCGGCGTGCTCGAGGGTCGCATCATCGCCGAGCTTCCGACCGTGATGGTCCAGTCGCGCCCGCTCGACGACGGCGCCGAGATCCTCTACGTCCGGCGCGTCCTGGAGCGCGCGGTCGTCAGCGAGATCATCGAGCAGGATGTCGATGACGCCGGACGCATCGTCGAGCGACCGGTCAGCCCCTCCCGCTTTGCCGCCCCCCAGCAGTTGTAGCGCATTGATCCAAGTCCGTACCCCCGAGATCCCACCCCGGGATCTCCAGCACAAGGAGTGACGCGATGAGAACTTCCCGGCGTATCGCCATTGCCTGCGCGCTCGCCGCCGCCGGCGCTGCCCACGTCTCGGCTCAGTCGGTTGCAGGCGGCGGGTCCGGATCCGGCGGCGTCGTCGAGAGACAGACTGCCCGCACCGCCGGCGGCATCGAGATCGATGGCCAGCCCGTCACGCTCCGGGCCAGCGGCGCCGCGCTGCAGGTCTATCTCGGTGACGAGCCCTACCCCGAGAGCCGCATGAAGGGCGATGGCGATCGCACGATCCTGCTCGACAAGGCCGGCAAGCCCGCAGCGCAGATGGTCGTCGAGGGGCGTCGCGTCACGCTGCTGCCGATCAGCGGACTCGTCGTCGGGCAGGGGCGCTTGCTCCTGGGCGTCTCGCTGACCAGCCCGGACGCTGTCCTCGCCGGCCACCTCGGTCTCGAGCCGCAGCGCGCCTCGGTGATCAGCTCCGTCACCGAAGGCTGGCCGGCAGACAAGGCCGGGCTGGCGGTGGGGGATGTCATCGTTTCCGCCGGAGATCGCGACTCGGGCGCAACCGAGGACCTCCGGGCGGTCATCGCCGAGCGCAAGGCGGGCGACACCGTCACCCTTGGTGTCATCAGCGCCGGCACTCGCAAGCGTGTGACGGTCACGCTCTCCGATGAGGCTCGCGAAAGCGTCGCCGGCGCCGGGCTGTTCGCCCGCCAGCTTGATGCCGAACTGCTCGCGGGGCAGTACGCCGCGGCTGAAGCCCGGCAGGCGGCAGTCGCCAAGGCGCTGGTCGACGCCGAGCGCCGCCAGCGGGACTCCGCCGATCAGGCCGCCGCCGGCGCCGCGCGCGCCGCCGACCTCTACCGGCTTCAGCAGGAGTCCGCTCTGCTCAGAGCGCAGGAGATGGATCGCCGGGCCCTGGCCGAGTACCTCGCGTCGGCCCGCAGCGCCGGGTCGCCGGTCACCATCCAGTCGGCGCCCTCGGGCGGAGCGCTGCGGGCCGTCGTGCCCGGCGCCGCCAGCGCAGCGGGCGCTGGAGACATCTCCGCTCGCCTGGCCGCACTCGAGGCCCGCATCGCCCGCATGGAGGAGATGCTTCAGAAGCTGACCGAGCAGTCCGCCGGCCGCTGAGCCGCGCACAACCGCCGACCTCCCGGCCGGGCCGGGCGTTTCACGAGAGCGTCCGGTCCGGCCTTTCCTGCTCAGCGGCCTCGATGCGCCGCGAGATGCGGCGCTGCTGGCTCTGACGGCGCAGCCCCCACGCGACCACCGTCGGGCCGATTCGCGCTGCCAGGGCCGCGGCCCGCCGGGCCGGGCTCTCGAACTCCGGCTGATACCCGGCCTCGTCCATCAGCTCGGCGCACACCGCCTCGGTTGCCGCGATCTGCCCCGGGTTCAGCCGCTGCTTGTACCGGCCGATCCGAGATCGCGAGATGGGCCGCAGCGTCCGGCGCTGGTGGGCCGCGTCCGAGGCGATTCCCGATCGCCTCCGCCCGCCCGGATCCAGCATCTCCTCGCGGAAGCCGATCCCGAGCGTCTCGCACACCGGCGCCAGGGTGGCGCGCGGCTCGGTCACGAGATCCTCATAGCGCACGGCGCACAGCCGATCCGGCGCCAGCAGGCGCGCGTACTCGCGCCAGCGCAGTTGATCGCGCCGCCAGCGCAGCGCCGTCTGCACCGGTGGCGTCTTCCACACATCCCAGTTGCCCGCCACCACATCCCGCGGGTCGCGCGTGATGTGCAGCGCGCATGCTCCTGGAAACATCGCCAGCAGTTCGACGACGTGCTCCATGTGGTTCGGCGTCTTCTCACCGACGAGCCCGCAGCCCTCCTTGTGCGCCACCAGCCCCAGCCAGGCCCGCAGCAGCGAGGCGTACGTCCGAGGGATGTCCGCGATTGCCTCGTCCAGCTCCGCCTCGGTGATGTCGAACTCCCGCTTGCGGATCGACATCAGCACCGCCGCCCGGGCCCGGGCCCAGCCCTCGTCGGTGGCGATGTCACCCAGCACATCGCGCCGGCGCCACGTCAGCGCCATGAAGTGCGTCTCCGGCGGCATCGCGACATCCGGATGCCGGCTCAGCATCCCGTGCAGCAGCGTCGAGCCGGAGCGCGGCGTGCACACGATGAAGAACGGCCGCATGCTGCGCCTGCGCTCAGCCATGCAGCTTCCCCCAGTCCCGCCAGAAGCCCGGATACGTCTTGCGCACGCACCCCGGATCCCGTATCAGGACGTTCGGCCTCCGCAGCCCGATCAGCGCCATCGACATCGCCATGCGATGATCATTGTACGTGTCGAAGATCACCTCATCGGCGCGCCCGCCCGCCATCCCCCCGGCCGGCGGGATCACCGCGATGGCGCCGGGCTCACCGTGCAGATCGAGCTGCACCGTCACGCCCACCTTCCCCAGTTCGCGCTGCATCGCCGCCAGCCGGTCTGTCTCCTTCACGCGCAGCGTCTGCAGGCCGCGCAGCACGCTGCGGTCCGGCGCCAGCGCGCACGTCGCGATCAGAGCCATCGCAGCGTCCGGCATGTCGCGCATGTCCGCCAGCACCGGACGCAGCCCGCCCCCGCCCGTCACCGCGCCCGGCTCCTCCAACTGCGCGCCCATCCGCGCCAGCGTCTCGGGAAACCGGGCGTCGCCCTGCAGCGACGCGCCGGGATCCAGCCCGCGCACCGCGCACGTCAGCGCCGGCGTCAGCGCCGCCGCCGCCCACAGCGCCGTCGCCCCGCTGGCGTCCGGCTCGATCTCCAGCGTAAAGCGGCCCACCCCCGCGCCCCCGATCCGGATCACCCGCAACTCGTCGGCCAGGCGCACCTGCGCCCCCAGCCGGTCCAGCAGGCCAACCGTCATCTCCACATAGCTTCGGCTGGTGATCTCCCCCTCCAGGCGCACCGTCAGCCCCCCCGGCAGCCACGGCCCGATCAGCAGCAGCGCCGAGATGAACTGGCTCGAACTGGTCGGCCCCAGCGACACCGTCGCCTCCCGCGGCGGCCCGTCCGGGCAGCGGACCCGCACCGGCGGACACCCCGCAGCCCCAAGCTCCTCCACCTGCGCCCCGAGGCTCCGCAGGGCCGCGGCCAGCTCCCCGATCGGCCGCTGACGCATCCGCGCGTCCCCGTCGATCAGCACCGGGACCGGGCTCAGCAGCGCCGCCGCGGCACAGAAGCGCGTCGCCGTGCCCGCATTGCCCAGGTCGAGTTGCACCTCGTCGCCCGCCGGACGCCACCGGCCGCCGGCGCCCTCGATCCGGATGGTCTCGCCATCGACCTCGACGCCCGCCCCAAGCCGGCGCACCGCCTCCAGCATCCGCCGCGTGTCATCGGCCTCGGTCAGGGCGCAGCGCAGCTCGCTTCGCCCAGACGCCAGCGCGCCCAGCAGGATCGCCCGGTTCGTCAGGCTCTTGGAGCCCGGTGGCCGCACCTCCACCCGGCGCGGCCCCGGCGCCATCGGCGTGATCGGCAGCGGATCAGGCAACTGTTCCAGCGGGCCCGACAGCGCCTCGGCCGCCGACGTCATTGCTCGCCGGCGCCCGCGCCGAGTTCGCGACGGAACACCGCCACCACATCTTCCACCGGGATCACATACAGCCGGTTGTCACCCTCGAAGTCCACTGGGACGCCCCGCTTCGGGTTGAACAGCACCCGGTCGTACTGCCGGATCGGGTAGTCGTCATCCGCCCGCACCTGCGCGCTGATCGACACCACCCGCCCCGTCAGGGTCGGGATCTCGATCTTGTCCGGCAGATGGATCCCAGCCTTGGTCTGCTTCTTGTCCTCATCCTTGCGGATCAGCACCCGGGCCCCGAGGGGCTCGACGATCTCGACGGTGGCAGCCTTGCGGGACCGGTTGGTGGCCATGAAGCGGGTCCGTACGTCCGTGAGTGGCCCGAAGGCCCTGTGCCCGGCGGGAGCGCGGTCGTGCGCTGCAGCTATTGTAGGGCCGCCCTCCACCAGCGCCCCAGGCAGGAGCACGCCGTGGAAAGTCTCAAACGGCTCATTCGCGATGTCCCCGACTTCCCGCGCCCCGGCGTCGTCTTCAAGGACTTCACGCCCCTGCTGGCCGATCCCGGCGGCCTGGCGCTCGCCGTCGAGCTGATGGTCAACCCGTTCCGCGGCGCCGGCGTCGACCTCGTCATCGGCGCCGAGAGCCGCGGCTTCATCTTCGGCACCGCCGT
This sequence comes from Phycisphaerales bacterium JB039, assembly GCA_043101635.1. Taxonomy (GTDB): domain Bacteria; phylum Planctomycetota; class Phycisphaerae; order Phycisphaerales; family UBA1924; genus CAYMJK01. Next base: position 822 of record JBICIE010000233.1, on the reverse strand, counting down.
CGCCCAGGCCCTCTCCGCCGGCTTCATCCCCATCCGCAAGCCCGGCAAGCTCCCCCGCGAGGTCCGCGGCATGGACTACCAGCTCGAGTACGGCGCCGACCGCCTCGAGATCCACACCGACGCCCTGCGCCCCGGCCGGCGCGTCCTGCTCATCGACGATCTGCTCGCCACCGGCGGCACCATGCGGGCCTGTGCCGAACTGGCCACCAGCGCAAGCGTCCACATCGCCGGCATGGCCTTCCTGATCGAACTGCTCCCCCTCCGCGGCCGCGAACGCCTCACCGAGTTCGGCCCCGTCCGCGCCGTCCTGCAGTACGAGTGAGGGAGCTAGGCATTGGGCATTGGGCATTAGGCACTAGGCGCCGGGCACTGGGGAAGGCGCCGGGTATCAGGCAGGGGCCCCCGCCCAAGTTCCCAGTGCCTGATGCCTAGTGCCTAGTGCCTAGTGCCTTCCCCCCAAAAAACAAACCGGCCCACCCCGAAGGATGGGCCGGTCGTGATCACTTGATCAGGTCGAAGCCGGGATTAGCGGCGACGACGGGCGGCGGCCAGGCCGCCGAGGCCCAGCAGGGCCAGGCTGGCCGGAGCCGGCACAACCTCGATGCTCGCGGCGCCCTCGGAGACCGGGCTACGGGTCTCGGAGATGGAGCTGTCGCGGCTCGGATACACGGCGAACTGGGTCGTCGTGGTCTTCATGTCGATCGTGCGAGCGGTGAAGTCGGTGACCGTGAAGTCAGCCTTCCACACGTCGATCGGGTTCGACGGATCGGCGAAGATCATGCCGGGCGGGAAGTTGAGCTGCCCGACGATGATGCCAGTCAC
>JBICIE010000232.1:0-9869 GCA_043101635.1 Phycisphaerales bacterium JB039 | reverse complement strand
GACCAGGCTCCAGCTCTCACCGGGCTCGACCCGGGCCAGCTTGGCGCACTTCTGCCGGACGAACCACTCGCGCCCGCCGCGAATGTACGAGCGGGTGGTCTTCCCGCGGCGCTGCTGGGCCTTGCGCAGGCCCTTCTGCGTCTCGGGATCGAGTTGCATCAGGCGCACGATGGTGTCGCGCTTGGCGGCGGCCCGCGGGGTGCGGGTGACGGTGCACTTGATGGTCTGACCGGGCTTGAAGTCCATCGCCGGGCTCCTGCTGCCGCGGCGCAAGTTCCGCGGGACGGCAAGGATAGGCCCATGGCCGGCCGGGTCCAGCCGCGGGGGTCCAAGTCGCCGGCCCGAGGGCCCGATAGACTCCTGTATGACAGGCGAGAATCCCCACGCCGCCGCCGGCGGCCCGCAGTTCGATCCCCAGGCCCCGCACCACCAGCGGCCGAAGCTGCGCCAGATCCGCGGCTTTGCAGCTCAGGCCAATAACTCGCCGGCGCTCGGCCTGGCCGACGCCCGGCAGATCTCCCAGCGGATCGTCTTTACCAGCCCGGCGGCCCAGCACATCCTGCCGCTGATGGATGGCGAGCGTTCCGTCGACGACATCGTGGCCCAGATCGGGCGCGGACTGGAGCGGCGCAGCGTCGAGATGCTGGTGGCCCAGCTCGATGACGCCGGCCTGCTGCACGGGCCGAAGTTCGACGAGCTCTGGGAGGAGTTCACCAGCAGCTTCGACGCCGCCCCGAACCTGCCGCCCTCGGTGACTGCGGCGTTTGCCGACCAGTTGGCCAAGCAGGAACTGGGCGAGGACGCCACCGAGGAGCAGATCGCCGAACTGGCGCCGCAGAAGCTGCGCGACGCCTTTGACCAGTTCATCGAGAAGGCGCTGGAGAACGCGGACAACCCGAGCTTCGACGAACTGCCCCGCGCCATCATCGCCCCGCACCTGGACTATGCCCGGGGCTGGAACAACTACGGCGCCGTCTGGGGGCGCATGCGCGTGGTCGACCGGCCCGACCGGGTGATCATCCTCGGGGCCAACCACTACGGGCGCTCCACCGGCGTGTGCGCCTGCGACAAGGGCTTCGAGACGCCGCTGGGCGTCTGCGAGGTGGACCGCGACATCGTGGAGAAGCTGCGCCACCGCCTCGGCGAGGCGCTCTTCGAGCACCGCTACGACCACGAGCGCGAGCACTCGGTCGAGCTGCAGATCGCGTGGATCCAGCACGTGCTCGGCGCCGACGAGTCGGGCGCGTATCCCAAGGTCTTTGCCGCGCTGATCCACGATCCGGCCGCCAACAACGGCGAGTCGTACGACGGTCAGGGCGTCGGGCTGATGCCCTTCGTCGAGACGATGAAGCGGATCATCGACGAGCTTGATGGACGCACGCTGATCGTCTCCAGCGCTGATCTCAGCCACGTCGGCCCCGCCTTCGGCGACCAGCGCCCGCTGGCCGGCGACGATCCCGAGGCCAACCAGGCCCGCACGCGCGTGATCAGCCACGACCGCGAGATGCTGGACCTCGTCCGCCAGAAGAAGGCCGAGGAGCTGGTCGCCGCGATGGCGTGGCAGCAGAACCCGACCCGCTGGTGCAGCACCGGCAACCTTGTCGCGACGCTGAAGATCGTCGAGCCCGAGCGCGTCGATGTGCTCAGCTACGCCGGCGCGATGGACCCGCAGGGGGCGGCGCTGGTGACGAGCGCCGCCGCGGCGATGTGGTAAAGAGCCCCAAGTGCAAGCTCGGGCGGCCCGGCTCCAGGCACGATAGACGAACTCCGTTATACTGGCGCCGTGCCGCTGCCTGTCTTCCTCTTCGCGCTGGGCGCCTTTGTCGTGGCGACATGGGCGCTGTTCGCCCTTGGGCTGTGGCTCGGCGCCAGAGCGTGGCGGCTGCGCGAGATCCGCTGGCGGCAGATCGCCATACTCATCGCTGGCCTGGTCGCCGTCTACGTCAGCGGACTACTGCTCGCCAGCGTACTTCCGAAGGCTAAAGAAGCGATCGACGTAGTGACCGATGCCGCCTTTGTTGTGATCATCATCGTCATGTTCTTCTACTGGGCCGCGGCTCGCTGGCGACGCACACTCGCGGGCGCGATCACTGCGCTGATACTCGCGAATGTGTGCGCGGCGGCTGTTGCGGTCCCGGTCAACGCCCTGCTCTTCGAGGCCTTCAGGATCCCGACCAACCCGATGGCGCCGACGGTGATCGCCGGCGACGCCATAGTCGTGGATCACACGGCGCCGGTGCGGCGCTGGGACGTCGTCGCGTACATCCATCCTCCCTCCGGCACGACCTACCTGCATCGCGTCGCTGGTCTGCCCGGCGAAGTCGTCGAGATAGTCGACGGCACGATCACGATCGACGGCCGGCCGATTGACACACCGCCGGCCCTTGCAGAGCAGCAGTGGGCCTGGCTGGGACCGCCGGAACACCGCACATTCCGCATTCGCAACGCCGGCCCGGGCAACCCTCTCCGGCTCGGACTGGAAGAGTACTTCGTCGTTGGCGACAACGCCGCCGAGTCCGGTGACTCGCGCACATGGGCAGAACCCGGCCCGCACGGCGAGCAGCCGGGGGCCGTGCGGCGCGACGCGATTATCGGTGTGGCGCGGCTTCGGTACTGGCCGCTGCAGCGGTTTGCGGTGTTCAGATAAAGCCCTGAACTCCTGGTCGCCGAGCTTGCGCTCGGCGGCTCCCTCAGAGGCTGCGCAGAACCAACTCGGCGCCCCCTCCCCTACACTTGCGCCATGACCACCGCCACCGCACATCCGTTCGACGTCCGCACCGATGGCATCCTCGCGCAGCTCGACGCCTCGGGCCAGTACAAGCGCCTGCGCATGCTGGCCAGCCCGATGGGTCCGGTCGTCAAGATGCGCGATGAGGATGGCACGGTCCGCGAGCGCCTCTGCTTCTGCTCCAACAACTACCTCGGGCTGGCCAACCACCCGGAAGTGGTCGAGGCGGGCATCGAGGGGCTGCGCAAGTACGGCGCCGGCACCGCCAGCGTGCGTTTCATCTGCGGCACGTTCGAGCCGCACGAGATCATCGAGCAGACCATCGCGAAGTACATGGGGACCGAGAGCAGCTACACCTTCGTGAGCTGCTGGAACGCCTCCGAGGCGCTGTTCCCGACCTTCTGCGAGAGCGGCGACATCATCATCTCCGATGAGCTGAACCACGCCTGCATCATCGACTCCATGCGCCTGACACCGACCATCAAGAAGGGCGTCAAGAAGGGCGTTTTCAAGCACAGCGACATGGACGACTGCCGCGCCAGGCTCGAGGCGGCCCGTTCCGATCCCGACATCACCGGACAGATCTGGGTCGTCACCGATGGCGTCTTTTCCATGGAAGGCGACATCGCCAAACTGCCCGAACTGCGCGCGCTGTGCGATGAGTTCGGGGCACTGCTGGTCGTCGATGACTCCCACGGCCACGGCGTGCTCGGCAAGACGGGCCGCGGCGTGCACGAGCATTACGACATGGTGGGCCAGGTGGATTACTTCACCGGCACGCTGGGCAAGGGTCTCGGCGGCGGGGCGGGCGGCTTCATCGCCGGGCCGAAGCGCGGCACGGAATTGATCATCCAGCGCGGCCGGCCGACGCTGTTCAGCAACGCCCTGCCGGTGACGGTGGCGTGCAGCGCCAACAAGGCCATCGAGATCCTGATGCGCGAGCCGCAGCGCGTCCAGAAGCTGCGCGACAACACCGCCTACGCCCGCAAGAAGATCGGCGCCGCCGGCCTCGAGGTGCTCGAGAGCCCCACCGCCATCTGCCCGATCATCGTCGGCGACACCGCCAAGGCCATCGCCATGAGCAGGAAGCTGCTGGACTACGGCGTGTTCGTCATCGGCTTCGGCTACCCGGTGGTGCCGGAGGGGACGGCCCGGCTGCGGATCCAGATCTCGGCTGCCCACGAGCGCGAGCATCTCGACCAGCTTGTGGACGCCCTGAAGAAGCTGTAGGAGGCGATCCACAGATGATCACAGATGGCACAGATGACGCCTGTCGAATCCGGGGGAGCGCCAATGAAGATCTTCGCGGGCTTGATGCTGGCAGCGCTCGGCGCGGGCTTCGCCCTGGCGGCGAGTATTCGGATCGACCCGGGCGCCGTCGCCGCCCGTGCGTTTCTGGACACGCTCACGCCTGAGCAGCGGGCGGTTGCGCAGCTTGACTTCGACGATCCGAACCGGCTGGACTGGCACTACACGCCGCGGGCGCGGCGCGGCGTCTCGCTGCGCGATCTCAACGATGACCAGCGCCGCGCTGCCCACTCGCTGCTGCGGGCCTGCCTCTCGACGCAGGGGTACACGCAGTCGGTGGGCGTGATGGAACTGGACCAGTTCCTGCGCGAGCAGCTCGAGGCGGCCGGCCGGGGGCCGGGTCCCCGCGATCCGCTCGGCTACCACATCACCATATTAGGCGAGCCCGATGGCGACGGCCTGTGGGGGTGGCGCTTCGAGGGCCATCACCTGTCGCTGAACTTCTCGGGCGAGACAGGCGCGATCACGAGCGTCACGCCGCACTTCGTCGGCGCCAACCCGGCCGAGGTGCGCGCTGGCCGGCGGGCCGGCTGGCGCCTGATGGCGGATGAGGAGGCGCTCGGGCGGGCCCTGCTGGAATCGCTCACCGATGAACAGCGCAGCGAGGCAATCATCGCCGGCAGCGCCCCGAGCGACATCATCCTCTCGCCCGGCGCGGGCGCAGACCGCCTCGGCGAAGCCCGCGGCGTGGCCATCGGCGACATGACCCCGGCCCAGCGCGACATCGCGCTGCGGCTGCTGCACACCTACATCGACCGGCTGCGTCACGACCTGGGGCGCGAGCAGATGCAGCGGATCAACCACGCGGGGCTCGGCGCGGTCCGCTTCGCCTGGGCCGGTAGCGCAGCCCCCGGCGCCGGGCACTACTACCGGCTGCACGGGCCGACGTTCGCAATCGAGTACGACAACACCCAGAACGGCGCCAACCACATCCACACCGTCTTCCGCGACCTGGAGCGCGACTTCGGCGCCGACCTGCTGCGCGAGCACCTGGAGCAGGACCATCAGGGGCGGTAGCGGCGGCGCGGGCACGGGGGGCGTGGCGGCGTGGGGCTGCGAAGTGGCAGAGTGGCAAAGTGGCACAGTGGCAAAGTGATGGAGACGGGCGCCTGACTTGGGCCGGGCGCCTCAGAGCTGCCGCGCGCGATCGCGGCGAATCACTTTGCCACTTCGCCACTGGGCCACTTTGCCACTTCTTCCCGTCCATGTCCGCACTCGGGGCAGCCGGGCTGCGGCTGGCCGGCGAGGGAGAAGCCGCACCTCGGGCAGCGGCCCTTGGCGCGGCGGATTCGGCGCCGGATGGCGCCGGGCAGCAGCACCGTCATCCACAGCAGGGCAAACAGCAGCGCGTTGATGGCCAGCCCCGGGCGCGGCGCCAGCGGCAGGATGATCGCCAGCGGCAGGCGCGGGCGGGCGCCGGGATCGATCCAGCGCCACGGTATGCGCACGCCGCCGCGCAGCGTTGTGGGCGGCCGCGTGCTGATCCCATCCAGATCGCTGCGCACCGTGGAGCGCAGTGCCCGCAGCGGCCAGCCCGTGTCCAGTTGCTCTACCATCGTGATACGCGGCGCGATGTCGGCGACCGGTGGGCGCGGGCCGCGCGCTGCCAGCGCATCGACGCGACGTAACTGCCCGCGGCTCGAGCGGGACACCATGCGGCTGCTGCGCTCGATGTCGAAGGCGGCGCCGCCGATGGCCCCGATGCGCTCGGCATCCTCGGCGGTCCAGGGGCCGGCGCCGGCGGCGGTGTCGGCCAGCATCCAGGATTCACGCTGCAGCCCGAAGCTGCGGTACACGGTCACCCGCATCACGATGTTGCCGCGGGCCGCCAGGCCGACGCTGTCGGGCGTGTTGGGTCCTCGTCGCAGTTGCCAGCGGGCGCTGGTGATCCACGCGGCGGCGACGGCCGTCACCAGCCCGAGCGTCGCGAAGAGCAGGCAGCGGCGGATGATGCGCCAGCGCATGGTCGAGTGTATTGCGCTGCGCGGGCGGGCGCACGGGATGTCCGCCGGCCCCTGATGGCGGGATTGTATTGAAACCCAAGGCTCCGCCATCAGGGTCCGGCGGACGGTTCGGGCCTCCGGGGATCGCCGCGCAGCGGTGTAGAATTCTCGCCACAGCCGGCGGCCGAGCGCATCAGGGGCTTTCGCCAGGCGCGAACGTGTAGTCCAGACGGGCGATGTCTTCCCGGTAGACGCGGGCCACGATGGCGCGGCTCTCATCGTCGTAGGCGTCGATGTAGGGGACTGGGGCCCGAGCGCTGTTGCGTCGCAGCAGCGGCGAGCCCGCTCCGAGGCGCTCACGCACCTGGTTGTAATCGGACTCCATCGTCTCGAAGCGACCGATGAAGCTCAAGTCGATCCGACCCGCAGCGTTCTGCAGGAAGTGGACCTGCGGCCAGAAATGCAGCCACAGGCTGATGTTCTGTTCGTTGACCCAGCGCTTCACGAAGTCGCCAAAGGTAGCGTACCGGGCGAGGTGCTGCTCGGCAAAGTGGCGATCGGCGGGGAGCATGCCGCCAGCGCGGAGGAACTGGTACGCCGAGTGCAGACGATCCCACGGGTTGCGGATGAAGGCGAATCTGTAGTACGACGGGAAGTCGTCGATGCCGTAGATCCGCTGGAAGATGCGCTCGTAGTCGCGGCACATCAGGTGGCCGCCCGCGCGATGGCCGAAGAGGCTCTCGGTGATGGCAACGCCGCCGCATTTGGGCACGTGGATGAACACGCAGCGCAGCCGGATGAAGTCGCGCAGGGTACGGCCCTTGATGAGCCAGTGGCGCCGCAAGCGCACGGCCACATCCGCCTTGAGCCGCCTGCCGACCGTCGTCATGTCGTGCACGGTTGTGCTCACCTGACCCGGCTCGCTTCGTCGGCGCCGTCGCGCACCCCTGGGTGGGGGCGGCGGGATTGTATTGCAGCCGAGATCGCCGCCATCAGCCTCCGGCGGACGGTTCGGGCCTGCGGGGATCGCCCGAGCGGCGTAGGGTTTGGCAGCGTGCGCGACCTTCCCACATGGCGATGGAGGCTGATCGTCGGCATCGCGTTTGCGTGCCTGACGCTTGTGCTGCTCGTCACGTGCGAGTCGACCCTGCCGGCGCTCGGCGCCGCGTGTCTTGGGCTCCTCGTGGGTTGGCTCATTCGCGCCGATGCTGGCGCATCCGCTCGCCCCTGATGGCGGGATTGTATTGAAACCCAAGGCTCCGCCATCAGGGTCCGGCGGACGGTTCGGGCCTGCGGGGATCGCCGCGCAGCGGCGTAGAATTCTCACCGTGGCCGGCGGGGCGGATGGCCCGGCCGGCCGGCGCCTGATGCGGGCCTGCGACCTCTGGTCATCGGCGTTCGATGGCCGTGTGTTCTCGCCGGTGGCGGACCCGCAGCGAGGAGCGCGAGTGACGAAGCGCGCGGGGACATCTCGGCGCATGCAGCGCAGTGGTCGGCCGTGCGCGCGGACGCTCCTGGCGTGTCTCCTTATCGCGATTCCTGGCTGCAACGACTCGACACCCACCGGGAGCTTGGGCACTCTGCCAGCGCCGCTCTTCGCCGCGTCGAGCTATGAGGTCGTTCCCTTCGAGGGCGGTACGACCACCGATCTGACCCAGATCACGTTCTACGGTGTCGAGCAGGTCGAGACGCCGAGTGCCCCGCCTCGCTATGTCGTTTACTCGACAACGGGACAGGTATCCGTCACCGTTGATGCGTTCTTCACCGAGGATGTTCCTGCCGGCCGGTCTGAACGCATCTCCTCTTTCTTCCCGCGCGCAGCGCTCGACATCTACGAACTTGACCCGGAGGGCCGCATCGTCGCCAAGAGGACGATCGTGAAGACGCACGTGCTGCTGAGCGCGGGCGATCCTTCCGATGGCGGGTGAGCAGTCGGCGGACGGGCGGCGCCCGGCGCCGGGCCTCGGGCGATCGCCGCGCAGCGGCGTAGAATTTTCGCCGTGGCCGGCGGGGCGGCAGACCCGGCCGGCCGGCGCCGGGCCTGCCTTCTCGCGTGCGGCGAAGCGTGGGACGACAGCGCGCCGCGCCCGATTCGAGGAAGATCGCAGCAATGGCACAGGAGCAGGAATTCGGTCCGGGCGACATCTTCCTTGTTCCGCAGAGCGATGGGTTGTGGACGATCGGTCAGGTGCTGGAGCGGCCGATGGCCGCGGCATCGTGCCTGCTCTCCGAGCAGCGGATCGAGCGCGACGGCGTCGCGGGCGTTGACCTCGACCGGGCGCTGTGCGCCAGCGCCTGCCTCTCGGCGCTGTGGGCGACGCCCGAGCACCTCAAGTCCGGGCGGTGGCCGGTGGTCGGGCGCCACAAGATCCTGCTGCGCCGGCGGCAGTGGGCCAACGAGCGGCAGCGGCGCAAACGCTGGGAAGGGGCAACGACGCGCGGCGGCGCGCTGGTCGAGGCGTTCCTCGAGGCGTACTACGGCCTGGAGTACTGGGACAAGTGGTACGACCCGGAGTACCTCGACCAGTATCTGTTCCCGGGCAGAGCGCGACCGCCGGGCGTGAAGCTCGGCGCCGCGAACCCGCATCGCGGTCGGCCGGCGCCGGTCATGCGAGAACCGCCCACGCCTTCATCCGAAGGCGCCGACACCCCGGAGTAGGGACATCGGGCGCCGGCGCTAGGGCGGACGATTCGGGCCTGCGGGGATCGCCGCGCAGCGGCGTAGAATTTTCGCCGTGGCCGGCGGGGCGGCAGATCCCGACCGCCGGCGCCAGGTATGGCTTTATGGGGCGTGCGCCGGGGCGCTGCGCATCGCAGCGCGACGCTTGAGCGCCTGCGCCCGGTCGTCCGGCTGCTGAGCCGGCTCTTCCAGCAGCGCTGCTGGCTCTTCCAGCTGCGCAGCCGGGTCTTCCGGCTGCCCTGCCCGGTCTTCCGGCTGCGCAACTGGGTCTTCCGGGCGCCCTCCTGGGTCTTCCGGCTGCCCTCCTCGGTCTTCCAGGTGCGCAACAGGAAGACCCCGGCGACCGTCCGGGAACAGCGGCAGCGTCCGATTACTCGTGCGTCGCCGCGTCGGCAGCGCCGGCTGGGCAAGCGGCGCCGGTTGCGCACGGCCGAAAATGCGCAGTTGCGCGATTCCCGGCCGCTGCGGTCAACCTCCGCCGCGCAGGAGTCTTTACCACAGAGGCGCAGAGGGCACAGAGAGAAGATGAAGTGTGTTTGAAGCGGGCGCCTTCGCGGCGCCTTGCTTTTTGTCCATCCACAGATGGACACAGATGAACACAGATCAAGGCAGACCACGATGCGGGTGCGCCAACTGCCATTTCTTCAATCTGTGTCAATCTGTGGCCATCTGTGGAGCACATCCCCTTCTTCATGGCTTTCTCTGCGATCTCTGTGCCTCTGTGGTGAAGCTTCCTACTCCACCCGCCGGGCCTCGATCCTGCGGCCCGCGCCCTCGATGGTCAGCGATGTCGCCCGCCCGGCCTCGACCTCGAAGCGCACCTGCACGTGCGGGGCGCCGCTGGGGCTGAACACATGCTCGCCCGTGCGCAGCAGAAAGCGGCCGGTGGCGTCCTCGGCCCGCATCAGCGTGCACCCATCGCCGCGGCGGGAGGGCGCCACGGCCCACCAGTCGCGCCCGCCGGGGCCGAAGCGGTAGCGGCCGAGGTAGCGCTCGATCTCGGCAGCGCTGGTCGGCAGCGACTGTTGCGGCGTGTCAGCGCCGCCGATGGCCTCGAGATACGTGATGACGCGGCTGGCCTTGCCGGAGCGGGCGTGGGCCAAGAGCGTGATGCCGTGCGGGCCCAGGGCGCCCTGGATGCCGGGATTGGCCTCGCAATAGGCGCGCACGACATCGACCTGGTCGAGCATGGCGAAGGTGAACAGGTCCG
>JBICIE010000231.1:0-3914 GCA_043101635.1 Phycisphaerales bacterium JB039 | reverse complement strand
CGACGGCGTCGGGCCGGCGCCGGGAGACGATCTCCAGCGCGGCGGCGCCGTCGGGGGCGGCCAGCACGTCAAAGCCGGCCCGGCGCAGCGTGGAGGCGACGCTGTCACGCATCATCTCCTTGTCATCAACCACCAGGACTGTGCTCATGGGCCCCCTCCTCGGGATCTGTTGGGCTCTGCGGGCGTGCGCGGCAGGCACAGCTCGACGATGGCGCCGGCCCCGCCAGACTTGTTGTGCACGACCACCCGCCCGCCGTGGGCGTCGGTGATGCGGTGAACGATCGCCAGACCCAGCCCGGATCCGGTGGCGCGCGTGGTGAAGAACGGATTGAACATCCGCTCGATCGCCTCCGGAGGGACGCCCGGGCCGGTGTCATCGACACGCAGGGCGATCTCATCGCCCGGCGCCGGCGCATGGGCCGAGAGCGTCACCGTGCGCCCGCGCTCGGCGGCGGCCTGGATGCCGTTGCGCACGAGATTGACCAGGGCCTGCTGGGCAAGGGCGCCGTCGCAGACGCACTCGGCTGCGCTGCCGCGGGGGCAGCGCACATCCAGGCGCACCTGGAGTTGGCCGGCCAGACCCTCGCAGGCGCCGGCGGCCCGCAGCAGCAGGGCCTCGGTCTCGACCGGCGCCAGCCGGGGCCTGATCTCGCGGGCAAAGGCGAGCACATCGCCGACGACGGCGTCCAGGGCCCGCACCGAGTCGCCGATGCGCCCGGCAAGCTCGCTCTCTTCGCTGGCCGCGGGCAGGTCCGACCGCAGCATCTCGGCGTACAGCGCGATCGAGGCCAGCGGGTTGCGCACCTCGTGGGCGATGCCGGCGGCCATCTCGCCGAGCGCGGCCAGGCGGCGCGATCGTTCCACCAGCGTGTTGGCCTCCTGCAGTTCCCGCTGCAGCCGGGCGACCTCGCGCTGGAGGCTCTCGTGGCTCTGCTCCAGGCGGGCAGTGACCTCGTTGAAGGCGGCGATCAGTTCGGCGAGGTCCGCCGGGGTCACGGCGCCATCGATCCGGACCGGGCTGTCCAGCGCGCCTGCCTGCATCAGGCCTCCCGATCCTGGTAGCGCGGCGGCCGGGGCTGGCTGGGCCGGTACGCCGCAACCGCCCCGCGACCGGCGCTGAGCGACGACAGCTCGGAGGCGACCTCGGCGCGGCGGCGCTCCAGAGCGCTGCGGTCGGCGCTGTCGCGATCGGCGATCGCCTCGGCGAGGGCGGCGATCTCATCGAGCGTCTGACGGCAGCGGGTCCGCTGGGCCTCGCTGAGCGCCGGCGTCAGTTCGTGCCAGACGGCCCGGACCGGGCCGAGCTGGTGGTTCAGTTCAGTGAGGCGCTCGATGACCACCTGGCGCTCGGCGAGCAGCGCCAGCAGCCCGTCGCCATCGTCGGCGGCGATGAGGTCAGGCTGGCGGCGCGCCAGCGCCTCCAGTTCCTGGTAGGCCACGAGCTGCCGGTCGAGCAACTCGAGCGCGGCGTCCGTGCGCTTGGAATGACAGCCGCGTGCGCGACCAGCGTCCGACCGGGTCATCCATGACCTCCGACTGCGGGATCCTCCCGCGTCTGGACCATCGGCCGGGCAAAGCCTGTCGCTTGATTCTCGACCGGCTTAGCCGGCGTCCTCATCGACGCCCGCGGTGGTGGGCCCGGTCGCGGCGCCATCGAGCAGTTGGGTGGTGAGCTGGTGCCAGCGCTCCCACTCGCGGTCGGTCATTGGCAGGGTCGGATCGTTCCATGCCTCAGCCGGTATGGACTGATAGAAGCGCAAAGCCCGCGCGTTGGCGGCCCTGGCCTTGCGGATCTCGCCGCGCCGGAGGTGGGCGTGGACGATCTGAATCAGCGGCGCCAGCGACGCCGGGTCGCTCGGGTAGCGCTCCTGGGCGATGCTGTAATGGCGGACAGCCTCGTCGAAGCGGCCGAGGTCGAAGGCGCAGGCGCCCAGGTAGAGGTAGGCGTTGCGCAGATAGAGCGTCTCCAGGGCGCTGAGCCGGTCCTCGCGCTCTTCCAGCGACTCCCGCACCTCGTCGAACAGCTCGATTGCCCGCTGGAGCCGATCCTGGCGAGCCGTGGCGAGGCTGCGGCGCTCCGACTCGGGCATGGGCTCCTGCAGGACCAGTTCCATCTTCCCCGCCTCCAGGCGATAGGCGTCGGCGAGGCGGAAGCGGACGGCGTCGATGCGGGAGTCGTCGGCGAGCCGGCTCTGGGCCTCGCTGAGCGCCTCGATGGCCTCGGGGAAGCGATCCCGCTGATAGAGCAGCGTGCCGTATTCGATCAGCGCGGTGAGGTAGTCCTCCGAGTCGCGGCGCACGATCTCGCCCCGCGCGATCCGCCCGAGCAGGTCGAGCGCCTCGCCATCGTTCTCGGGGGCGCCATCGAGCACATAGCACTGGGCCAGGGGCACGTGGCTCATGGTGGCGTAGGGCCCGACACCCTTGCCGAGGATGCGGTCTTCGGCGTCGGCGATCAAACCGGCAAAGACCGGCGCGGCGTCGTTGTAGCGTCCGAGGGCCTGGAGGGCCAGCCCGAGGCGGAAGCGGGCCTCGGCCCGGCCCGGGTGGGCATCAAAGCCCTGCACGAACTCATCGAACGCCTGGGCCGCCTCCTGATGATCGCCAGCGCGGTCGTAGGAATCCGCCGAAAGCCAGATTGCTTCGGCGTAGCGCTCATCATCGCCTTCAACGCGGCCGGCGAGCATGCGGTAGTAAGCGCCGGCGGCCCGGAAGTGGCGCCTGGCCTGGTCTCGGGAGGCCACATCGAGGCGCGTCAGATCGTGCAACCCGCGGTGGTCGGGCGCCAGATGCGCCAGCCGCGCGGCAGCGCTGAGGCGGTGAGCCTGGCCCAGGGCGCTGAGCAGGGCGTCGGGCGCCCGCTCCAGGCCGTGCAGTTGCTCAGCCAGCAGCGCGTAGCGGAGGGATTCGGCAGCGCGGCTGGCCGCGGCCCGCTCGCCGCAGCGGTCCAGCAGGCTCTGACTGGTGGCCCCGAGCAGCTCGCGCCGGTCGGCCGATCCGCTGACGAGGACCTCGATCAGCTCGCGGTAGTGTTCGGCGGCCCGATCGTCGTTGGCCAGCGAGGCCTCGACCTCGGCGAGGCCGAGCAGGGCGCTGAGACCGGCGGTGGAGACGCCGAAGCGCTCGTAGACGACCTGATATCGGTCGCGGGCGCGGGCGGGCGCGCCGCGCAGCTCATCGATCTTGCCGAGCAGCACGACCGCCTCGCCGAGGGCGTCACCGAAGCCGGGCAGCAGGCGCTGCGCGATCTCCAAGTTGGCCTCGGCGTTGTCGAGGTCGCCCATGCGGAGGTAGGCCTCTCCGAGACGCATGGCGAGCGCGCCGCGATGCTCGGGGGCGGCCTCGACCATGCGCGGCATGGCGCGCAGCAGGCGATGAACGACTTCTTCGTATTCGCCCCGGCGCGCCAGCAGGCGGGCCTGCTGGACCTCGGCCCAGGCCCGGTCGTCGACCGTCAGGGCCGGATCCAGCAGGAATTCGGCGATGATCTCGAGGGCGCCTTCCGAATCCAGGCGCGGGGCCTGCAGCTTCTGGTCGACCATCGCCCGCAGCAGCGTGTTGCGACGGTCGCGCTGGTCGGCCGGCAACGTGCGAGCGCGGGCGAGGGCCCGGTCGAACTGGCCGGTTGCGATGTAGGCGCGAGCCAGGAAGAAGGCGTCGCGGCCCGGAAGCCGGGCCTCCAGGCGTTCTGCCTCGGTGTACTCGGCGATGATGGTCTGGAAGTTCTCCGCCTGCGCCAGTCCGAGGGCGTTCTGCCCAAGGTAGACCGCCCGGGCCCGGAGGATGTGGAACTGCTGGCGCCGGGTGCGATCAAACGCCTGGTCGCCGGCGTAGGGAGCGATCGACTCGTTGAGCGTCTCCAGGGCGCGGGCGAACTGCTGGGCCTCGAGTTGTCGCTCGGCGCCAGATCGGAA
>JBICIE010000230.1:0-8503 GCA_043101635.1 Phycisphaerales bacterium JB039 | reverse complement strand
GCTGCTCATCGACGCTGGCGATCGTCGTCTCCTCGTTGTCATCGACGAGAATCTGCGGGGAGCTGACGATGTTGGCGTTGACCTCGCGCTGCAGGGCGTTCACGACGATGGGGACGTACTTGTTCTTGATCACCGCGCCGGTGAAGCCGCCGAGATCGGTGGCGACGTTGACCGGATCGAGGAAGCTCTCGCCCGCCTCGGTGAGACCGAAGTCGGTTCGGAAGCCGAACTGGCCGCTGACGATCTGGCTCTCGAAGGCCAGGCGCATCTCGTCGCTCCAGCTGACAACGATGATCTTGGTCTCGAGGTAGACCTGCGGGCGACGCCGGTCGATGGTGCTGATGAGCCGGGCGAACTGGGGCTGCTCGGCGAGGCGGGCCCGCACGATCACCTGGTTGTTGCCGGTATCGGCGATGATGAAGCTGTCCTCGCCGAGGTCGCTGACGGTGTCGCGCTGCTCGGCGTCGGGCAGCGGCGCGGGCGGCGCCGCCGCGCCGGGGCGCGACTGCTGGGCGCCGCGCGGGCCGGAGGCCTGCGTGGCCAGCGGGCTCTCGACGGCGGCCTGGCGGCGCTCGATCAGCCCGGTGACGATCTCGGCGACGGCCTCGGCGTCCGCCCAGTTGAGGCGGTAGGCGCGAACCACATACTGCTCGGCCTCCGCGCCAATCTGCTCCACCAGAGCGGCGAGCTCCGCGTGCTGGGCCGCCGTGCCGTAGTAGACGATGTGCCCGCGATCCTCATCGACCACCAGCAGCGAGCCGCCGACCGACTGCGACTGGCCCAGCGCCTGGCCGAGAAGCTGCTGCTGGGCCTGCTGCTGCTGGCGGATGAACTGGCTCTCGGGCGAAGTGGAGACCCGGACAACCGTGCCGAGCCCGCGCTGCTCGGCGAACTGGGCGACGGCGGGCGTCTGCGTGCCGGTGAAGTAACGCTTGGGCTCGAGGTTGTTCGGACGATCGATCAGGCGCAGCAGCTCTTCGACCTGCATGGCCTCTTCGTCGGTGCCGCGGAACAGCAGCGTGTTGCCGCTGCGAGCGACCAGGATGCGACTGGCGAGGTTGCTCAGCGAGCCGGTGGCGGCGGCCGCGGTGGAGGCCTGCTGGCCGCCGGGCTGGCCGCCGGGCAGGGTCTGGCCGACCGCCGGCGTCAGCAGGCCGACGAGTTCGAGCGCCTGGCGCCGGGCCTCCGGCGCCGAGACGTATGTCAGGTCGAACGGGATGATGCGCAGCGCCGGCCCCTCGGACAGGATGCGCTCCACCAGCTCGCGCGCGGCCCGCAGATCGCGCGGGGTGCCGGTGGCGACGATGACCCCGAGATCGTCGATGTACGACAGTCGCGGGGCGCCGGCGGTCTCGGGGCCGAGCTGCTTGGTGAGGATGCTCTCCAGCGTGGAGGGCTTGACGTTCGGGGTCGGGATGACCGTGGTCGAGGCCAGTTCGCCGCCGAGGCGGACCGGGGGCGTCCCGCTGCGGCGCACCTCGTAGAAGTAGGGCACCGCGGTCTCGAACAGGGCGAAGCCAAGCTGCTCGATGAAGGAGTTCAGCAGCGTGAGGTACTCGCTCTTGGGCACCTCGATCGGCTGGGTGAGGACCACCGAGCCGTCGAAGTCGGCGTCCACCGCGACCTGCACGCCCAGTTCGCGGATCGCGTAGTCGATGAGAGTGCGGATCTGCACCGGCTCGGTGAAGGCGGGCAGGCGGATGACGCCGGCGAGATCGGGCTCGGGGACGACGAGGCCGGCGCCGGGCTGGGCGGGCTCCGCCTCGGGCTGGGCCGCCCCGGGCTGCGCCGGGGCCGACTCGGCGGGCGGCTGGGCGGGCGGCTGGGCGGGCTGGTTCTGAGCGAGCAGCGGCGCGGGCCAGGCGGCGACAGCGCCGGTGAGCGCTGCGGCCTGGAGCAACTGTCGCACATCGTTCGGGCCGCTCACACGAGCCTCCTTCCGGCTACCGTTGGCGCTGTCCGGCGCCGCCCTCTCTCTGTCGGCCAGCGCTCATGCGAGTCGTCAGCCTTCTGCCATCTGCGACCGAGGTGGTCCGGCTGCTCGCCGGCCCCGGGCCCTCGCGCATCGGCCTGGTCGGGCGGTCACACGAGTGCGACTTCCCCGAGGACGTCAAGCGTATCCCGGCGATTACCAGCCAGAGAACGGCGTTCTCGCCGCCGCAAGCGGTCGATCGCGAGGTCGGCAAGCAGGCTGGGGCGGGGCAGTCGCTGTGCACGCTGGACACTCGGATGCTCGCGGCGCTCAAGCCCGACCTGATTCTCACGCAAGATCTGGGCCAGGGCCCCTGGGTCGACCTGGAGACGGTCCGGCGGGCGGCCGGCGCGATGGCCCCGGCGCCGGAGATTCTGGCCATCAGCCCGCGCGGCTTCGAAGACGCCCTGGATGACATCCTGCGGATCGGCGAGGCGCTGGGGCTGGAGAGCGAGGCAAGGCTCGCGGTGACCGGACTGCGAGCCCGCGCCTTCCGGGCACAGGAGTACGTCCCGGCGTTTGCGCCGGGGCCGAGTGCGGCCTTCCTGGAGTGGACCGATCCGCTCCGGGTCGCAGGTCACTGGACCGCACAGCTCATCGAGCGGGCGGGGGCGAGCTATCCCCTGAACCCCACGGCCCCGCAGGCCAGAGCCGGCGCCGCGGCAGGACCGATGCAGTCGCAGCGGCTCGCCGGTGGACCGAGGTGGGTCGAGCCCGAGGCGCTGGTGGCCAGCGCCCCCGAGGTCCTCATCATCTGTCCGCGTGGGATGGATCTCGCTCGGACGCGAGCCGCCGCCGCGGCCGCGGCTGAGCAGGCGTGGTTCGGGGCATTGCCGGCCGTGCGCGCCGGCCGGGTGGCGCTGGTGGACGGCTCGCAGTTCCACCGCCCCGGGCCGCGCCTGGTGGACGCCCTGGAGTGGCTGGTCGCCTGGCTGCACGGGCGGCCCGAGCTGATGCCGCCCGGGTTCGCGTGGGAGCCGTGGGAGGGCTGACCGTGCGCGCGCAGGCCGCGAGAGGCTCAGAGGATGCGCAGGTCGCGCAGCCGGGCCCGCATCTGCGCCGCGGTGTCGCCGGCGTGATCGATCTGGTGGGCCCGCCAGCCGCGCCGGGCCGCCGCGGCGATGTTCGCCTCCAGATCATCTAAGAAGATGATCTGATCCGGGCCGCGGCCCACCGCCCGCTCCACGGCCTCGTAAATGCGCGGTTCCGGCTTGCAGGCGCCGAGTTCGTGGCTCACGAACCAGGCCCCGAGGGCCGCGACTGCCGGGTACAGCCCGCCGGGCGTGGCCATGACGCGGTAGTGCCGCTCGTTGGTATTGGAGAGCAGGGCCGTCGCGATCCCGGCGGCGTGCAGGTCATTGATGAGCGCGCCGACCCCGGGGTACTCGTCGATCAGCCATGCGTCATGAATGCGCTGGGCGAGCTCGGCGTCGCAGCCGCTTCCGACGGATGCGGCAAGCTGCGCAAAGTACTCCTCGGCCGTCATCCGCCCGGACTGATACAGGTTGCTCAGAGCCCGCCGGCGATCGATGGCCTCCGGCGCGGCGACTCCCTGCGGCGGCGCGGCGACGCCGGCACGCGCAGCGCCCTCGGCCCAGGTGCGGCAGATGCGCACCAGCACGCCACCGGCGTCGA
Organism: Phycisphaerales bacterium JB039; assembly: GCA_043101635.1. Taxonomy (GTDB): domain Bacteria; phylum Planctomycetota; class Phycisphaerae; order Phycisphaerales; family UBA1924; genus CAYMJK01. Next base: position 4,896 of record JBICIE010000230.1, on the reverse strand, counting down.
ACACCACCAGGTCGCCAGACGCCATCAAAAGTCTCCTCCGGTCAGTGCGGCGGCATCAGCGGGCTTCATGATCTCGCGCATGACCTCTGTGGCGAAGCTGCCTCGGGGCAGATCGAAGGCGCAGCGAATGAACGCGCCGTGCTCATCGACGCCGCCTTCAACCTCCGGATCCACGACGGGCACGCGCAGCGGCCGGCGCTGGCCCTCGATGTCGCCGCGGGCTGCGCCCGGGAAGGCCTCCAGCGCCTCGGGCGAAAGACCGAAGCGGGCCAGGACCTCGAGTTCCATGGCGTCGACGGCGCCGGTGGCCCGCTGCATCTGCGGTCCCCACATGGGGCCGGTGGGGCTGATCTCGAAGCGGGCCAGCCGCGCATCGAGTTCGCCCGTGGCGATGTCGGCGCCGGTGACGGCGAAAGTGGCCCGCCCGTCGAGTTTCATAGCCAGATCGCCCTCGACGCAGCGGTCCCAGCTTCCGTCGTCCATGCGCGCCCGCAGCAGGTCGTTGAAGACCGCCGACTGCGCTGCGGTGATCAGAAAGCGCCGCTCAGGAACGGGGATGGCGCCGACGGCCTTCTGCGCCGAGGCGCCGCGCGAGAGCGGGCCCAGCGCGCTGCGCTCGGTGCGGGCCGCCTTCGGCAGCGCCTCGAGGGCCTCGGCGTAGCGCCCCTCGGCGTAGAGCCGGCGCGACTCCGGGTGAATTGCGCCCCCTTCCAGCGGGCCGAGCAGCAGATCCAGAACCAGCTGCGACTCGCCGCGAAGCAGGGCCCGGCCGACGAGATGATTGACGCCGGCAGCGCCGAAGCGCTGGCTGCCGATCAAACCGGGCAGGCCGCTGACTCGCAGGCGCTGCAGGGCGCGCTGGGCAATCAGGGCGCCGGTGGGTTGCACATCGCGGATGCGGATGGAAAAGCGGTTGCCGCGCAGGTGGCCGCGCCGCAGCTTGCGGTCGTGCAGATCGACCCAGAGCACGGCGATCTGGTCGTGCTGAAGCTGGGGAAAGTCCTCCGGTCTGCGCCCGGGCGTGCGCACGGAGATGACCTGGCGCGTGATGGCCCGCCGGTCCTTGAGGCCGGCCCAGCCGACATCGCGCAGCGGCACGCTGAAGTGCCGCGCGACGACGCGCGCCATGTGCAACGTGGACATGTCGCGCTTCTCGACCAGCATCCAGATGTGCTCGCCCGACCCGCACGGCTGGGTGATCGGGATCTCCTCGACCAGGAAGTCCTCGGGGCGCTGCTTGATGCGTCCGCCGACGCCCTCGATGTCCGCGGTGACCAGCGGCCGGGCGCACGGGTCAGCGAAGCCGGCGGGGTCAGGAAGGTCGCCGCCGGCAGCGCGACTCAATCCGGTTCTCCATCGCGCACGCCCTCGAGCACGTGCTCCTCGACATAAATCGGCACGCCGATGCCGATGCCCAGGGCGATCGCGTCGCTGGGACGGGCGTCGATGTGAAGGGACTCGTCGGCCGCGGTGCGCACATCGAGCGTGGCGTAGAACGTGCCGTCGGCAAGGTCGGTCACCGTCACCGACTGAAGCTCGGCGCCGAGCGTCTGGATCACGTTGGCCAGCAGGTCATGGGTCTGGGGCCGTTTCACGACCACGCCGCTGAGGCGGCGCTCGATCGCCTGAGCCTCGGGCAGGCCGATCGAGATGGGGAAGGCCCGCCCGCCCTCTTCATCATCGACGACCTCGCGCAGCTCGATGATCTGAAAGTCGTTGAGCTCGCGAATCAGGATGCGGCTCAGTTCCATGCGAACCGCCATGGCGATCCCTCCGCAGGCCCGCGCCGGGCGGGCTCTGGATCCAAGGCCGGCGGCGCCGCCGCGTCAAATCAGCCGCCGAGGACCTCCCGCTCAAGTTCGCGCGGGGCGCCGATGGGCGCGATGACGATCCGCCCGGCGCACGCCGCGCCAGCGGCCCGCAGCAGCCCGGGCTTCACCCCGACGAACGTGACCGTCGTATCCGCCTCGATCGCCTGGCCCAGCGCCTCCCCGGACTCGGCGCTAATCCCGCTGGGCACATCGACCGCCAGCGTGCGCGCCCCTGCGCGCCGGGCGCCGTTGGCCCACGCGATCAGCTCCGCCGCGGGCCCCTCGACCGGACGGCCCAGCCCCGTGCCGAACAGCGCATCGACGATCAGCCGCGCGTGCTCGCCGGCGCCCGGGACGCCCGCGGCAATCGGGATGCCCATCTGCTCGGCGATGCGCCGGTTGATCTGACTGTCGCCCGAGCTACCGGCGCCGGGAGCAACCCGGAGGCCCACTTCGAGGCCCCGGTTGTGCAGCCGCCGCGCCAGCGCGAACCCGTCACCGCCGTTGGAACCCGGGCCACAGAGGATCACGACCGGACCACCTGCGCCGGCGAGCATCTCCACGGCCACGACCTCGAGCCCCGCCGCGGCCTGCTCCATCAGCAACAGCGACGGGATGTGATATCGCTCAGCGCACAGCGCATCGATGCGCCGGGCGGCATCCGCCGTGACGATCGGCGCATCGGGCGCCGGAACGATCCTGGCGTCTCGCACCTGGAAGATCTCGCGCGTCATCAGGCGGCGGCGCTCAGGCCGCGTCCTCATCCTCGAGCTGCAGCGTCGCCAGCGCGGTCATGGTGTCCGGGCTGAAGCTCAGCACCTTGTCGAGGCCCGTCGTCAGCATCACCGTCCAGACCTCATCGGAGAGCGAGCAGATCTGGAGCTTGCGCCCGCGCCCGCCGAGGTCCTTGCGCAGGCGCAGAAGCTGGGCGATGTTGGAACTGTTGATGTAACTGACCTGCCCGAAGTTGAGCACGACGTGCGGGTAGCGCCCGTCCGGCGGCGTCAGCGACTGCTCGATGATCTGATCAAGCTCATCGGAGAGGGCCGGCTCGTCAGCGAGATCGGCGATCAGGATGTCGTCGGACCAGATGGTCGGCATATCGCCCCAGCTTACCAGAAATGACGCCCGTCTGTACGACTGGGGACAGCCGGTGGTTTTCATGTTGGCCCGGCCGGCGCCGGAATCGGCGCAACCCGTTGCGCCGCCCGGGATTATGACGCCTGGGAATCCGGCCCCGGAGCGTCTGCGCCGGCGGGCGATGCGTCGGCGCCCTTGTTCTCACAGCGGCGCCAAACGGCGCTTGACACGCAGCGCCGCGCGCGGTAGTCTGGGCCGCATGTGGGGAATGGGGTCTTCCAGATCAGCGACTCCGGGACTGCGGGCCTCCGGGACTGCGGGCCTCCGGGCCTCCGGGCCTCCGGGCGTTCGGGCGATCGGGGACTCCGGGCGATGATCAGTTCAGCCACGAGCGGCTTTCAGCGCCTTCGCCCTCGGGCGCCCGAGGCGCTGAGTGAAACCGTCGCCCGGGCGGCGGGGGCACTCCTGGTCGCCGCAGCGCTGGCGAAGATCGTGGGATATTCCGCCGTCGCTGATTGGGCGCAAGAATCACTCGTGGTCGGGCGCCGAGCCGCGATCGCGATCACGGGCGGGATCATTGCGATCGAGGTACTTGATAGGACTTGTGGCAATCGCGCGGCCCCAGCGATCCGCCGCCTTCGCCGCGCCCCTCTTCGGACTTTTCGCCGTTCTGCATCTTGCGGCCCTCGTCGCCGGTAGCAGTTGGAGATGCCCCTGCTTCGGATCGGCTTCGAGCGAGATCACAATGGTTGGAGCAAATTCCTGGTTGATGGCAGTATGCGCCGCCGCGTGTGCGGCGAATCTCCGGCTGGTTCATTTTCAGAGAAGGAGCCGATCATGGAGCGTTTGACGCTGATGGGCGCGGCAGTTCTGGCGAGCGTGCTTGGTGTTGCCACAGTGGCACTCGGAGCCGCCGACCCCTGCGACGCCTGCCGCGAAAGGAGCAAGGGATGTCGTCGATAGTGCAGCGACTCGTTGTCGGGACCGCGGTGCTCATCTCGGCGGGGTCGTTCGGCTATGTGATCTACCGCTCCACCTGCGAGAGCTGTGGCGCCAGGAAACGACCGGTGGTCGCTGCTTCGCCAGAGCTCAGCGAGGAAGGAAATCGGCGGCGCGACCGAATCGTGAACACGATTTTAGCTCAGTCGCACCTGACTGAAGACGACGCCCTTTTTCTTGAGGAGTCGATCGCTGCGAGCGACGAGGTCGTCGTGCAGCGCTGGGCGCTCGCGGTGATGGCTGCCCATCTTGGCAAGAACAGCGAGATGACAGCGGAGACGCGCAAAGTGCTCGAGGCTGGTATCGTCCGCCGGCTCTGGGACACCAACCCGCGCATCGTGATCTGCGCAATCGGCTGTGCAGAGGAAGCAAAGCTCACGGAGCGGCCCGATGTTCGCGATCGGATCCTGGCGCTCTGCGATGATGGCAATCCTCTGGTCGCACAGCGTGCATCGGGATCTCCAGTTGCCCGGAGCGGCGGATAAAGGAGTGACCTCGTGCGCACCAGGTGCTGTGGCTTCACGCTGATCGAGCTTATCGTCGTCGTGGCCATCGTCGGTCTGCTGATCGGTATCCTCGCGCCGGCTCTTGCCGGCGCCATGACGACCGCCCGACGGGCCAAGTGCATGTCCAACCTGAAGGGGTTCGGCCCGGCGCTCCAGATGTACGTGGACAGCGCCAACCAGGGCATTCTGCCGGCAGCGCCCGGCTACAGCGCACCCCATCACAACTACATCGGGTACACCCGGATCTATGTGCTTCTGAACGACTACATGGATGCTCCCTTGCCGCCTCGCGCCGACGACGGCGGATTCCGGGACGGTCAAGCGCCGTTCCTATGTCCGAACGATCCGGGCAGCCCCAAACGCCCCCCCGGTAGCGGCTTCTCTATTACCAGGCCGCTCGCCCGGGAGCACGGCTTCAGCTACAGCTACCTGGCGGGCCTGCACATGGCGCCGGGCCCGGACCCGGATGCGGTGGATCCCCGGAAGGCCCGCCCATTCAC